>CAZGVA010000026.1:0-12134 GCA_964528765.1 Candidatus Woesearchaeota archaeon | reverse complement strand
TGTTTATGATTTTGATAAAATTAAATGGCCAATTAATTACTCTGCGCTTGACCCAAATAAAATTAAATTTATACCTTTAGAAATGGATGTAGCTTTAACACTTAATCAAATACTTGTAAAACATCCAAAAGGAAGAGAATTTGCGCATTTATTAGATGGAAAGAAAAAATACCCAGTTTTCATAGATTCAGCTAAAAATGTTTTATCTATGCCACCAATAATTAATTCAAATTATTCGGGTAAAATTACTAATCAAACAAAAAATTTATTTATTGAAGTTTCAGGCATGTCTGATAAGTTTGTTCATACAGCACTTACTGCTTTTGTTGCAGCATTAGCAGATAGGGGTGGAAACGTTTACGAAGTTCATGTTAATTATAGTTTAAGTGAGAAAATAACTTGTCCAGATTTTACTTCAGAGAAAATAAAAATTTCTGTTGATAAATTCAATAATTTATCTGGATTGGATTTAACCCCAAAACAAATTGTTGATTTACTTAGAAACGCTAGACTCAATGCTACGGTTTCAGGTTCAGTAATTAATGTTGTATATCCTGCATATCGTAAAGATATAATGCATGAAGTGGATATTATTGAAGATTTGTTAATTGCTTATGGATATAATAATATTGAATGCGAGATTCCTGAAATGTCAGTTATTGGTGAAGAAGCACCAATTGAAATATTTAGTAAAAAAGTGCGAGAATTTATGATTGGTTTTGGTGCGCAAGAAATACTCTCATTTACACTTACTGACAAAGCAAAACTATTTGGAGATATGAATCTTGAAAATCAAAAATGTGTCGAAATTGCTAATCCGGTTTCGCAAAATTGGAGTGTATTGCGTAATTGGTTAGCACCATCAATAATTAGTTTTCTAAGCAAAAATACAACTAAAGAATACCCACAGCGAGTTTTTGAAGTTGGAGATGTTGTTGTTTTAAATCCAAAAGCAGAAACTAGCACCGATACAATTAGGAGATTAGCTTTTGCAACAACGCACAAAAATGTTACATTCACAGAAATTAAACAAATTCTGGAATCCTTATTAGATGGATTAAAAATTGAGTTTAGTGTAGAAGAAACGGAGCATAATAGTTTTATACCGGGCAGAGTTGGAAAAATTTTAGTAAATAATCAAGAAATTGGTTTAGTTGGAGAGATTCACCCACAAGTTTTGAGTAAATGGCGATTGGAAAATCCCGTTGGTATTTTTGAAATTGATTTAGCGCCTTTGATGAATTAATTAGTTGAAATTATTTCATTAGGAATGCGATCTGCCCAAAGATTATAACATTGTTCAGCGTTTTGGAATAAAACTGGATCTTTAATTAATTTTTCTAATTCAAATAAACAGTTTTGAGATTCAGTAAAAAGTTCAGCAGATGAATACGAATCTTTTGCAGTAAGAGCTGTTTTATTTCCTTCTTTAATATCTGTTTCATAGTCGATAATATCATCCACTATGCTGATAGCCTCACCCAATAAACAGCATGATTTTCTAGAAATATGGTTTTTATCTAAATGACCTGTTAAAATTGCTAATTGCTCTAATGATAGCGCCCAAAGTAACTTTCTATTTTCTAAACATTCATCTGCACTTTCAAGATAGGTGTTATGAATTTCTTCTTGAGCTAATAATATGGATTGTTCAATAAAGGCTTGGTGTATTTCAGTATTTTTTATGTTATGCGATACATATGAGATACACCATTCACCAAGATTTTTTGGGTTATTATTATATATATTAGTTACAAGTGTTCTTAATGAAAATTTTTTATCTATTTGTGACGTATCAACTAAGTCATCTGATTCTTTTATACCAATAAAAAACAAAATAAAATTTGTGATATTATCTTCATTATAATCACTTGGAAATTTTTCATAGAAAGAACAAGCAAGGTTAACAAAAAGATCCACATAAATTGGCTTATATTTTTCAGAAAGTTGTTTGTGAAACGATTCATGTTTAGGGGCATAGTTTATATTATCCAATACTTTTTCCCATGTGAGGTTGTTATTACTCATGTTGAATAACGACTAAAAGACTTTTAAAACTTTTTAATGAGTTAGATTTCTATGCTTTAGTAGCATAATAATTAAAAACAAACTGTTTCTTATGATGAATGGCAAAGAAAATATTATTTACAAGTGAGTCCGTTACAGAAGGACATCCAGATAAAGTATGTGACCAAGTTTCAGATGCAATTCTTGATGAATTACTAAAACAAGATAAAAAAAGCCGTGTTGCTGTTGAATGCTTAACTACAACAGGTTTAATCGTAGCTGCTGGCGAAGTAACTACATCAGGTTATGTTGATGTTCAACACGTTGTTCGAAATACATTGAATCGAATTGGTTATACGGATGCTACATACGGTATTAGTGGTGACAATTGTGCAGTTTTAACTGCGATTCACGAGCAAAGTCAGAATATTTCTGTTGGTGTTGATGATAATAAAGGCGCTCATGTAGAACAAGGTGCAGGTGACCAAGGTATGATGTTTGGTTTTGCTTGTAATGAAACACCTGAACTTATGCCGCTTCCAATTTCAATGGCACATAAATTAACGTTTAAATTATCTGAATTAAGACGAAGTGGTAATTTTGATTGGATTAGACCTGATGGCAAATCACAAGTTACTGTTGAATATGTTGCGGGTAAGCCAACACGTATTGATGCAGTTGTTGTTGCAGTTCATCATGATCCAAAAATGGAGCACCACGATATAAAGAAAGAAATTATTGAAAATGTAATTAAGCCAGTTTGTGGTGAGTGGGTTGATAAAAACACGAAATTCTTTGTAAATGAGACTGGAATCTTTGCTGTTGGTGGTCCTCAAGCAGACGCAGGTGTTACTGGAAGAAAAATCATTGTTGATACGTATGGTGGAATGGGAAAACATGGTGGTGGAGCTTTTTCAGGAAAAGACCCATCAAAAGTAGACCGTTCTGGTGCGTATGCTGGTCGATATATAGCAAAAAATATTGTTGCATCAGGTTTAGCAAACCGATGCGAAGTTCAGCTAGCGTTTTCAATTGGTGTTGCAGAGCCAGTTTCAATTTTAGTAGATACTTTTGGTACAGCAAAAATACCTGAAGAAAAAATTGTTGAACTAGTTAGAAAGCATTTCCCAATTAAGCCAGCAGATATAATTAAAGAGCTTGATTTGCTAAGACCAATTTATGAAAAAACAGCTGCATATGGACACTTTGGACGCGAAGACTCAGACTTTACTTGGGAAAAGACGGACAAAGCTGAAATACTAAAACAAGAATCTGGACTTTATTAATTAATTAATAATTTATCTAAGCTTTTAATGAAACTATCTACAGTAAATACTTCGTGAAGTATTTCATCAGCTCCAGCTTGTTCTAATTTATCATAAATTTGAGCGTTATTTATTGCACTAGTATATGCTAATACTTTGGCATTTTGTTTTTTTAATTGGGATATAAAATCAATTGCTTCAGGTGCTCCCGTGCCAACATCAACCACACCTAATTCATATTTATTTTTAGTAAAATTTGGTTCAGATGTTATGTCTACGTTATCGTATGGAACATGCCCAGATACTAATTCACCAAGTAATCGTATAATTTCAGGAGTTACACCTGTAATTAAAATATTACGACTGTCTTGCTCAGTTTGTTCAACTAATTTTGGGATATATTTAACTTCGATTGGCTCAACTGCAGTAATTTTATTTCCACGTTTCATTGTGTAATGGCTATTTTTTGACTTAAAAGCTTTTTGTTTGAGAATTTTATATGTTGTGTTAGGTAACACGAAAAAACAAAGCACAATAAAAACACTTAAAAAGACATAGTATTTTGATTATAAATGATACCTAAACCAACTGTAATGATTGTTGATGATGAAGCTATAATTAGAAATGTTTCATATGCAGTTCTCAGTAGAAAATATAATGTTATTTTAGCACCAGATGTTGCTCAAGCTAAAAGAGAAGTTAATGCGCAAACAATTGATGCAATTATAACTGATCAAATAATGTCTGGTGAATTAGGTACTGATTTGATAAGATATCTAAATCAAAAATATCCCACTATTCCAGTTTCGCTAATGAGTGGCAATACTTTTGGTGCAGATTTGACTGAATTAACAATTTACAAAGTTTTAGAAAAACCTGTTTCAAATCAGATTTTGAGAGAAACTGTAGCTAAAATGATAGTTAAATCTGAAGATCAATAACCCAGTGATAATTTTTAATACTGTATTTTTTTACTTTTCTTGAGTTTAATATTTTAATTTTGTAGCCTTGTTTTTCAGCAATTTCTTTTACGCGTTTTTCAATGTCTTTTGAGGCTTCAGCTAGCTCATGGAAATGGATTATACCACCTTTTTTACAAACTTTTAGTGCAGTTGGAAGAAAATCATATGTTCCTTTTTTATTGTTAACATCAAAGTAACCCATATGGATTCTATTGAATTTACGCCTCAATTCAAGCGCTTTAAGCTTACAATCACCTTCAATAACTGTAACCTTATCTTTTATTTTATTGAGTGTAATATTTTGATTCAAAAGCTCAACTGAATCGGGATTTAGCTCAATTGCCCAAACTTTGGCAGGAGTTAGCTTAGCAATTGGAATTGTAAAATAACCAATTCCTGCGAACATATCAAGTACATCTTCTTTTTCTTTAATTTGACTAACAATTTGTCTTTTTTCTTCCTGGTTTCCCTTTGAAAACATAACTTTTGAAATATCTATAACAAATTCACAATGGTTTTCCTTAATTTTTGTACGCGTATTTTTTTCTCCAGCTAGCCAAATAACGTTTGGTTTTCTTAGTTTTCCGGTAATTTTACTGGAAAAATAAACTGATTTAAATCGAGGAAGTTTTTTGAGAATTTCTTGAGCAAGTTGTTTATCTTCTTTTTTTATTAAACAAATATCTCCAAGTGCTTGAAATACCATATATTAGTTAATTAATAATTCTTTTAAAAGCAGTTGTACTACTATAATATGACGGGTCCTATATCTGATCGGGGTAGTGAAGCAACTAAAAGACAACTTGCTTTAGAATTAGAATATATATTGGATCGAGGATATCTTAATGAAGCTATTCGTTTTGGTTCAAAAAATGATTTACCCATTGAACAATTTCACAACAAATTTATTGAAGTTAGTGATCAGTTAATTGCGAAATATGAAGAAACAAATCAAGTTCAGACTTTTTGGTCGTATCTAGCTTATTTAACTTGCGCAAATAAGTTTGATAAACTAGAATCCATACAATCAGAACTTAAATCTGAAATGACTCGTATAAAAAAAGAAAAATATGATTATACTTCTCCTAAAGATTATTTTAAACCAGATGTAAAGAAAAATGCAATAGTAATCTCCATGTTAGAAAACGGAGCACCTGCGTTATTTTTCTCAGCTGCGATTAGATATTTACATTTTGATTCAACAGATAATAGCCTTGTAAAAAAACTTTATGATTTGGATGATGAAACTCTGGATATATTATTGAAATATACTTGTGCGTATCAGATATTATTTAATAAAAAAAATATAGTTGAAGATATATTTAAAAATAAAAAAAATACATATGAACATACTTGGCGTTCAGTAAGTGCTTTATTACCACATATATCGGGATTTGCAGGAATTAGAGATGCTGCTCGAGCAGGAGAAAGATTTGACGCAGCATTTTTTTCTACAGAAGAACTGGAAGATGATTTAAACTATCGTTTAGATAGGGGAAATAAATTTTTGGAGCAAGGTAATGATTTCGATGCTTATCGCGAATATAAATGGATTATATTACGCGGACGAAATTCTATACGTGATGTTATGCATGAAGCTAAAATTAGATTAGATAGTATTGCTAAGCAAGCCATACTTGATGGTGATTTTAAGTTTGCAGCTAATGTTTATGATTTATTAGATGCTTCTAAATCTAAGGCAGTACGTGAAAAATTGGAGTTGATTAAGAAATGAAATCACTCGTACAATGGTCAACTAAAAAACGATTTCCAGAATTTAAGCAATTAATCGAGAAAAATTATTTTATGGATGCTTTCTGGCAAATGCGATATTTTCCATTTTCAATGGAGAGTGATTTTGGACAAGTATTTCAAAATAAATTTGAACAGATACATAGTATTGAGGGGGAGCTTTTTTTACAAAAATCAAATGAATTACAAAGTAGTGGGACAATGAATTACTATTATGCATTAATGATGACGCCAATATGTTATGAAGAAAATCAGCAAGCATTGATCGCCGAAGCGAAAAAAGATATTAAAGAAGACCATTTATCTAACCGATTCTTTGATAATGGTTCGAATATACGCAGGTCCGTATACAATCAGCTTAATGAGGTATATAATTTTACGTTTAATCCAGATGTTGAAAAATTGATTGAAGCATACGAACCATTACAATTTGCTGCAGATTCTACAAAATATACGTTCAATGAAGAAAATGTACATTCTGCAGTACGCTCATTAATTGCTGCAATAAAATCCGAAGATTTTCAAGAAGCGTATATTATATCAACAAGGTTGTTATCTTCTGATGAAGTAAAAACTTCTTCTAAAGTTATTGCGAGATTTGTTTTATCTGAACAAGACGTATCTGACCCACGATTAAACTTTTTATTAAATGCTGTTGGTCGTACTAAAAAATTAAACAATACATTTGAAAATTTTATAAATTCATCAGAGTATACAATGAGTCAAAAGATAAACACAGTAAATTTGCATAGCCATAAAATCGCTAATAAACTAGCTGATGGCTTAGGTATTGAACAAAAGTCAGCTAATGAGAAAACAAACGTTAAATTCTATGAAGATACGTTAATTGGTTTTAATGCTGGTGCGTATATACAAACAGCACACCATTTTACAAACGAAATTGCTTATGCCATGGAGACAGGAAATACACAAATAGCATTGGGAATTTTCGCAATGAATTTACCTTTTATTTGCCAACCTTATTTTGCTCATTTATTTGATTATGCTAAACATTTTAAAGCACACAGTTTGGTTTTACCTTTGAGTATTTTGACAGGTGGGGTTGATGATATTCCTTATTGTATATCCCAACTTAAAGAAGAGTATACTAATAAAGAGATTATAAGTTTGGACACGTAATAAGTTCAAGTGTTTCGGATGAAATTGCAACAATGCTTAATCTCGAATCGGAAATTTCGGAGAATAATTTAACATAATTTACTGAACGTATGTAACTAATTAAAATGACAAAACTTAAACAATGGCTAAATAATGAGGAATTAATTCAGTTTAAGACCTATCTGGAAAATAATGATTTAGATAGCATTGCTCCTTTAATGTCGCAGGTTTTCCAAAAAGCAGAACCTTGGCAAAATACATTAAATAAATATCATGAAGAACCAAGTATTGAAGGTAATTTAATAATAGATAAAATTATATCACTCTCGAGTTCTGAAGAAGATTTTTTCTACTATAAAAACTTTCTAGTAAATTGTGGTCCACGTTATTCCTCAGTAATTAGATCAGGATTGCACGATTTGATTAGAATCGAAAAAGATATTATTTTAGAAGGTCGTGAAGCAGAATGTAATTTACTTCTTGATGTGGCACAAATAGGGAAAGATAAATATCTAGAAGATACGGTCTTTACCGAATATTTACCAAAAGTGTTTGAACTTCAGATTAAGAAAAATGAAAAAGAAACTAAAGAGGATTTAATTCAACGCGAATTAAATCATAAATCATATACTTCTGCAATTAATTTTGCTAATAATTCTTCGGATATGAAACGCATTCTTTCTGCAGCAGTACATGATGATGAAATGGAAAGAGCAGAGTTAGGGTTTGTTTTTGATAAAATTATTAATAATGAAAAGTTAGTATCTAGCTTTCCAGAGGTTCTAAATAATATCGCTAAAGATGTTAATGACCCTGTTTTAAAATATTTTTCAGCATTATTTTTAACCGATGAAATTGCTCAAAAACAAGCTTTATCTGAAATTTTATTAGGTTATCCTAAAAAAATCGATATAGCAGATTACTTACCAAATACAAAAGATTGGTCTATAAAAGAAAAAATAAAACTGAAGTTAAATTTTCTTAAGAGACATGGCATAAGAAAATATCTATCTGGCGAAAATAGAGAAGAGTTTGAAATATTAGTTAAAAATGGATTTATTCAAGATGCGAGTTTTAAACTAAGTGCGTCTAAAGAATCAAAAATTATAGAATACTCTTCTTATGAGATTTTTGATTCAACTTTAAGTGAAGAAGGGGAAATACTAAGTAATCGTTTAAGTAAATCTCATATAGATGATGAGTTTTATTATGATTTATTAGAACATACGCCGATTTGTTATTATACTGTTAGGAAAGCGATTTTAGACGAGTTTGTAGCAGGTCGGCTTAATAATCTCCATAGTGCAGTTGGTATGCGACTTCAAGAAATTATTAACATTGAGCCAAATAATGATTTGAAAGATTTATTGCTTTTGGGTGAGGACTATCTTGTAGGATCTACTATAGATAGTAAAAATCCAAGTAGTTTTGATAATATAGTAATACCTATGAGTTATATGGAAGCATATCATCCTATTTATCTACAGCATGAAGAGATTCTAGATAATATCAAAACAGTTCTACGACGGGCGATTAAGGAATCTCATCGAGAAGGCGTTGATTTAGGTATAAGAAATTTTAGAAGATACTATGTTAAAAATACAAAAAATTCCGAAGTCAGATTGCGTAAATTTTTCCATAAAGTATTACCTATTTCAAATAAGAGCCCAAGTATTAGAACAAAGTATGATGATATTGAATTTAAAGCTTTTTTTCAGGAATTGCTTCCTTTAGCGGAAAGTTCTGACGATAATTTGATTATTTATCAAATAGCGACCTTAGCGGGAGAAGAAGAAATAGCGCAAGATCTACTTGGCGAATTATTAGTTTCAGAATCTTTGAATACAATAAAATTTGCTATAGGCAATACTGATTCTGAAAAACTCAAAAACATAGGAAAGATTGCGCCTTAAAAGAATATCAAAAATCTTAAAAAACAATAGTTACTACTCAAATATGTAGCTAGTTATATGATAAATACTAGCAGAGAGTATTGAAATGAGTACAAAACCCCATGAAATGAGAGTTGAACCAACTTATGTTGTTGAACTCAACAAAAATGAATTTGATAATCATAATCTGAGTACATATCAATTTATTTTGGATAATCGGGGACGTAATGATTTAAGAGAAAAGATGAATTATGAACTTTTAACCGAAGTTGATCCGAAAATTAAAAAATTCTTACTTGAACAAGTTGAATCTGTTCTTTTGACAGGAGAGCTGGATAAGTCTCTTTTTAATGCTCTGTCTAAATATTCACCACATGCAACAGTAATTAAATGTAGTATTAATTCTAATGTTGATGGCGTTACATTGCCTTCTTTGACTGTTCGAATTCCTCCGAGCGCAAGTGTAACTGGCTTTGAAGCTTTGAAAGAAAAACAAGCACGTATGCAAGAGCTAAATGAAGTCTATGGTGATAAAGTTAGATTTAATTTATATAATCATATACATGTTTATAATAATCAGGATAGGGTTAATGTAGTCCAGACTTCTGATTATATTGAAAATACTTTTGAAGATATTAAACCCAAAGAATTAATACAGAATGTTGAAAGTTCTTATGAAGTAATCCGTGAATTACAAGAACATTCGCGATTAGTAAGTATTCAAGATCTTACTCGTATTGAAAATTATTTGGCATATTATAAACAAAGTGCCGTAACTGATATGAATATTTTGGTTAAAGATAAGAAAATTACACGTAATGAATCGATTGTATTGGAAGAAGTTATTAAACAATTAAGCAATTACATAGTTAGACCTGTAGGCACAAGTTTTGATGCTGAAAAGTATCACGCAGTATCTGATTTACATCATGGAGACCCTATTTGGGTATCAAATATATTTAGAGATTCTGCCGGAATCGTTCACATTAATGACCCATCAATTCCAGGTAAAGCCGGTTTGGGTGATCCTCATATTGATTCTATTCGTTGTAGGCAAAGCGCTTTATCGCTTTTAACTAATCAGTATGCTAAATCTTGCAGTTTTGATAAAGCAATAGATAATAGTTTAGAGTGGTATGCGAGCACCTTCATGAATGATGGATTTAACACAAAGCCAGTAGGATTTGATTTTAGAACAATATTTAAAGACATTGGTATTGTGCATAAGGATTTAACTAAATCAAATAATCTAATTTTTTGGTCAATAGTTAATGGTTTATCAGGTATCCGGCATGCTGAAAATTCTTTAGGTGTGCAAGTTAATCGTAGGGCAATTAAGAAAGTTATAGATTTGTCAAAAGAGCAAGATAACTCAATTAATTTACCTGAAGTATTTACAGAAAGTACAAATAAAAAATGGAGAATAGATGATTGAACAAAATCCTAACAAAATAGTTGGAACATTATTAAAATATAAATATTTAGAAAGTGCTTTAATTATAGGTGAAAAAAATTCATTAGACCCAGAAGATTTTAGAGGAGATTTTAATAAAATAGGTTATAATATTTTAGATACTTTAAAGTTTCCAGAAGATGGAAATATTTCAGAGTATATTGAAAAATATAGATTAGGGCATGCTTATTTGTTTTGTGCAGGAGAAATCGATTTATTGAAAAGCGAATTAGAGCATCTTCGAAAACAAATATTAGAAAATAAATCCGAACTTCTGAATATTGTAAAAAGAGATATTTATGAAAATGCTCGAAAAAATGATATGCAAACAATGGAAACACAAGAAATTATTAAAAAAAGTCCTCGATACAAACCACGTAAAATACAATTAGAAGTTGATAAACCCATTTCAGCAAAAGATGTAGCTATTTATACGGTGGATGGATTTTTTGGGCGTAATTTTGTTAGTAAAACATATCCACCTAAACAAGCGTATCGAGAAAATGTTGATTTTGATTTGCTAATGAATTCACTTAAATTTTTAAGTATGGATAATATTAGTCCATATAAAACATATAATATTCAAACGTTTAGAAATTTAAGAAGTGGTTTAGACATGTATTTTGATTCTAGAATAAGTAAAGAAAATGAAAATAAGATGAATAAAGGATCGGGTCTTATAACTATAGAAGAAATTGAGAAAGCACCGATTAAATGTAATGAATTTATACAACAAAATAACTTAAATGCAGCTTTTGATTTGTATCGAGATCTGTATATGAAAAGCCATGGTTATAACGTAAAAGATGGACTTTTTGATATTAATGGACATTTTTCAGAAAGATTACACAACCTAGCAATCGTTGCGGTTAAAAAAGGAAAGTTTAAACTCGCTATGGAAATTTATATTATTTTGGAAGATCCTAAAGCAAAAGAATTGGAGAGTAAATTATATGGTAGAACTTAGTTAAATTCTTTTAAGAAATCATTGAAGGACGTTGATTTAGCATACATTTTATCGAACAGTTTTATATAAGAATTAACTACTTTTTTGTTTTCCGTTGAGATTGTGAGGTATACATATTCTCTAAGCATTATGTGGACTTTTTTGTTGTCACATATTCGAATGTTGTACTCAGACGGATGTTTAATAATTCTTAAATTAAAATTTTTGTTTTCAACTATTTGTTTTTTGATATTATTAATTATATCTTTAAATTCCTTTTGAGTAAATTCTTTTTTCCATATTGAGAATATTTTTCTTGTAGATTCTTCGTCAAGTAAATATGTACAAAAGAGTTTTTTATCATGAATTGGTTTTATAAATGTATTACGTCTAGTATTTTTTTCATTTGGTTTTTCCGTTGGTAAAATACGTAAGAATAATTTATGTTTATTGGATATTTTAAGAAATTTATTATACAAATGATCTATTTCTTTAGGAATTATCAATATATAGGGTATATAAGGACCACGGAATATAATTTTTAAATTTTTGCTTTCAACCCATGCTTTTCTTGTTTCAATTTTGGATTCTTCAGGTGTTACAAAAACTTTAAATTCATCTTGAGTTTGGCCTTTATCTACCAAAGATATTAACTTGGATCTTTTTTGTAGTTCTTGGTTTAGGTGATTTTCAGCGAAATCAATTAATCGTTCATTAATATTTTTAATAGAGTATCGT
>CAZGVA010000025.1:0-13083 GCA_964528765.1 Candidatus Woesearchaeota archaeon | reverse complement strand
ATGGGTATCTCACAAAAGACTTTTCCTTTACCTTTAACAAAATCAATTTTATTACCATTAAAACCGCACATCGATGCAATTTCTTCTTGTGTATATTCTTCAGGGCCTAATTGCATTTCTTCAATTGTAACAACGTCTCTGAGTGCCGTATCTAAATCTGAACAAGTTGCATCAGCATCATATATGTCACCATCATCCACTATTTCAAAATCAATTTTAATTTGAAGCAAAACATCATTAACTTCGGAATTAAATAGCCCATTCATTTGCTGGTCTACACCCGTTATCTGAACCGGTCCACTACTTGTTTGTATAGGTATTGTTCCAATTGGATTACAGATTACACTATCAAGTCCCCGACTAATACAAAGATTCTGAACTACGCCCATTGTTTTATATGGATAACATGCATCAACTGCAATTGAAACAGGTGATTTTTCCGTAAGAACTGCTTGTCCTTTATATGCCAAATCATTAAACTCAAGATAATCAATACCACCTGGAATATAATCTTCTTCTGAATTAACTCGTCCAAATAATTCAACTGAATTCCTAACAACATAATCTGCAGAATCCAGTATACCAAAACTTTGTGCATTACTCAACACTAAATATATCTCGTCTTCAGGTATTGGATATTCACCCATATTTTCCATCTTTAAAATTACATTAAAATTACGATTCTGCGGTACTTGTGAAGGCGGATTGTTTGTTAAAAATGAAATATCTAAACTTTGCGATCCGCCAACAAACAAATCTGGTTCAATAGTATTCTCATTCATACAGCCACTTACTGCTACAAGTAAAAACATAATAGAAGCAACTAATACTAATTTCATATATATAGTAAAGAAAACACTTAATAATAAACTTATTGGTCAATCACAAATCTGGATTATCTTGAATCAGCACATTTCGATTCTCTTGCGTATAATAATTATAAGACAACATGATTTCAACAATATCTGCGTAATCACCTAGACCTGCTTCTTCCTTAAACGTACATGTATAAGTACCAACACCATCAATTAATCGCACAATATTGGATTTTTCCAAACATTCAGGTTTTGCATCACCATTACCTACTTTAACACTATCAACAAATACTTGATTTAATTTAGAAACACTTAATGAAATACATTCACTTACATCCATATCATTTTTAAAAACCGTACCATCACCAACGTTTTCAATTGTAAATACAAATGAATATTTATCAGATCCTGCGGGATTTTCAACAACGCTTGTTACCTTTATTGGAGATACTGTATTTTTAACTGCTTTTTCCCCAGCAACAGCACAAGTTTCAGCACCAGTTGCTTGTGAATAAACATTACTACTAAAACAAGCATCAATAGTTGCAATTGTTTTATATGGATAACATACTTGGGTAACGAATTTCAAGTTTTGATCTGAATTAATTGTTGGCAAATAATTGGCACCTGACCAGCTGATATCTTGAATCTCACCTGGAACCAACACCTCTCCCATATAATGTGCACCAGTCAATCCACCTTCATGTAATTTACTAACACTTTCTGTTAAGCCAATGGTTTTAGGATTTACACCAATTAAGAAAATTGCAATATCATCTTCAACATCATATTCTCCAGTATTTTCAATATTAACTGTAACATCAAAATCTTCTTTTTCAATTATTTGCGTCGGAGGTGTGCCTGCTAAAAATTCGATTGATACGCCACCAATTGCAGAGTTTTCATTAGAAGTTTCTTCTACTTCACTATTACAACCACTAAACGCAAATACTAGCACAAAAATTACTGGCAAAACTAAATAGCTACTCCTATCCATTACATGTAATAATATACTTACTTTTATAGTTTATTCATTTTATTATAGAAGTAACACTAAGGTTTAACTGTTATTGAGGTAGACTCGCTATCTTGATATTCATAATCAATATCAACTTTAACTAAAAAGCTTCTAAAAGCAGACTCGCCAATATATTCTTCATCAACAATAAATGGTAAATAATATGTTGAATATTCTGCGCCATCTAAAAATTCAAAGTCATCTATTCTTGATTCAAACAATTTATATTCTTTTATCTGAACATCTTGACCACGAATATTAATAACGCCATCATAAGGTCCTTCAAAATCAGAAGTATATCCATCTAAACTTTCATCAGCAACTTGAATAAATTCATTATTTGGAAAACTTACTGTAAGAGATTTAACATTTACAACCTTACCCGTACCAATGTTATTTACAGTCACACCCATAACATTAATTGGTTTAAACAAATCCGCGCCACTATCTGCTCTAACTGCATCTCGTTCATCATCAAAACCTAATCCTAAATTAATTTGATCATCACCTAAATACCATGAAACTAAACTATCTTTATCAATTTCATAATGTCTAATTGGATCTGAAAATTTATCCAAAGTTTCACTATTAAACACATAAACTTGTTTACCTGCAACACCTTTAGCTGAATATGACCATGTAATATCTAAATCAGAAATAACATGTTCTTCGTCAACAATAACTCCTGTGTGTTTACAATTAAATTCCCGATTATATGTTCTATCCATTTGAAATTCATTTAATGATTCTGAACCTTGAATTGAACATTCCCAATCACTACCATCTGAACAACCTAGTTCATCTTCAATAATACCTACACGTTCACCAAGATTAAGCAGTGGGTCAACAATCTCTAATTTATCGCTAACTGTTGCGCTAGTTGATGCTGCACAAAAATCTTTTGGCTCGACACTTAATTTAATTATCGTATTATCATCAAATCCACTTACAAGACTTATGCTACCCCCAATATATAAATCAGAATCAGAACGATAAAATTCTTGCCGAGGACCTATGTCAAATATTAATATTTCAAATTGATCTGCAGAAGAATATTCTGATTCAACTATGTTAGATTCCCATAATTCATCAGGATCATATGTTCCACCTAAAACTTGTTTAACTACATCAAATTGATGCGAAATACCTGAGTTATCTAACGCATCTTCAGCACTACCTACAATATTTTTTTCTTCAGCAGTCTTAAACACATCATATTGAACTGCTAGGAAAATTAAATATGCAATTATTAATAATATAAGAATCCACGGGCCTTTATGTTTAAGAAAATATTTAAATGGGCCAAGTTCTGATTTCTCTTGAAGTCTAGCTTGTTTTTTATTAGCTTTAGCATCGAGTTTTTGTTGTTTTAATGAAGATTTAACGTCTGCTTTTTGCCCTGCACGATATTTTCTGCCAACTTTACCTCTGCCCCATTGATCTTTATAGGTTTGCTGTTTCTCGCCTGCTGCGTCTTGGGATTTTTGCTTATTTTCTCGTAATGCCTTAAGTTTTTCTTTTTTAGCGTTTGATTTCTTTGCTTTAGCATCTTGTTTTTTCTTTTCGGCTAAAGCCTGTTGGGCTTTTTTCTTTTTGTCCATCTGACCCTTAGCTGCAAGAGCTACGCCAATCTCAGGTTGTGCTATAGACACCACAGTTTTAATCTTATCCATTAAACCCATATTATTTATTCTCAATTACTAATTTCGCTCTACTCAAATCCAATTCATCTTCTGTAGAGAACCGAATTTCATTTTTACCATCAATTAAGAACTCGCAAATATCAATAGTTAATTCTTCACCAACAAAATAATACTCCTCAATCTTAGCATTCATTTCAATAATAACTGAATCGTCACCTTCATCTCGATTTAGCAAAAGAACGCATTCGTAATTATCTGACTCAACTTTACGCCAATCTTCTGAATGTATTGTAAAGAAATACGTTGCAGCTCGCCCTGAAGTCTTAACGGTATCTACAAGCATATTAGCAAAGCGTATTGTATATTTACCATCGCGTTCAACATACCATTCAAGTAAGTTAGCACCTGCTTTTAATCCAGATGTTTGAATATCCAATTTAATACTTTGTGGTGGCGTGACTTTCATTAATCTCTGACCATTTAATTTAATATCTAAATTAGCAGTCTTGCCTTCTGAAATAATCATGGCAGTAAGTGTTACATCTCGTGCATTCATTGCTTCAGATGCAGATAAAGAAAATACTTGACTAACTTTTGCTGTACCTGTCTCATATTCTTCAGTATAAAGAGTCATATCAAGTAAGGTAATTGAATTTTTTCTCCAAAAAGTAATTCCTGGTGAATCTGCTGTAATTTCAACATGGTTTGCTCCTTCTTTCAAAATATTTGCTGGGAAATCTACTTCAACCGTATTGCCAACAGACAATTTACGAACATTTAATTGTTTACCATTAAGATATACATCAACTTCACCATTACCTGCTACATCATAAACAACAAAGCTTAATCCTGCAGACTTTACTTTATCTAACTCAATTGCAAAACCAAATTCATAAACCTCATTTGTAAATAAACCCGCAGAGAAACTAGCATCTCTTGCTACATCTAACTCAACTCTCTGAGGTGTATTATCAACCGTTATATCCATTAAAGGTATTTGCCGATTTCCTTCATTTGTAGACGTATATTCCAAAGTCCCGGGTGAAACATCAAAAAGCGTTTTTTCATAAGAAACAACGTGTGGTGGTAATATTTCTTCTCGAACTTCGGGCGGTGATAAAAAGATAAATAATATAATTGAAACAAACAATGAAAGCAATATGACAAAAACAGCACTACTACGAATTACCTCATATTTAGCCATACTATTTTATAATATGGTTATTTATTTAGTTTACTATATATATGAAAATATTAAATTTATCTAAAAAAACGGGAGAAGCTAAAATAAGAATCAATAGTATTGAAGATATTCATTCAATTTCTAAAATTATTAAAGTTGGTGACAAAATAATTGGCAAAACTGAACGTAAAATAAAATTAGGTGGTTCAGAAAGTAGACAAAAAACAGTTCGCAAAACAATTACTCTTGAAATTCAAGTTACTAAAGTGGTCCAAGCAGACGAAGTAATACGCGTCCAAGGTAAAGTTACACTTCCACAAGAAGGAATACCCATCAATTCAGCACATACTATTGAATTAAAACAAGATTCTGAAGTTAAAATTAAAAAAACAAATTGGTACAAATATGAATTAGAACAATTAAAGCAAGCTGAAAAAAATTCGCAAATACCAAAACTACTTGTTTGTGTATTAGATGATGAACAAGCAAACTTCGGTTACATATCTTCTTCTGGAGTAAAACCACTCGGTAAAATCAATTTAAGACTAACAAAAAAACGACTAGCTGAAAAAAAACAAAATGATATTCAAAAAGTAGCAAAAGAAATAATTAGTAAAGCCAAAAATACTAAAATCATTATTGCAAGTCCATTATTTTGGAAAGATCTAGTTATCAAAGAAGTTGTTGAACTAAATCCTGAGTTATCTAAACAAATTATTGCAGGAAATGTCAGCACTGGATCTAAAAAAGGTTTAGCTGAATTAATAACAAGTGGTGAATTAGATAATATGTTGAAAGGGGCAACAATTGCTCAGCATGAAAAACTCATTGAAAAATTATTAAAAGGAATTGCTAAAAACACAAAAGTTGCGTATGGTTTAAAAGAAGTTAATAAATCTGCTGAAGCGGGTGCAGTTACATCATTGATGATAGCCGAAAAACTAATGTTTAAACCCGAAATAATTTCACTAATCAAAAAAGTGGAATCAACAAATGGAGACGTACATATACTTGATAATAAATCCGATGCAGGGAAAAAACTAATTGGTTTAAGTGGTATCGCAGCAATTTTAAAGTTTAAAATTAACTAATATTATGAAAACGAAATCACTAATCTGTTTTGACATGGATGGAACGCTTATTGATTCTAAAGAAGAACACATACAATCATTCAAGCAAACTGCTAAGAAAAACAATCTTAAGATTCCAACTAACCGTGAATTAGTAAAACAATTTGGTCCGGGAATTGAAAAAGTTATTAAAAAAATTTATCCACGCATTTCTTCTAGCAAATACAAACAATTTATTGAAGATTATGTTGATGCACATGAAAAAAACAGTGGTTTAGTTAAAGCATTTCCACATGTCAAAGATGCTCTCCTAAAACTCAAGAAACATTTCAAACTAGGGATTGTATCAAACACACATCATGAAGCGATCTTAGACTTACTCGAATCTGCCAAAATACCTACTAAACTTTTTGATGTAATAATTGGTGAAGATGACGCTAAAGCCAAACCCGCACCTGATGAAATTTTACTAGCTGAAAAATTGACTAAATCTAATGCTAAATATATGGTCGGAGATACTATATTTGACATAAAAGCAGGTAAAAAAGCTAATTGCAAAACAATTGGCGTGCTAACCGGTATTCATAACATGGAACAATTAATGAAAACTGAACCAGATATACTTGCTGCGTCTGTAGCAATATTACCTGATATTTTACTAAATAATTAATTTGCTAGAAAATTATATAAGATAGAATGTATTCTAAATTATATGGATTTAAAACGTAGCCATATTAGACTCTTCTTAATTATTGCAATTATCGGTATCGCCCTACTTATTGTTAAGCCATATATAATGCCACTAACAATGGGTGCAATATTTGCTTACCTATTATGGCCAATACATAAAAAAATACGAAAAAAAACTAGTGATTTTTTCTCAGCATTATTCCTAACTTCAACATCGGTTATTATAACTGCAATAACCAGTTATTATGCAATTATATTACTACTTGAGGAAGCAGCTAACTTCTATTTATTAATATCAAAACTAAATATGAGTTTTGGTGGAGGCGCACAGGATTTTGGAAGAATGATTGTAACAAAAGTTATTGAATCACTTTCAAGTCAAATTGCTACATTTGCCAACTTACTAATCTCGTTTACAATATTTTTAGTATCATTATTTTATTTCTTAAAAGAAGGTCAACACATATATGAAAACATTAGCAAATTTCTGCCTTTTGAAAAGAAACAACGAGAAAAAATTGTTAAAAATATATCTGACTATCTCGATGCATTTGTTCATGTCCAATTAGTTATCGCAATATTTGAAGGTGTTCTCGCAGCAATTGGTTTTTGGATATTAGGTTTACCTTATCCAGTATTAGCTGGACTTGCTGCAGGAGTCTTATCAATTATTCCAGGTTTAGGTCCATCGATGTTATACTTCCCTGCGAGTATTTTGGTATATGAATCACATGGTTTAACCATTTCAGCAATATTAATTTTATATGGTTTAATCTTTGGTACAATTATGGATTATATTGCAAGACCAATTATTTATGGTAAAAGAGTTAGGTTACACCCGCTATTGATTTTTATTGGATTATTCGGCGGGATAAAGATTTTTGGATTCCTTGGAATCATAATTGGACCGATAATTTTATCAATAGGCATTGCTTTATTTAAGGAGTTGAACATAGAAAATTAAAATGGTTGACCAAAATTTTATACAACAACATAGTGTGAAGCTATATGGCTTACTAGTACTTATGTGTTTATCTGTAATTTCTTTGTTCAGTTATATGACTTATTATGTTTATGCAAAATCTGCAGGAACTTCAATAGTTTACGTAACATATATTCTTGCAATTCCGCTATTTGTATCATTAATATTATTCATATTAATAATTGTACTCGGAAAAGATGAAACGCTTAAACAAATAATGGATGAGTAGATATTCTTCTATACATTTATTTATAACATATTTTTCTTATTTAATAGATGGATTTATTTAGTGATGCAAAAAAGTTATGTTCAGATATAAGTCAAGAACTGCCCTATGACGCAAATAGAAAAGCTAAACAGTATGTTAGACTTACTGCGTTCAGATTTGCTGTATCTAGTGACATAACACTTGGAAATATAGAAACTGAAAAAAAAAGTCTAACAACATTACTAGAAAAAAAAGAATTAGGACCTCAACAAATAATACATAATTATGATACTTTGATGCATAACATATTACAAATAAGATCTATGACAAATGAGCCTATTGAACAAATTGTATATTATGTTAAAAAACTAGTTGATGAAGAAAACGTAATTGCTCAGGCTGCATCTGAAGCACTACTTGCCATAGCATATAAAATAAAAAGAGAAAAAGACGCCGAAGAAATAACTCGATTAAATAAAACGATTAAAGATCTAATTAATGCTAGCGAACAAACAAAATTCTAATCCCCTAATAAACCTCTAAGTTTTTATATTAGTATTTTTTATTTAACAAATTGTTATTGGTGGCGGAGACTGTTAGTCAATTAAATTAAGAACATCTGAAAATTCTTTTTTCCTAGATATATGTTTATCTTTATGTATTGTATGTTTTCCAGAGACAGTTCTTTCCATATCTTTGGGATGATAAAAGTGCCACTTTGTTGAAAATTTTATTGCGATCATAGGTGTTGCTCCAAACTTATTTGCAAAATCATGCAACTGTTGAATCTGATCATCTTCAATATATTGTCTGCTATGTTTAGTTGACTTACATTCAATTGCGAAAATTTTACTTCCATTTCCAGCAAGAACATCCGGACTTGGAAAATTCATTCTTCCACTTCCTGCAATTCGCAATGCTGACCATTCTCCAGTTTCCCAAAACATTGCTACTAATTCTCGCTCAGCTACAGAACCTTTTTGTTTCATATAATAACAAAAACTTAGAACAATAAATAATTATCCTCTAATTGGATTAACTGAATTTGCGCAAAAAGTACAAAAGTCATTTTTAGTTAAATTTGTACCTTCAGTCATAATACCCAACATAACTTCCAAAGGAGTATATCTCAAAGTTGTTGCACCAATATGTTTTCGGATACCTTCTACGTCATTGTATTTGTAAATTGCTAATTCTTTTTTGGATTTTGTAGAGCTATTAAGCAAACATACATCTTCTAGTGGCGGGTAACCAATTCTTGCGTGAACTTCTTTAGCTCCAGCAGCCATAAGATCTGCAATTGTTCTTGCAAACACCGTTCCCCTAACAATTGAATCATCATATAATGAAAAAATCTTACCTTTCACCGTATGTTCCATAACAGATACTTTTTCACTAGCCATTCTATCTCTTGCTTTTTGAGTTGGAGGTATATAACTGCGCCAAGAAAAGCGATCATATAAGAAAGCCTCATCATAAGGAACAAAATGTTGATATTCATCAAATAACTCGCGACTTGCTGTACTTGCACCTAAACCATAACTTGTACCTGACATCTGCATACCGGTGGTGAAATCAAAACGGAAGCCCTCTTTCAAATCTTGTGCCATATGCCATGCACCTATTTTCTTTCTAACAATGTCAGAAGTTATTCCATCAAATATTGCATCTGCTCTTGATGTGTAAACAGGTCTAAATGAACAATGTGCCCGCCGAATACTTTCCATTTGACCAACAGTTTCAATACCTTTTTCAGAAAGTTTGATTATTTCACCCGGATTTAAATCTCGTTTAAATTCAACACCTGCGCGACGAATTGCATCGGTTTCAGATGCAACAACCAATTTGCCATCTAACTCGCCTAATTGTAAAGGATTTACTGCGAGAGGGTCTCTGGCTGCATAAATACTATCACCATTTAAAACAACTATTGAATAAGAACCTTCAACAACGTCATTCATATATTTAATTCCATTAACAACACTATCACCTTTAGCAATTAATTTAGTTAGCAGTTCTGTTTCATTTTTACGATAAAGCGTTTGACCTTTTTCCAAGATAGATTCATTTAATGAATCTAAATTTAATATGCGACCATCAAATGCCAATGCAAATTGTCCAAATTGTGAATATACGCACATTGGTTGTTTCTCTGATGCATTTGTGGCACCAATACCCATTATTCCTTGATATGCATCAAGTGGACGGTCCTCCTCATCTTCATGAGTAATTTTCCTAATTGGAAATGCTTGCCTTACAATATAGGGTTTAACTACATAGGTTATATTTTGATTCTTTGAAATTGCAATCCCAGACCATTCTTGACCTAAATGCTGTAATCTCTGCGTCGTGCTTAATAAATCAAAAATTACTGGTTCTCTTGGAGAGTAAACTCCACAAACGCCACCCATAACTTGGGCTAAATTGTGTGTTAAAAACCATTTAGAGAATTATATAAACAAATAAACACTTCCGATAGAGAATTATGTTTTCATAAATTTTCTTTTTACAACATCTTCAATAATACTATCTAAAAATTTACTGCCAGCATACTCTCTAAAAAATTTAACCATGTGTGGTTTCATTTGTTCATATTCTGCATCAAATTTACTTTTTTCTTCAGGCAGTTCAACCACAATTTTTGGTAAATCGTCTGCATCAATTGGTTGAGTATAGGGTAATGGCTGTCCGAGATATGCAGCAGCTATTCGCATTCTTTCTTCAATTTGAGGTAAAGAAATAGTTCCATCAGAACTTTTATATGGATTTTGATAAGTATTTATTTGTTGAGGAATTTGATGAATTTGAGGAACTACTCTTGGTGATGGTGTCATATCAATACCATAAAAAACTTCATTCAAACTAACAACATATTTGCTAGCATTAACTTTAGCTTGTTTAATTTTTCGCCTCATTACAAATCAATAACAACAATGGTTTTAAGAGTTACTATTAAGCAAAAGGCTGTATGTCTAAAGAACCACCAACTACGTCTACAGTAAGACCTTTCCCCGAACTAACATAATTTTGAGGATTATACCAATTTCCACTTTTTGTATAGTTTACAATATTTGGAGTACAATTCTGTGGGTTAACTGCTACAGCAACATCATTATTGACTCGAATATTCGAAAGTGTATTTGTTAAATTAAATATTCCTTTATGCACAATAAAACCATCTAAAATTGGGTAAGGTGCATTTTGCTCAAGTTTATTCATTGTAATATGCAGCTCAAGATTAACATTTTGAGGAACATACATTACCCCATGAACAATTCCTTGAATATTATGTTCATTTGAAGAAGTTGAATAAGCTTGCTGAGCAAGACACATTCCAGAAAAACTTACTTGATTTCCACCACAATATCTCAAACCTAAATAACCATTTCCAAAAAGTTTAATTTTTCCACCATCTGCAATAGGAAAATATTTATTAAGTCCATAGTGCCATACTCGCTGTGGTTGCTGAGTCTGCTGTGGTTGCTGTCGATTCTGCTGAGCATGTTTTGCTCTTTTACTCATCATTATTTAATCAAAAAACACTTTTAAGGATTTCACTATTGTGGTTGCTATTTAGGAAATCTCTTAAGTTTTTTCATAAAGTATCTATTTGCACAACATTCGTGCTTAGGAAACATTTAAAAAAGGTATCTAGTAGGTAGTATATGGCGATTCAAGACAAACAAATACCACCATCTGCGCTACATTTACTTTATGAAATTGAAGAAAACGGAAAAGCAGAACATAATAATACCTTAAGAAGTACGGGTTTACAAAAAATACTGGATTTATTACCTGATTTATGGTTTGTAAAAATACGCGGTCTTCATAAACACGATTATCAAAGAGCCAAAGATGCCAATGCTCATGGATTTGTTTTCGAGCAATATGAATGTAATAGTTGTGGCAGAACTGCAGGGCTAGATGCTTGGCAAATAAGAGCCATACCACTTACAATGAAATACGTTCCAATTAACTCATTACCTGAAGATAGCCAAATTAAACTTATGAATCTTCAACAAACAAAATACTCATTGAAACAACGGATTTCAAAACATTTTGTTAGAAATTAATATTTGTAAATCTCCGAGATATATTCGACTCATCTTAATTACGTTAGTAACTAATATTGGCGAATTAAGGACTAATTCGATTAATGAATCGTGGAAAAGGTAAAGTATCTCTAATGTGCTCTAAATTCAAAATCCATTGCAGCACTCTTTCAGTTCCTAATCCAAAACCTGCGTGAGGCACTGAACCATATTTTCTTGAATCCAAATACCATTCGGAGCTTCCTAAATCAATCTTAGCTTTTTTTAGTCGCTGAACAATTTTCTTTAAATCTGGCTCTCTCTGCGAACCATCAATAATTTCACCTAAACCTGGTGCAAGTATGTTAAAATTCATTCCAGTTCCTAATTTCTTTGGGTCTTCTCCATGATAAAATTTCAAAATTTGAAGTGGATAATTTGTAACTACCAGTGGAGTATCATATGGTTTCGCCAATTCTCGCTCTTCTTTTGCACCTAAATCTTGACCATATTTAATTTTAACTCCCTTTTTGTGAAGTTTCTTAATTGCTTCATCATAGGTAATTTGTGGTAATGGTGATTTTACTTTTCTAAGTTTACTAACATCAACACCGAGAACTTCCAGTTCTCTTTTATTTTCAGTTATTATTTTTTTAATTGCTGAAACAATGCAACCTTCTGCGATTTTCAGTATTTCCGGCATTCCTGCCCAAGCAGATTCAACTTCCAAATGCCAAAACTCAGTAACATGACGGTTTGTTGAAGATTTTTCAGCTCTAAAACTAGGTGCAAGAGCATAAACTTTTTCAAATACATGAATCAAATTCTCTGCATAAAACTGCCAACTCTGTGATAAATATGCTTTCTTACCAAAATACTCTACTTCAAATGTCTCAGAACCCCCCTCAGAGGTTGCTGCACTAAAAAGTGGTGCTTCAGCTTCAGTATATTTTTGTTGATGTAAGTATTCATGAAATGCCATAAGCATTGTTGAACGGATTTTTAAGATTGCATTCATTCTTCTTGAACGAAGAGAAAGATGACGTACATCCATTAAAAATTCAGTACTCAAATCTCTAGAAATTGGGAAAATATCTGCCAGACCAACAATATCAATTTCAGTTGCATCCATTTCATATCCCGTTGGTGCTCGAGGATCTTTTCGAACTTTTCCTTTGATGTAACAAGATGATTCAATGGTTATATCATTTGCAGCTTGCCAAGCCAGTGAATCTTTCTTAATTATAACTTGTATAATATCTGTTGAGTCCCTCAAAACAAGAAAGACTTTATCTTTCATACTTCTTTTTCTATAAACCCAACCTCGAACAGTTACAAGTTTACTTACATAGTTGGATTGTAATATTTCTCGAATCTGCTTAGCTGATTTCATTATCAATTATAAAATCAAAAAGATAAAAGAGTTGCGATTTGCTAGAACAA
>CAZGVA010000024.1:0-14452 GCA_964528765.1 Candidatus Woesearchaeota archaeon | reverse complement strand
GCCGGTCCAAAAGGCGATAGTATTAATACTGTTATTAATACAATCCAAACAATTAATAATAATATTAATCAAGTCACTGCTAATGCGATTAGTGCAGGCACATATTTTACTGCAGTTTTGTTAAACAATCTTAAAGTATTATTATTTGTGTTAATGTTCTCATTTATTTACGGCGCTGGTGCAATATTTATTCTAACTTGGAATGCCAGTGTTGTGGCTGTTGCAATTGGAAATGTTGCTCGGGAAGTTATATCAAAATATGGTGATATTTCAGGTATAAGTTACATACCTGCATATTTTGCCGGATTTTCACTAGGATTACTTAGATACATGATTCACGGCATTCCTGAAATTGGTGCATATTTTGTTGGAGGACTGGCTGGTGGAATGATTTCAGTAGCAATTTTACGACACGAATTTATGGATCAGTAGTTTAAGCGAGTTTTATTTGATGCAGGTAATTTAATGTTATTAGCTGTTGGAATTTTATTAATTGCGGGTGTCTTAGAAACTTTTGTGAGTCCACTTGTTCCAGTTTAATTATAGAGTAATTTTGCATAATTCTTTTATAGGTTGCGTTTAAGAGCCATAATGGATGACATTTCTGAGAAACGACATAAAATTGCAAAAAAAATTAAGTCCTTCATAGAACTAGATAATAGTGAAGGTATTGATATTTCAGAAAAACGCGATAAGTTAGTTAAATTTGCTAAAACAAATCGAGTGTATTATGTGTTACTTTTACCAATATTGCTTTTAGCTTACTATATTCGAACACGCAACGTATCTCTATTAAATGGAAAATATTTACTCGGTCTTGACCCTTACTCGTTTTATCGTTATGCTCAAGAAATTTTTCAAACAGGTACTTTGATTACGCATGATATGATGCGTTACGCACCATTAGGATATGATTTAAGAATTGACTATAAATTTTTAAGTTATATATTGGCATATGCATATAAAATAATTCATATAATTTTTCCATCTATGAGTCAACTTGAGTGGCACATAATTTATCCACCAATTGCCACCGTAATAAGTTTAGTTATTTTCTTTTTATTTGTCAGAACAATGTTTGATTCAAAAGTAGGTTTACTTGCTACAGCATTTTTAAGCGTAATTCCTGCATATATTTATAGAACTGGCGCAGGGTTTGCTGACCACGAGGCTTTAGCAATGTTGTTTATGTTCTTAACATTATGGTTATTTAGTTTGATGTGGAAATCTGATTTAAAAGTTAAATCAATAATTTTAGGCGGACTTGCTGGAGTTGCAACAGTGTGCACATATTTTTCATGGCCAGGCGGATATCGATTTTTAATTATTCCTCTAGCAATTTTCATTTTAATTGCAACTTTATTTACTAAAATATCTAAAAGTCAATTTTTGGGGTATGTTGCATTATTTATTACAGTTATAATTCTCAATACAATTGGTCTTGGTAAAATTACGTTTATTAAAGAACTTGAAACTTTAATTTTTGTATTTTCCATAGTAATTTTAGTTATCAATCAAATACCTCAATTAAAAAATATTTTCAAAAAAATAAATCATTATTTGCCATATAAATTTCCCGTAGAATTTTTAATTATAATTACCTTTGCGTTAGGGGGATTAATTTTTGGTTGGATAACTGGATTAATTGACCCAACAGTTGTTATTGAACGAATATTACACCCTGGCGGATTACATCGATTAGCATTTACCGTATCTGAGAATCAACAACCATATTTTATGGGCGGTAATGGTTGGTGGTCTGGTTTTGGTTGGACATTTATCTTAGGATTTTTTGGTTCAATGTATTTACTTATGAAAATGTTTAAATCAGTTAAAACCTCTGCATTAATCACTTTAACTTATCTTGTATTTTTCTTGATATTTATTTTCGGCAGATTTTCATCAGAAGCCAAGTATGCCCGTATTATCGCCTTTTCATCTCAAACGTATTTATTGTGGTTTGTTGTATTTATGAGTGTAATTTTGTTTACATATCTTAGATATTATAATAAAAAACCACATGAATTTAAACATATTTTCCAAGATGTTTATTGGGGCTATATATTAGTTTTTGTAATGTTCTTATTTACTGCGATAATTGCAAGAGGTGCTGCTAGAACAATCTTTTCATTTGCGCCTGCAGTTGCAATTGTTGCTGCGTTTTTCACAATAAATATTGCTAAAGAATTATATAAACAAGAGGGTTTTGAAAAAATACTTAGTTTCGGTATAGTTTTATTTGCAATATTCTGTATTTATTCAAACATGAGCGTTGCTATGGCAATAAATTCGAATTCCGGCTCAGGTTTGCCAGGACAATGGGAAGATGCAATGTTTTGGATTCGAGATAATACTGCATCAAATGCAGTAATTGCACATTGGTGGGATTATGGTTATTGGACGCAAACTATTGGTGAAAGAGCAAGTGTTGTTGATGGTGGTAATGCGATGGGTTGGGATCATGGCATAGGTCGATATGGTTTAACTAATAATAATCTTACGGAAACATTTGATTATTTTAAAACACACAAAGTCACACATTTGCTAATTTCAGAAGAAGAAATTGGTAAATATCATGCTTTTGCAACAATTGGTTCAGATGAAGAATTTGATAGAAGAAGTACTATTGGTATGTTTGTTATGGCTGAACAAAAAGAACTTCGTGAAGGTATTGAATACGCATATCAAGGTGGATGGGGTTTAGATCAAGATATTATTTCAGATATGAGAGTAATACCTGAAGGCACGCCTTTAGGCGGAATATCCATTATAAATAATGCGGATGGTTCTTTCCAAGCTCCAATTGCGCACTTTTTTCCAAATGGGCAACAATTATCTATGAAAGTTCCTTGTTTAGTTTTCCAAGGCGAAAAATACTTGTTTAACGTTGATGAACCAAAAGTAGATGCTTGTATTGTATTGCTTCCATACTTTATGGATGAACAAAATAGTAATGCAATTGGTACTGCTTTCTTTGTTTCATCTAAAGTTAAAGATGGAAATCTTGCCAGATTACTCCTTTACGAAGAAAATATACTGGGATTTAAATTAGTTTATGATGACGGAACACCTCTTGGAGTGTATCGTGGAAATATTATTGGTCCAATTAAAATTTGGGAAATTGAATATCCGTCAACTGCAAAAGTTGATGAAAAATACTTAGAACGAAGTATTTATGGATAAATTAAGATGATACGAACAATATTTTTTGTAACTATTGTGAGCTTTATAGTAAGCGCATTTCTAGCTAAACCAATTATTCGTTATTTAAAACAAATGGGAATTACTACAATAGATGCACATAAACCAAATAATTATATTGGTGCTCGATCTGCCGGATGGATACCTCTTGCAGGATCATTTGCAGCATTATCGGCATTAGTTTTCATTCATACATTTATTTATCAACAATATAGTTTACAATTACAAATATTTGCTGTAATATTAACACTTGTACTAATTACTTTGGCAGGTTTTGTAGATGATTTGCCAACAATCAAAGACAAAGCAGCATATAAAGAAGATGAATCTAAAAGTCGATTAAAACAATGGCAAAAACCATTAATTATTATACCTGCAGTAATTCCCTTAATGGTTATATCTGCAGGTAATTCTATGATGAATTTACCGTTTATTGGAAATATTAATTTTGGTTTAATTTATCCGTTAATTTTAGTTCCAATTGGAATTTTTGGTGCAGCAAATATGGTTAATTTGCTTGAAGGTCTAAATGGTATGGGTTCAGGTATGGGTATGATTTATATCGGGATGCTTGGATTATATTCACTTGTACATCAAAGTTATCTGGGTGCAATAATTTCTTTTTCAGTGTTTGGCGGATTATTAGCATTATGGCATTTCCATAAAACTCCTGCAAAAATAATGGCAGGAGATTCACTTACATATTTCTTAGGTGCAAGTTTAGCCTGTATTGCAATACTTGGGAATATTGAAAAAGCAGTAATTATTTGCTCAATTCCATTTTTTATTGAATTACTACTGAAATCAAGAGGTCGCTTGAAAAAAGATACAATTGGTTATGTGGATAAAAATGGGAAAATTCATTCAAAATGGGAAAAAATATACTCGCTACCACATATTTGGATGAGGACGGGTAGATTTACAGAAAAACAAATTGTTTATCAGCTAATGTTAGTTCAATTATTTTTCTCATTATTAATTTGGTTTGTTTAAAATGAAACAAAAAGTGATTACTATAATACCGGCATATAATGAAGAAAGCATGATTAGAAGCACAACTAAAAAAGTAATGAAATATGCTGATTTAACAATTATTGTGGATGATGGCTCAGAGGATAACACGTATGAAGAAGCTAAAAAATCTGGTGCAATTGTATTAAAACATATTGTAAATATGGGTAAAGGCGTTGCTATGAAAACAGGTATTGAATATGCAATTAAAGAAAAAGGCGATATTATTATTTTAATTGATGGTGATGGACAACATAATCCTGCTGAGATTCCGCGATTATTAAAATTACTTGAACAGAACAAAACTGATGTAATTTTGGGTACGCGTCAGATGCCAAAAAACTCACCTATAATTCTTAAATTAGGTAATTGGGGTTTAAATCAAATATTTCGTATTTTATTTAAAGCAAAAATTGAGGATACTCAAAATGGGTTTAGAGTTCTTAGAACAAAAATATATCCTAAAATAAAATGGAAAACTCCCCGATATTTTGTTGAAACAGAAATGGTAATCAATATTGTTAGAAATAAGGTTAACTTTGTAGAAACACCGATACAAACATTTTATCATGATGTGCATAAGGGTACAACTGTTTTGAATGGACTACATTATTTTATAAAAATGGTGGAGGCTAAAATATATGATTGAAATACAATTAATTGGAATTGCATACGGTATTGGTATGTTTTACTTTGCATATAATAGTTGGCGAAGGCATGAATTAACTCGCGGTGACTTTTATTTATGGTCATTAGCATGGTCTGGATTTATATTTACACTTATTTTTCCAAACATTATAACAAAAATTCGAGAAATGCTAAATATTGGTGGCGGTCAAATTCCATTTTTTACGATTGCGGGGTTTATGTTTCTCACATGTGTCGTATTTTACTTATATCAAAGAGTTCGTATAAACTCTCGATACTTGGAAAAAATTGTTCAAGAAATTGCTTGGAAAAAAGCTAAGAAACCTAAAAAAACTAAATAATTTTTTATACGGACTGCTTTATATCTCAAATCAAAGATTTGCGAGCGCATGAAATTCAGAAGAATTTTTGGATAACGCAAAAAGTAATTTTGCGGGATTAAAAAATCAGAAGAATTTTTTAATATTATGTCGCCATTCTTCGTGAAACAACCACACTAAAAGTATAATTGCATCAAGCGAAACCATGCCAAGCTGATGAACTCTTTGCGCACCAAATGCTACTGCTTGCGATAATGGATAATATGGTGTGGTATTGCCGGCTAGTCCATCTAAAAATATATGTGATAAGATACCTACTGCAACAAGAGTTAGAATCAAGAACCAATGATGGTGTTCTTTTTTTGATGCACCTTTACTGAATTTTGTTCCTTCCCATAAAAATCCTGCAATAATAAGCAATAAAATTGGCCAGATAATTGAATGCGTAATTCTACCATGATGCAACCAAGTAGGAATATCTACGGATAATAATTTTAGTAAATAACCAATTGCAATATCAATGTCAGGTAATATTCCACCAATACCTACAAAAAATATGTATTTACGTGGAATGATTCGGCGATGCTTATGTTTAAAAACATAATCTCGAATTAAATCAATAATAATTAATGGGATGATAACGTGTGTTGTTGCATACATTATATTTTTATAGTTTTGTCTTAAAATAAGTTATGATTGAAATAGATGGTTCTTATGGTGAAGGTGGTGGGCAAATTATCCGAACAGCGATTGCTATGTCTGCAATAACAAACAAATCAGTTAAAATCAAAAACATACGTAGTGGACGCAAAAAGCCTGGATTAAAAGCGCAACATCTTACAGGTATAAATGCTGTTGGTAAAATCACTGGTGCAAAAGTTTCCGGAAATCAATTAGGGTCAAATGATTTAGAGTTTATACCTGGTAGTCATCAACATGGAAAGTTCCAATTTAACGTTGGTACTGCGGGGTCTGTGACATTAGTTTTACAAACATTAGTGCCTGTTGCATTATTTGGCAAAGATTGCTCTACTTTTGAAATCATTGGCGGAACAGACGTTAAATTTGCACCGACAATCGATTATTTTACGCATGTTTTTGGAAGGAACTTACACATCATGGGTGCAAATATATATACTGAAGAGGTTTACCGAGGTTTTTATCCAAAAGGAAATGGAAAAGTTCGAATTGTTGTTCATCCTTGGAAAACTCGAATAGCTTTTGATGCGATTAAGCAAAAGAAATTAGAACGAATTGATATACATTCAATCTGTTCAAGTGATTTAGAAAAAGCAGATGTTGCAAAACGGCAATTAAATGGCTTTAGGAAAACGATTCTCAAAAAATTTGAAACGTACATTAATCATGAAAAAGATATATATGAATCTGCAAAAAGTACTGGCACATCAATACATGCGCATGCGCATTTTAAGAATTGTAAATTGGGTGTAGTTGAAATTGGTGAAAGAGGAGTTCCTGCCGAAAAAGTAGGAGAAATATGTGCAAATATGTTAATGGAAGAAATCGAAAGTGGTGCAACCGTTGATCATAGAATGGCTGACCAAATGTTACCTTATTTAGCCTTTGCCGGTGGACGATTTAAAACATCTAGAATATCTAATCATTTGAAAACTAATGCATGGGTAATACAACAATTTCTGCCAAACGTGAGAATAAATATTAATGAAAAAACAAAAATTGTTGAAGTTACAATTTAACCAATATATGAATTAACATCTCGTTCTGTGGTCTCCGGATCAGATTCAGGAAATTCCACGTCAATTTTATAAAGTTCGAGTTTTGGGTGCGATTCAACTAACTTTGTTATTGCCGTACTATTTATATCCATTATTTTTTCCATTATTTTATTTTTTTCGGTGAAATTCACACGTTGAGCTGCCGTAAATCCGTTATATTCAGATAACATAAATGATGTTGCAATATATGTTGCGTTCATTAAATTAATAAACGGTAAAATTTTCAAAGGTTCTGCTTGATTAAATAATTCAGCTAACTCCTCTTTTTGTCCGAGATACTTTTCCATAATCGTAAAATAAGAATCCAATGATTTAACTGAATCACATATACTTTCTTTAAATTTAGCATCGTCTCCCCGATAGATTGATTGTTCAGCAACAATTAACTGTACAATTGCATGATCAATCAGATCTGCTGCAGAAATATATTCTTCTAATTTTTCACTATCAAAATCTACTTCAGAAACAATATCAGATAGAGAAGGTATTTTTCCTCTTGAAGTTCTCATCATATATAGTGAATTTGCTAATATAGCCATATTTGTTTCTGCAAGTACACTATACGTTTTTATTATTTCACGTATATCTGGGTCAGCCATTTCTTAAATAAAATAATCGATTGATAAGCTTTTATGTACCTGAAAAAACAAAAAACAAGATTTATAAACATTATTTTGTAACTACCGTATGTCACATGTGGGTGCTTCAATTGGTGTATTATATAAACTTGATCACAGTACAATCGGTCGTCTTGAAAAAACAATAGCACAAGAGGTTGATTGTATTGAAATTGGTTTTGGTTATGATTATCAAATTATGCGATTCAACCCATATGCTGCAAAAAAACTTATTCCCGAAAATGTATCGCATGTATCAATACATGCACCCTTTCGGAATATTCAATATGATGGTAAATCTTTTCACGTATTAACAAAATTAATGGAGATTGTGGATGTACTTGATGTAGAAGGTGTTGTAATGCACCCAAATATTATTGATGAAAGTATGTGGAGTATTTTAGAATACATTGAATTACCAATATTAATTGAAAATATGGATATCGTTGGAAAATTTGGCACAACACTAAATGATTTTGTACAAATTAAAAAAGAGTTTTCAACGTTTAATTATGCATTTGATATATTTCATGCATATCAAAATGATAAGACGATGACGTATGCTAGAGATTTAATTAAGATACTTGATTCCAAAATCAAAGAAATTCATGTTAGTGGTAAGATTGAAAGTCCAATTGAAAGGCGACATGCACCCTTGCATATTTCTAAAAATCCTGAAATCATCAAGTTATTATCTGAATTAAAAAGCGTACCTTGGTTATCTGAAGCAATTATTCGAGATTTACCTGAATTTAAAAGAGAGTTAGATTTTTTAAAAACATTAAACTCAAGTAATTAATTACCCAACGCTTGTGTAAATAAATCTTTGTTATCTTCTGCGTAAAGCAATAAATTGGATGCTTGTTCGATAAATTCTTCTACCGAATGAAATCGACCTTCTTCAACATACTTTGCGATTTTTTCAATCAACTCTTTTGGTAGAGAAATTTCCATAGTTTTCTTTTTCATTATTGTTTAAATAAAATTCGCTATTTTAAAACTTATGTTCGAATCGCTATATCAAACTAGACAATTAACCACCTGCGCTAGTATATTTTCGCATGGCGAATTCCCACATAATTAAACTAATCACAAAAAATAAGATAGTTATTAGCACAAGTAATGCTACCGAAGACCAGGCCAATCTTCCTAAAAATGCTTGTGCCGGATAGTAAGACAAAATTCCCATCGGAATAATAAATGTAAGGAAAACATATCCCAATGATCCAAATATTGTAATTGGATATCTAGCGAACATTCGCAATTCTATGAAAAAATCCCAAATAGCATTTGCTTTAACAAAAAAGAAATTAGCTGAAGCAGACATAATATCAAATGCAGTTAACAAAACAACGCCCGCAATTATAACAATAAAATACATTAATAAATTCATAAATGTTGGCATAAATGCTAAATGATATATTGCATATAGTGTAATCATGATTCCGGCAGCAAATTCAGCCAGACCATCTACATCAGGTAATCTTAATACAAGCAATTTTAGCGGACTAATTGGTCGAATCATCATTTGATCAAAAGTTCCTTGCCGAATCATCTCTGACGATGCCCAACCAATTGAACTTGTCAAAACATGTTCAATACCAATTACAGTACTCATTGTACCAACTAATAATAATGCTTCATACAAACTCCATCCAGGGAAAGATAAATTATTCGAATAAATCAAATAAATAACAATTGGACTAAAAAAATTAAAAATCGCTAAGCCGATTAAAAATAAAGCAAAATTTAATCGATATGCCATCCAGCTAGATACTTCTAAATTAAAACTTTGCTTATACAACTTCCATTTTGATATTGTCATACACCAACTCCCTTAAACTTGGCAAATGCTTTTTTCCAAAGAGCAAATGTAATAAACATAAAAATTATTGTCCAAATTACTTGAAAACCCAACATTTGGTGAATTTGATTTGGATTAAAATTACCTAAAAATATTTGGACAGGCACATAAAGCATATATTGAAAGGGTAAAAATTTGAAAATTTCTTGCATTGGTTGTGGAAAAAATGAAAGCGGAATTAACATACCTGTAAAAAATCCAGCAATACCTTGTCGCAAAATTCGTATACCATCATTTGCTTTTAGCCAAAAAGAAAATAATCCAAACATAAAAATATAATTAAATTTTAAAATGCCTGCTAAAATTAATGAAATCAAATAATAATGTGGTTGCAAATAACTAAAATCTATTGACGGTATTAAAAAATAACCAGCAATTATCAAAGGTGGAATATACAAAACTGCCCGAATTAAACTTCTCCACGTATTACGTATAAATGAAAAATGAAAGAAATTAATTGGTTTAATTATAAATTTTATTAGTTTACCTGTTTTAACTAAATATGAAATCATTCTATCAAGATTACTACTTGTAACCGCCATAGTAACATGTGCCATAAAATAGTACAAAGTCATACTTTGGAAAGTAAATCCATTTACAACTTCTTGTCCACTTGCTGAAAACAAAGATTTCCATAAGAAAACCTCAACTAAAAAAAACATAGGAATTAGAATCATCCAAATTAACGAATCAAATCTATATGCGTGATGTCTATTGAACTCAAATTTTCCTATGCCTAAAAAACGTTTAATATTTACCATGGTCTTGGTCAGGTTATGCCTGATAAATGTCACGAATAATTTCTTCGATTGGTGGGTCTGAAATGACTATATCTGCAACAGGATAATTTTTGATAATATCTACAACAAATTTATCTAGAGACTGACCTTTAACCGGAACTTCAAATTTTAATGTGTAAGGTGTTCTTGAAATTAATTTGCATCTTTTTGGAACACGTATTCGAGTTTTATCTTCGAATTTTACTTCAATTAATTTATTATTAATATGCTTCTTTTTTAATTCTTCAAGTAATCCGTCATAAACAATATCTCCGTTATTAATAATTATGACACGTTTACATAATTTTTCAATATCGCCCATATCATGTGTTGTTATTATAAATGTAGTATTGTATTTTTCATTAATTCGTTTAATAAATCCATGGAGTTTTTTCTTAGCAACAACATCCATTCCAATTGTAGGTTCATCAAGTAAAACTAATTTTGGATTATGTAATAATGCTGCAATAACTTCGCATTTCATTCTTTCACCTAAACTTAAATTACGCGTAGGTGTTTTGTAAATTGCTTCTACATTTAATAATTTAACCATATAATTTAATCGTCTTTTGAATGCTGCTTCAGGAATACCATATAGTGCTTTTATCAAATGAAACGTATCATTTGGAGGCAAATCCCAATCTAATTGTGATTTTTGTCCGAACACAACTCCAAACTTTTGCGCATAGTTAATTCTATCTTCCCATGGAGTATGTCCTAAAGAATTGACTTCACCTGCAGTTGGATGTAATATGCCACATAATACTTTAATTGCCGTAGATTTACCTGCACCATTAGGTCCAATAAATCCAAGAATCTCTCCTTTAGCGATATCAAAATTGATACCTTTTAATGCTTCTTTTGTTGAAAAGTCGCGGTGAATTACAGAACGTACTGATGCTAAAAAACCATCTTCACGTTTATATGTTTTGTAATTCTTTCTTAAACCGCGAACAGATATCGCAGTTTCCATAAAAACTAATTTGCGAGATAGCTTAAAAATATTGTGGTTAAACGAAGCCCTTTTATGCTTTTAGATACTATCTATTATATTATGTGATACAGTAAATTTCATAATTTACTGACTTAATAGGTGATATAAATAAAATGTCCTAAGTGTGGCTCAGAAAAAGTGGAGATTATTCTACTACCTTCGCTTGAAAGAATGGAAATTTCTAAATTTTTAGTTCCAGCAAGTCATGTTGAACCTGATGAAAAAATTAAATGTTTAAAATGTGGATTTGTTCTGAAAGGTTAAAATACATTTTTTAACACATCAGTTATATTTCTAATTGAAATTATTTTAATTTTATTTTGTAAATCTTTGCCTAAAACAATATCTTGTATATTTGAATAAGGTACTAACACTCTCTTTAGTCCAGCTTCAATTGCTGCTTCTACTTTAGCTGTAACTCCGCCCACAGGTAATACTTCTCCCCGAACAGAAAGTGATCCCGTCATTGCCGTATCTTGTCTTATTGGTTTTTTCTTTAAAGCAGAAATAATTGCAGTAGCTACTGCGACTGATGCTGAATCGCCTTCTAAACCTTCATAAGTTTGTAGAAATTGAATATAAATATCATAATTTTTTAAATCTGCTTTAAACTTCTTTTTGATTATAGCAGATACATTTGTTATTGCTTCTTTTGCAATATCTCCGAGCTTGCCTGTTGCCGTGAATTTTCTCTTTTCACTACGACTTGTAGCAGTTACTTCTGCTTCAATTGGTTGAACAATTCCTGAAAAATAACTATCTCCCCCTAAAACAGCAAGACCATTTACTCGTCCAATTTCCTTACCTTTTGTCCGAATAACTTCATATTCTTTCTTTCTCTCAATATACTTATCTGCAATTTGTTGCTCCAAAGTTTTAGCTAATTTAAATGCTTTGTAAATATGTGAAGGTAATACAACCTTATCTCCTTGTTCATATGCAACATCTCCTGCTGCACGAACTAAACCACCTAAGTCTCTTAATTTTAATGTGAGTTTATTTTTCTGTCCAGCTCGTTTTCTAGCTTCATTAATTATTTCATTTACCGCTGGTTTTGAAAAATGTGGAATTTTACCATCTTTGTTTACTTCTTGAGCAATAAATCGTGCAATGCATTCTTGATTTTTCTTATTATCAATCATCATATCATTCATATATACTTCATAACCATAACCCCTAACTCTTGAACGTAATGCTGGATGCATTTTTTGTATTGTTTCAGTATTACCTGCTGCAACTAATACAAATTTACATGGAACTGGTTTTGTCCGAACCATTGCACCAGCACTTCTTTCTGATTGACCGGTTATCGAATACGTACCTTCTTGTAAAGCCGTAAGTAAATCTTGTTGTGTTTTTGGGTCAAATGTAGCAATTTCATCTATAAACAAAACACCACCATTTGCCCTATGTATCATTCCTGCTTCAACACGTAAATGCGCAGGTGTGCCAAGACCACCGCTTTGAAATGGATCATGTCGAACATCTCCAAGTAAAGCGCCTGATTTAGACCCTGTTGCATCAATAAATGGAACTTTTTTAGATTCAGAATTATCTACTAATAATTTTGGTTCAATGGATTTGCCTTTTTTCGCACCTAAACCCATTGAAATTGCAAGAGCAACAACAAACATCATACCCGCAATAAGCGATGCTGCAGCCATAATATCTCCATAATGGCTTCGAATCCACCAAGGTAATAATATTGAAATTATTGCTAAAACAAAAAATACTGTTTGTTGATTTCGATTACCTGCGTTAGCACGTAATTTTGCTTTTTCATATAGCAATTTACCTTGCCCTGACGGAAAGGTTCTTACAACTGGATTGTTTTCGTCTTTTACATTTGGTAAAATTAGCGTATCTTGTAATTTGCTTTTTGGCATTAATTCGGCAAGTGCTTGCCCCAACATGGATTTACCTGTCCCAGGTATACCAATTAAAAAAACATGTCTTCTTTGTTTTGCTGCTTTTTTGATTAAATCAACTGCTGAATCTTGGCCAATAATCTGATCTACCATTTTCTTAGGGACACTAATATCTGCAGTTGTTTTAAATTTCATTATTACTCATATAGTGAAAGACTTTAAAGAATTGTGATTAGGTTAATTCTAAAAAAACAAGTAAGTTTATTCCTCAACTTCACCATAAGCTGGTGCAGCTGCTCTAGCAACAATCATTATGTTACCAATAGATTTCACTAATTGATGTGGAATAATCACACCTTTTGCGTTAGGCATAGTCTTTGATAAGAAAGACTCCCTGACTGCTCGTACTTTCCAAGCATCAATTCTGTTCTTTTTTAAGATTGCATCCTCAATTTCACCAAAGAAATCTCCGGAATCAGTATAAACTTTGAGGTTTCGAACTTCATTCAAATTCTTCATCTGTAGCATTTAAATCACCTTTTCATCATTACGAAAGCATTATAGAATATAAGCATTTCTCTTGCACGACAGTTAATTAATCTTTTTTTTCATATGTAAAAAATATCTGTTCGCGTCTAAGCGAGTCGCTGCAGCAAATATTATGAGAAATATATAGTTCACTATCATTTACGCCAAATACTGTTTCTTCATTCAAAAATATCTTCATTGATAAAGTTCTAACTGGATATAATCCAGGATAATTTGAATCTTCTAAAAAATTGATTATTAGTTTAGTACCTAAATCCCCGTCTTTCACGCTTCTAATGTTATAATAACTGATTGGATAATTAATATCTTTCACAGAATTATCGCTAAAATCTTTTCTAGACCATTTTGGAGATAACTCATTTTTTTCATATATATAAAGATTATAATCATTAAATTCAGATAAAAATTCGCTAAAAGATTTCAAGGTTTTATCATGCTCGCTTTCAGCTAAACTTTGCTTATCCATAACAGATAAAGCTAGATTAATCTTTTTTGTCTCATTATACATTCCAAGAAGTCTTGCTATTTTATACATGAACTGCATATTACTTATATGGAGTAAAGGTTAAAAGGACTTCTTTCTGCGTATACTATGCGAAACATTGAAATCATTGGCGCCACGGGCAAGGACGGCATCACCATCTATTCCCAAGAAGACAACCTCTGGAAAAAACAGGTGGTTTCAGGGCTTCCGGCGGATTCAGGCCGGGTTAGAATTTACAGCATTTATTGTATGGACGTGAATAACGATGGAAAAAAAGATATCATATTCAACCATGCATCGGAAGTCTACGAGACCGGCGGAATACGGGTTTTTTTAAACCAATCCCAGGGGTAATTCGGG
>CAZGVA010000023.1:0-15428 GCA_964528765.1 Candidatus Woesearchaeota archaeon | reverse complement strand
TCTTACACTTAATCGAGTATGATACATATCTCCATCATAAAACTTCGCATTTAGTTCTTCTGCAATTAATTGATTATTTGTGCCTCGTGACATTCGATACCGTGGTTCTAATGACATGCTATATGCTAATTCAATTTCAGATTGACCACCACCAACATCTAATTTCCATGTCCTAAAACCTCTAGCCTCTGCTCCCTTTTGTGAATCAACATATATCTGCTCGTCAGATCTACCAAAAATACCGATACCTTGATCCATTTGTACAACTACTGATGCATATCCTCCTTTAGAACATACCTCTGCTCTATCTTGCTCAGACATTCCAAATAAACCACTACCCTCATCATACGTGTTTTTACCATTAATTGATCCATATTTTCTTCCACTGGCAGATTGGTGCGATTTACATAATTCTTCCAATTCAGAAGGATTTTTGATAAGTCCAGTAAATATTCTACCACGTATTTTTACTTGATTACCTGATAAAGCAAAATAAATTGCAGTTTTAATAATACTACTTTTAAAACGAGATGTTAATCCAATTACTTCGCCAATTTTTAATTTAGTCATACCTGAACGATACATTTCTACGATTTCAGGATGTTTTTCTTTTATATGATATCCTAAACTATTTGCTATTCCAATAGCACTCATTCGTTCGGGTGTAAACTCTCCGGGCATAAAAACATTCATTATAAATAGTTAAAAATCTAACTAAATTCCTAAACTACTCGCCAATTTATCATACATATCTTTATTGTTAATTTCTATAAAATTTAAATAGGGTAAAAAATCTCGTCTAAGACTTTTAGCTGAACAATGCAGTTTGCCTTCAAGTTGCGCAGAAATCCCTTCAGCTTTCTTTCTTTTTGCAGCATTACTCCACATTCTTAGAATCAGTCCAGGTCTTGCATATTTTATCAAATTTCTACTAGCTTCGTTTTTTGCTTGTTGCACACCAACAACTACTAAATATTTAATGTAAACCATAAAACGCCAATGTTGTCTCAATCTAATTCTTGCAGTAAAAATATCACTCCAACTAATTGCGTCCATTGCGTTAAATAATGCTTTACCTGAATATTCATAAGGTGTGTTTTGTTCCAACCATAAAGGAAGTTCATTAAAATCTTTCAAATCATTAACTGCGTCCAAAGTAACTTTTGAATCAAAACTTTTATAGATTAATTTAAGTACATTAAGAATTGTCTCTTCTTTTTCACGTCCCCATAAAGTTAAATCTGCATCATTAACTACACCATCACTTGCCATAACTTGAAGATCATTAATTGCGGCGCGTAAATCACCATTACAGGACATTGCAATTTTTTTCAATGCAATTTCCTCAAATTTTACATCTTCTTCTACGCAAATATTTTGCAAATATTTTGCAATTGAAAGATAATTAATTTTATTTAGCTGAGTAATTAAACAATGATTTCTCAAGGTTTTTAATTTGGAGGACCACGCATCATTTGCAGTCATAAAAATTGGAAACTTTGAATTTTTAATTACATCTACTATTGCTTTAACTCCGCCTCGATCTTTTTGCCCAGACATACTATCCACTTCATCAACTAAGATAATTTTATTTGTTCCAAAAATTGAACCTTGTTGAGTTGCAGGTTTTAAAATTTCTTCAACATGTGATTTATTTCTAAAATCCGATGCATTTATTTCAACAATTTCTAAATTATCTTGGTTTGCTAAAGCATATATTAATGAAGTTTTTCCTGACCCAGGTGGACCATCTAATAAAATCGCATTTTTTCTCGACATTTTAAAGTTGCGAAAAAAAGCATGCACTTCAGAAACTGCTTTAGTTTGTCCAATAACATCACTTAAGTTCCTAGGACGATATTTTTCTACCCACGGTTTCATTTTTTTAGAAATTTGTTATATTATGATTTATCTTCTTTATCATCTTTCTTGCGATGTAAAATATGTAAATCTAATATTTTTCTCGGTGATTTTCCACGAATTTGTGAAAAATGTGCTAACATGGCATCAAGTTGTATAAATTCATTTGAACCTTCAACTAAACGAAACTCATATTCACCACAGGTTTTAATTAATTCAACTTTAGCTTTTTCCTCAATTGAATCCATTTTCCAAATTTGTTTTTGAATTTGTGAAACGATATCCATACCAGACAAACCATGTTTTACTATAATATCAAACAACTTATTTTTAGCTTCAATAAATTTTCCAGTTATTGCTAAATCAACAACTATTGCGACCTCTTGAGGTTCCGCAAAAGAAACAACTTGTTCTACAACATCTAAATTAATCTCTTTAGTTATAGCCGAACATGCTTGTAATAAATTCTCGGCTTTACGACAATCCCCTTCACTTGCTTGGTAAATAAAATTCAAAGCGCCTGCATTAATTTGTAAACCTTCTCGTTCAGCAATATTGGCTAAAATACTTATAAGAATATCTTGTGGCAAAGGTTTAAATCTAAAAACAGCACATCTACTTTGAATTGGACTTAATATTTTACTACTATAATTACAGCTTAAAATAAATCTCGTACTCTGTGCATAATCTTCCATCGTTCTTCTCAAAGCATGTTGAGCATCTTTAGTTAACGCATCTGCTTCATCTAAATAAATAATTTTAAATGGAACATCTTGAATTGACTTTGAACGAGCAAAATTTTTTATTTTAGTTCTAACAATATCAATACCTCGTTCATCAGAAGCATTTAATTCAAGAACGCAATCGCGCCAAGATTCTCCAAACAAATCACGAACCATTGCAATGGCTGACGCAGTTTTACCCACACCAGCAGGACCTGCAAAAAGCAGATGCGGCATATTTCGCGAAATAACAAATGCTTTTAATCTGGAGGTAACGGATTCCTGTCCGCGGACACTTGAAAGAGTTTTTGGACGATACTTTTCAGTCCAGATTTCTAATACCATACTGTTTAATCAGATATACATTTTATAAAGAATTGTTTGGTTCGCTAATCTTTTGGTTTTATTAAAAACAAACTAATGAATATCAGACTAAATAATCCTCCAGCAATTAACATTGACTGTCTAATACTCCAAACATCAACAAGATATCCTAAGATAGGTAATACAATCAAACCAGTACTTCGCGAAACAAAATTACTCATAGATAAAACTGTGGCACGATTAGAATAATCTAGATGATCATTAATATATGAAGAAATAATTGGTGTCTGAATCCCCCGAGATATTTGTTGAAACCAAATAGCAGATAATGCTACAATTGCATACATTTTACCCATTACAAAAAATGACAAAATAGGTAAAGCTGCCATAAAAACCAATGAAATATCTTCACCAAACATGTCTTCGATTTTAACGGCTAATTTGGATGCAATTGCTGCTACCAAATTTATACTTGCAAAGAAAATTCCAAAATATATGACATTTAAATTAACTACTTTCATATATGGTTGATAATACCAAAAACCCGCAATACCCATTAGAGTCAACATACCTGTAAACAAAGTTAGCCATCGAACTCGTTTATGTGTAAATGTAAATTTAATATTTTTAGATATTTGATTAATATATGAATTAACAGAAAAACCTTTACGTTTGAAAGGTGGCTCAGTAAATGAAAACATTGATATAAAAATTAAAATACTTGCAAAAGCCGCTATTTTCAAAGGAAAATCAAGAGAGATTGTTGCTAAAAAACCACCAATTATTGTTAATACTGAAGCAACTATCAATGCAAATGCATATACATTACTTAGTATTTTTTTATAATCATGGGTTCGTTTTAATTTTTTCAAAGTATCGTATAAAAATGCATTATCTGTACCTGAGAGTAAGGCACTACCAAAAGCAAACATTGATTCGGCTAATAAAAATCCATAAAAATCTCTAGCAAAAAATGCATAAGTAAAAAGTCCAAGAGTATATGTAAATTTAGCTACAATAATGGTATTTTTCCTTCCTAATAAATCTGAAATAGCACCCGTAGGTATTTCAAGAACTGCTAATAATATGCCAAAAATAGCTTGAAGCGCAAAAACTTCAGTAATTGTAAGTCCTTTGCTTAAAAAATATAACGTTATAATTGGCACAGCCAAATTGATAATTTGAATTTTAGTTAAATAAAACTTCCATAGATTGCTTTCTAGTTGCTTTTTTGTAACAGTCATTAAACACATTTGTTTTGTTAAATAAATAGATTATGGCGCCGGTACTTTTTTAAATCAAACTTTATACATAAAATATGGCAAAAGGTGAGTGCCCCATTACATTATAAAATATATACAACTAGTCACCAAAGCGTTTTAAATTCTAGGAGGGTTGTTTTTTAATGGCTTTATATACTCCTCAAAATTTCGAAAGAGACATAATTGAATTTTGGGAAAAAAACAAAACATTTGACAAACTCCGCAAGAAAAATGCCAAAGGTCCTCGTTTTTCTTTTGTAGATGGTCCAATTACTGCAAACAATCCGATGGGTGTACATCATGCCTGGGGTAGAACCTTAAAAGATTTATATCAAAGATATAAAGCAATGCAAGGCTATCATCAAAGATATCAAAATGGTTTTGATTGTCAAGGATTGTGGGTTGAACATGAAGTTGAGAAAGAAAAAGGATTCAAATCAAGAGAAGATATTGAAAAATTTGGTATTAAGAATTTTGTAGAAGCATGCAGAACAAGAGTTGAAAAATTTTCAAAACGAATGATTCAACAATCGATCAGACTTGGTCAATGGATGGATTGGGATAATTCATACTACACTATGTCTGATAAATCAAATGAATATAAATGGATGTTTCTAAAAGAATGTTTTAATCGCGGTTGGCTTTACAAAGGTGTTGATGTTGTTCCATGGTGTCCTCGATGTGCCAATGCTGAATCAAAACATGCGATTGCCACAGAAGGTTACGAAGATAGAGAAGACACAGTCGTTTTCATGCAATTCCCCGTCAAAGGAAAGAAAAATGAATTTTTTGTTGTATGGACAACAACGCCATGGACCGTTCCTGCAGATGTTGCACTTGCAGTTAATCCAAATATTTATTATGTTCAAGCAAAAGTCAAAGACAAAATATACATACTTGCTGAAAGTTTAGTTGAACCAGTTCTTGGTAAAAAATATGAAATACTAAACAAATTCTTAGGTTCGGACTTAGTCGGACAATCTTATGATATGCCTTATGCAAATTTACCTGCACAGAAAAGTAGCATAATGAGTGGTGCTAAATCAGAAGATGATGTCGGAGAAGCACCACATATTGTTGTTGAATGGACTGACGTATCTGAAGAAGAAGGTACTGGAATTGTGCATATTGCGCCAGGTTGTGGTCCCGAAGATTATGCACTCGGAAAACTTGAGAGACTACCTGCACCCTCACCCTTAAACAAAGATGGAAAATATTCAAAAGGATATGGTTGGTTAACTGGAAAAAGTTCAGCTGAAATGAATGAACAAGTTGTTAAGGATTTAGAAAAAAGAGGATTCTTATATAAAACTACAAAGTATAGTCATAGATATCCTCACTGCACACGTTGCAGAACACCCTTAGTATTTAGATTAGTTCCTGAATGGTATATTGCAATGGAACAAATACGACCAAAATTAATTTCTGAAAATAAAAAAATTAATTGGGTACCTGAACGCGGTCAGAAATACGAAGACAATTGGCTTAAAAATATGAGTGATTGGTTAATTTCTAGAAAAAGATATTGGGGTTTACCCCTTCCAATATGGGAATGTGATTGCGGTCATGTTGAAGTCATTGGAAGTAAAGCTGAATTAAAAAAGAAAGCAGTTTCAGGTTATGCGCAGTTAAAAGAATTACATAGACCTTGGGTAGATAATGTTAAAGTAAAATGTCCTGCATGTGGAAAACCAATTAAACGCGTTGTAGATACTGGCGATGTTTGGCTTGATGCAGGGATGGTTCCATTTTTTACATTAGATTGGCTAACTAACAAAAAGAAGTTTAATGAATGGTATCCTGCTGACTTTGTAACTGAATGTGGGCCTGGTCAATATCGTTGTTGGTTTTATGCCATGATTTTACATGGTGTTGCATTAACCGGTACTAAACCTTTCAAACATGTATTAACAAATGAAACTGTTAAAGATGAAACAGGTAGAGAAATGCACAAAAGTTGGGGTAATGCTATTTGGTTTGATGAAGCCGCAGATAAAGCCGGAGCAGATACTATGCGTTGGCTTTATTCAACAAATGATGTTTCAAAAGATGTATTCTTTGGTTACAACACTTTAACTGAAAAACAAAAAATCCTTAATGTTTTATGGAATTTCTCAAATTATCTTGAACTTAACTTAAAGAAAAAACCTACTAAACCCACCAAACTTTGTCCAAAAAGTAAATGGTTATTATCAAAAATAGAATCATTAAAATATACTGTAACAAATGAGTTAGACAATTTAAACAACTTTGTTGCAGCTCAAGCAATTGAAAACTTTTTCTTAAATGACTTATCTCGAACTTATGGTCAAATGATTCGTGATGACATCAATAGTAATGAAGTTCAATACGTTGCATATAATGCAATTCTTGATACACTAAAATTACTTGCACCATTTATCCCATTTACTGCTGAAAAATTATATCAAGATATTTTTAAGAAATATGAAAAAACAGAATCAATTCATCTTTTTAATTGGCCAAAAGTAAATTCAAAAATAATCGACAAAAAATTAGAACAAGAATTTGAAATTGTAAACAAAACAATTTCATTAATACTTTCTGCAAGAGAAAAAGCAAATAGAGGTGTTCGTTGGCCCATAAAAGAAGTAATTGTAACTTATCAATCAAAAAATGTAAAAGATGCTGTACTAAAACATGAACATTTAATAAAACAACTAACTAATGTTTTACTTATTCAAACTCAAACAAAATTAAAAGATGTTAATTATAAAATTAAATTAAACTTTACACAAGCTGGACCAAAATTTGGAAGTAAAATTAAAAAAATTGTAAGTTATTTATCACAAACTGATCCAGAAATAATTGTAAAACACTTTAATAAAAAATCAAAATATTTAGCAAAAATAGATAAATCTGAATCTGTAGAATTAACAAAAGAAGATATTTTAATTGAAGAAAAATTGCCCGAAGGTAAAATCGGTGCTAAAGAAAAAGATCTTGCAATATATTTAGATTTAGAAGAAACAACACAAATGATTGCTCAAGGATTTATGAGAGAAATTGCACGAAAAGTACAATCATTGAGAAAAACTGCTGGGTTAAAAAAACAAGATAAAATCAATTTAGAAATATCTGCACCATTAACAATTCTTAATAATTTAAGAAAAGTTAATGATAATTTAAACAATAAAGTTGGTGCTAAAAAACTTGAGTTTGTAGAAAATATTTCAATGAAGCTAACTGACTCGTTTATTGTCCGCGGAAAGAAAATCGAAATTGGTTTAAAGAAGATTTAAATACTCTGAATCTACCAAAAGTATGAGTCACAAAAAAAGAAGTTTAGTTAAAGCAATTACTTTTCGAATTATAGCAACTATTGCAACAATTATTATTGTGTTGGTTTTGACTGGAAGTCTAGCACTTGCTGGAACAATTGGAGTTGCAGACATACTCGCAAAAACTGCGCTATATTATTTTCATGAAAGAGCTTGGGATAAATCTCCCTGGGGAAAATAAAAAATTACAACCATTTCTTTAGTTTAGAACAGTATAGAAAATCGAGCAAAAACGTGTTGCAACTCGAAAGTGTTCTAAAAGCATTTATAAAGGTTAGTTCTTATACATGGTTGATAAATATGGATACTCCAAAAAAGAAATCTAAGTTTAAGGGTCCTGATGGCAAAGTTTGGTCTGAAACTCAAAATGTTGTTGTTTCCGCAAGTATTGATTCAGATTTACCATTAGAAAGATTAGCAACAAAACTAGACCGCGCAGAATATAACCCTGAACAATTTCCTGGTTTAATTTTCAAAATAGATACTCCAAAAGCGAGTTCATTATTATTTAGTTCAGGTAAAATTATTTGTACTGGAACTAAATCAATAACTGAAGCAAAAAAAGCAATTAAATGTATTATTGAAGAACTTCAAAAAGTTGGTATTGAAGTTACAAAAGCAAAAGATATTGAAGTTCAAAATATGGTTGCTTCAGGTTCTGTTGGTGGAAAACTAAATTTAAATGAAATTGTATTTAAATTTGACAACACAGAATATGAACCAGAACAATTTCCAGGTTTAGTTTACAAATTAATTGGACAGCCCGTTTTAGCAAACATTACATTTTTACTTTTCGGAACAGGTAAAATTGTTATAACTGGAGCAAAAAGCGAGCAAGAAATTAAAGATTCAGTTTTACTTCTAAGAAAGCAACTAATTGCTGAAGAAGAGCTAGATCCCGCAAGTAGCCCACTTAAGAAATAATTTTTATTAATTATTTCTTCTTTTACTTTTTTACTATATAAATTCTTTAATTAGCAAGTTTATACCTCAATCTATGGCTGACAATATCGAGCAGAATCTTACAGAAAAATTTAGAATATTCATTGAAAGATATTATTATAATAACTTAATGAAAACTGCAAAAAAAGGTTCTCTTAGTTTAAAAGTTGACTTCTCAGATATTGCTAAATTTGATTTAGATATTGCAGATGAATTGTTAAGTCGACCTCGGGAAATTTTAGAATATTTTGAAGCTGCGATTAAAGAATTTGATTTACCTAAAACTTTTGATGATATACATCCACGAGTTAGAATAATAAATCTACCAAAAAGTCAGCATCTTAAAATTAGAAATATACGAAGCGACCATTTGGGTCGATTAATTTGTATTAATGGTATCATCAGACAAGCGTCGGATGTTAGACCAAAAATGACTCGTGCATATTTTGTGTGTCCTGCATGCAATCAAACAATAATTGTCGAACAAAACACTCCGAAATTTCAAGAACCACGCAAATGTCCTAGTTGCGGAAAAACAGGCCGATTTACATTAAAAGATAAAAAACTCGTTGATATGCAAAGATTAATGATCGAAGAATCTCCTGAAAGTTTGTCTGGTGGCGAACAAGCAAAAAGAATTGCGGTTTTTGTTTCCGAAGATTTATTAGATCCCAAATTAGAACGAAAAAGATATCCTGGAAATCGAATACTGATAAATGGAATTATTCGAGAAGTTCCAGTTCCATTGCCAACTGGCGGGCAATCAACTAAATTTGATTTAATTGTTGATGCAAACTTATTAGATACAATTGAAGAAGAATATGAAGATTTAGAAATTTCTGAAGACGATGAAAAAGTTATCAAAGAATTATCAAAAGACAAAAATATTTTCAAAAAAATGGTTGGCTCAATTGCACCAACAATCATGGGTCACGAAGAAGTTAAGTTAGCAATTATGTTACAGTTATTTGGTGGTTCTAAAAAAGAAAGAGCAGATGGAACGCGTATGCGGGGAGATATACACTTATTTTTAGTTGGAGATCCGGGAGCAGGTAAATCTGAAATTTTAAACTACACTGCAAAGCTAGCTCCAAAAGCTCGATATGTTTCTGGAAAAGGTGCATCTGGAGCAGGATTAACTGCATCGGTTGTTAAAGATGAATTTATGCGAGGTTGGGCTCTTGAAGCGGGCGCTCTTGTATTAGCTAACAAAGGTCTGTGTTGTTTAGATGAAATGGATAAAATGAGTAAAGAAGACCGAAGTGCAATGCACGAGGCACTTGAACAACAAAAGATTTCAATTTCTAAAGCGAATATTCAAGCAACTCTTAAAGCTGAAACATCTGTACTTGCTGCAGCAAATCCAAAATTTGGGCGGTTCGATCCGTATTCACCAATCAGTCAACAAATAGATATTCCTTCAACACTAATTAGTCGATTTGATTTAATTTTTGCAATAAGAGATATTCCTGATGTTAAAAAAGATACAAAAATTGCAAGACATATTCTTGAACTTCAAAGAGATATTAATGCAGTAAAACCTGATATTGAACGAGAAATTCTAAGAAAATATATTGCATATGCAAAGCAGCATGTTTATCCTATTTTAACAAAAGAAGCACAAGAAGAGATTGTTAAATTTTATATTAGCTTACGAAGCAGTGCAGCAACAGATGAAAGCGAAATTAAAACAATTCCAATATCTGCTCGTCAATTACAAGGATTAGTTAGATTATCTGAAGCATCTGCACGAATTCGATTAAGCAATAAAGTTACAAAAAAAGATGCAAAACGAGCTATTGAATTACTTCGTAATTGTATGAAAGCCGTTGGGACTGATCCGGAAACCGGTAAATTTGATATTGATAGACTAAGTAGTGGATTTAGCGCATCTCAACGGTCTAGAATACATATTGTTAAAAGCATCATTGATAAATTAGAAGCAAAGATTGGAAAAGTTATTCCAATTACTGATATAGTCAAAGAATCAATTAGTGAAAGTATACCTGAACAAAAAGCTGAAGAAATAATTCAGAATCTCATTAAGACGGGTGACTTATATTCACCACGACATGGTTTGATTCAAAAAATATAAGGATATAAAATGGCAATACAAAGATCAATCGCGTACAAAGTTTGGATTTCAGATATATTTAGTGGAAACTATGTAAAGCAAGAGGGATTTAATCCAAATTATGTTGAATTAGATGGAAAACAAATTTCTCGCGTAAATGTTCTTGCAACAGTTGTTGGAAAGTTTATGTCAGATGATGGCAATTATGGTGCAGTAACTCTTGATGATGGTACTGATACAATAAGAATCAAGGCATTTGGTCCAGATGTTATACGAATTCAGGAAACAGAAATTGGCAAACTTGTTCGAGCAGTTGGTAAAATAAAAGAATACAATGACGAAAGATATCTTGCGCCAGATTTTGTATCTGAAATTACTGATCCGAACTGGTTAACTGTTTGGAAACTTACGTTAGGTGAACCAAAACCAACAAAAGCACCTAAACCAATTGTTTCTCAGGCAACGCCTGAAGATAGTATTGATATTAAACCAACTACTGAAACAACTCCGACCCAAGAAAATACTGCCATTGAAACCCCAAAAACTGAAGAAAACAATCCAGATTTACCAAATTTACTTGAAATAATCTCTAAATTAGATTCTGGCGAAGGTGCTGAAATTGATTCAGTAATCGCTGAATGCAAATTAAGTGAAGCAGAAGCAAAAATCATAATTGTAGATTTACTAAAACAAGGTGAAATATATGAACCTCGCAAAGGTAAATTAAAAGTACTTTAGTAAGCTTCTTAAAGGCTTTTTTCTACTTTTCTTATGGCTTGGAAACATAAATATGAAGATATGCTAAAAAAAGCATATAAGTTATTACCTGAAGTTAAATCAAGTGGAAGCAGATTCAAAATTCCGCAAGTGCATGGAAGATTACAAGGTAATAGAACAATCATAACAAACTTTAGCCAAATTGCAAATCATTTAAGACGTCCAGAAACGCACTTTCTTAAATTCATGTTACGTGAATTAGCCACAACATGCGAACTTTCAAATGGAGTAGCAACCTTCACAGGTAAATTTGCTCCAACAAGTCTTAACAATAAAATTGAAAAATATGTTAAAGAATTCATTCTTTGTGCGCAATGTGGTAAGCCAGATACTGAATTAGTTAATGAAAAAGACATTACGTTTAAGCGATGTGAAGCTTGTGGTTCCAAAGAATCCATAAGAAATATTAAGTAACTTTTTATAATATAAATCGGTCTAATTGTATGAATTTATCTAAAAAATTAAATATACTTTTTGTATTAATCATCGCGATATCTGTTCTGTCTATATTTAATGATACGAATAGTTACGCAACAAGTACTATTGATAGCGCAATATACACAAGCACAGGTAACCCAGGCGATACCGGCACATTGGTATCATATGATATTTCAGATTTAACTGGAGAAATACAAATTGAATATAAATTTTTATATTTAGCAGAATCCGTTTTCCAACGAGCTAAAATTAAAACAAGGATCGATGGAGTTACTGTAGAGGATCATCTATTTAACTATCCTATATATAATGGGAGCAATTTGCAAAACAGAGACCTATATCGTACAAAACGTATTAATTTAAACCAACTAGGTAACGAATTAGTGTTTAGATTTGTAAATGGTGATGGTCAGGTAGTTATCCGTGATATAAAAATAACGGGAGAATTTATTGAAGATGATACTAATGAAATAATTACTCCGATTGAAAATGATACTGATGAAATAATTATTCCTATTGAAAATGATACTGCTGAAATAATTATTCCTATTGAAAATGATACTGCTGAAATAATTATTCCGATTGAAGATAATACTGATGAAATAGTTATTCCGATTGAAGATAATACTGATGAAATAGTTATTCCGATTGAAGATGATATGGCTGAGCCAGCATGCTTGGATATTTTTATATTAGATGAGTCAATCAGTCAATGCAAAAAAAGAAATACTTGCGAAGAAATTGACCCGAATATAAAACAATTTTATGAAATAGCTAGTTGTCAACTTGAACTCGATTTGGAAAAAAATCAATGTGTAAATATTTTTGGGTCAAATGAAGAATATAATTCTGGTTGGTATTCAATATTTGGATTAAGTGAAAAAGAGGGCAGTTTCAAAATAAAAACTCTTGAAGGTGCATTTTTCCCATCAAATACAAAATTTTTACAAGTATCTTATGATTACAAATATAATTATTGGAAAGATCAAAATCAAGAGCAGATTATAGAAACATATGTAAATGATAACAAAATAAATACTATTTCATTTAATGGTTTTGAAAGAGTTCAAAAAACCAATAAATTTGAAATACCTGTTTCAAATATTAATAATATTGAATTCAAATATATGTATAAATATGGCAATATTATATTAAACAACATAAAAATAATTGCTTGCAAAGAAGAAAGTGAAGTTAAAAGTTTTGGTGCAGATTCAGCTGAAAAACGTTGCGAGGCAATTTGTTTAGAACAACTGTTTATAGAGGGCGCGGATTTAAGTGAAGGTCCGTGTTTATCTGAAAAAGATGGAATTTCATGGAATGAAGAAAACTGGGCATGCGATTTAGTACATTTACCTTTAAAAATATCGGATACTCAAGCAATTAACCAATGTCAAGAGTACCGAAAAGAAAATGTGGAACATATTGTAGAAATTTCACCAAATTGCGAAATAATTAATGTGGATTAAAAATGTTTTATTACAAACTTCATAAAAGCAAATTAGGTTACTTACTGGCTGCGTGCGATAAATCTATTTGCGATAAAAAAATAAACAATAAAAATATTGAATTTCATGTTAATCCGAGATTTTACAAAGATAAAAGCGCAACAGAAGCGCAGATGAAAAAAATGTTTAGTATGGCAAATTCTGCCAACATTATTGGTAAAAAAATTGTACAATTAGCAATGGATCTGGACTTAATTGATAAAGAAATGGTTATAGATATTGGCGGAATACCTCATGCACAAATGATTGTTGCACAAGGTTAATAGCCCTGCCAGGATTCGAACCTAGGTCCCCCGGCCCAGAACCGGAGATGATTGACCACTACACTACAAGGCTATATATTCTTGCCTAAATAAGTATTTATAATGCTTTCTTCTTAAAATGCATATGACCTCAATAGATAAAATGATTAATTCATTTGATAATTTTAATACATTGATTCTTCAGAGTCAAAGCATCACATTGGTGCCATTTCCAGAATGGATGAGTTTAGTGAAACTTGCTAAGTCTTCGGGAGAATATAATGGATTTATCTTAAAGGAAAGCATTTCGAGTCATAGTTTAGAAAACGAAAATCATCGTTCGCTAGGCAGTTTAGAATTATATTTTGGTTCACCTTTAGAACACGCAGTAATTCCTACAGTTAAAAATGAAACAGATTCCATAACTGAATTTGGATTTAAAGAAACATTGCGTTTTGATGGTCGCGGAAGAGATACAGAAGTAATGAGTATTATTTTTGAATTAGCAAGTGCAAAAAGTCTTTATAATGAAGTTACTGAAGAAACTTTGTCAAATCATCTACGTATGAGCATTATCACTGAAAATATATGTATGAAACCATTACAAGAAACACTTGATTTTATTAAGAACTTAAAATATAAAATGGCGAAAACTGAACTTTCTATTGAACCAAATATTAATCTTTATCTAACTGAAAATTTAACAAAAGACAAGTTCGTTCCAACATTAAAGTTTATGATTGATTTTGCAAATAATTATGCCAAACGCGTTGGTGAAACTAGCGAATACTCAGTTCCTCCTCCAATTAAATACATTGGATAATTCAAAGCATTTTTAAATGCACTTTAAAACGTTTCTTTAAGGGCCTATAGTCTAGTGGATAGAACGGTCGGTTGCGGACCGACAGACCGGAGTTCAATTCTTCGTAGGCCCGTTACTAAAACTATTTATTACATTAAACACATCAGCTTTATGCGTAAGTTAATCTTACTAACTATATTTGTTTTATTACTCCCGTTTACTTCAGCAGGCGTAGACCATTTAAATTTACGTACAGGTGATTCAACCGATCATCATGGCTGGAAGGTTGAAATTGTAAATATTTTTGCAGATAGAAGTGCTTTGATTAAAATATATCTTGAACCTGAAGGTAATGGTGAAGTATTTGTTGAAAAATTATATTATCAAATTGGACGCACTTTTGATGGTATTTATGTTGAAATAGCGGACGGTTTTTATGATTATGATGTTGAATCCAGATGGTTAACTCTCTACACTGAAACTGCTTGGCACAATATGTGTAACGAACAGATTGATTGCAATGATGGAAATGAGTGTACAATCAATAAATGCGAGGGTTATCCGTTAAATTGTACTTCAACAACAATAGAAATATGTGAAACAGGGGATGGTTGTTGTGCAGAACTTTGCAATTGGTATTCGGACCAAGATTGTGAACAATTTACGTGCGATGAAGCGAGTGATTGCCGTGACTGGAATGATTCGACTAAAGATACTTGTGAAGATTACGCGTGTGTATTTACTCCAATAACTTGGTGTGAAACTGGAGATACCGTTTGCCCAAATAATTGCACATATACATTTAAATTATCTGAAAATAGAGATAATGATTGTTCAAAAAACAACAAATGTATTGAGCATAGTGATTGTGATGATGATAATAAATATACAACAGATATCTGTTTTTCAGAAATTTCTACAAACCAAAAATCTTGCATATATGTAGAAAATGAGTATAAAGAAGCACCTAAAGACATTGAAGAAAAACCAAATTTAGCATTAAGAAGTATCTCAACAAAAAATTCCATTCAAATTACGAATGATGAGCCTGAAAAAAGTAAAATAATTGTATTAGCTATACTGAACATTATTTTTATATATATTTTGTTTGTTTTATTTAAATTTAAGCCAGATACTGAAAAATATATTACGCATAGCAATAAAATTTAAAAAGAGAC
>CAZGVA010000022.1:0-15835 GCA_964528765.1 Candidatus Woesearchaeota archaeon | reverse complement strand
AAAAAAACAAACAAAAATATCCAAAAGTAACTGGTGAGACTGCTGAAAAAGGCGAAAAGAAATAAAAATATAAAATTAAGAGCTTTTTCAAGAAAAAACCAAAAAAAGAAACAAGGAAGAAATAAATTCTTTTAAACGTAGTTTTATTGAATTATAATGGTACGAGTTTGTGGGGTTGATGAAGCTGGAAGAGGACCTGTATTAGGTCCGATGGTTATGGCTGGCGTAGTTATTTCTGAAGATAAGACTGATAAACTAAAAGCACTGGGTGTAAAAGACTCAAAACTTATTGCTCCAAAAAAGCGAGAATTACTGTATGACCAAATCATTGAAATGGTCGATTCTTATTCTATTGTTGAAGTTTCACCAAATGAAATTGACCAAAAAAAAGAAAGTGGGACAAATCTTAATCAGCTCGAAGCGCTTAAAATTGCACAGATTATCAATACATTAAAACCTGACAAAGCAATTTTAGATTCACCCGAACCAACTGCAGAAAAGTTTGGGATTATGGTAAGTAAATTACTTGATAAAAAAGACATAGAAATTGTTTCTGAGCATAAAGCTGATATGAATTATCCCGTTTGTTCTGCAGCATCAATCTTAGCAAAAGTGACTCGAGATCGAGCAGTTAGGAAGATCGAGCAAGAAATCGGGCATCCAATTGGTTCAGGCTATCCTGCAGATCCAAACACAAAGAACTTTTTACAAAATCATTATTCTGATGATAAACATATTCAGCACATTAGAACTTGCTGGGCCACATATAAAAAACTAAAAGGAACTAAGAAACAAGCCAATTTATCTAATTGGTAACACTTTTAAATATCGTTTTCATGCTACTTCATGGGAACACCTGGCGATTATATACAACATAGCTTAGATTATTTGAATCAACAGATTGATGCTTGCACAGCAGAAGAACGTGAGAATTTAGCAGGGCAATTAGCAAAAGATGGTTGGTTATTGAAAAAAGATACTTTTTATAAAAAAGCTGCTACTTCAAGCGTTAGCATTAATTTGGCTAGGCAACCCGCTAAAATTTGTAAGTATAGCGCACCGATTAGAATCTCGAATTTTAGTTTTAAAGTAGCTGAAAGACATATTTCGGAAATAAATGCTTCTTTAGGCCAAGTTTTTGGGCCAGAATTTCTTCAAGGATTAAATGGAAGATTATAATCAACTATCACAATGATTTGAATATTAGTAACCCTTAAATAATTATTTTTTGTTGTTTAGTATGATAAATTTAACATCTCGGATAAGTACAAAACAAGCCCAAAGCGAAAAAGTAGGCAAACAAGCGATTCTCGCTGGCTGGATTCAGGAATCTCGAGTCCTTGGAAAGCTAGCATTTGCGAAACTACGCGATCGTGATGGCGATATTCAAATTGTATTTTTCCCAGATAAGTACAAAAAATTCAAAGAACTTTCTAAATTAACTCGGGAGTCAGTTGTTTCCGTAAACGGAAAAATTCAAGAGTCAAAATTAAAAGCAGGTGGAAATGAGTTAGTTGTAACTGATATGGATGTTTTAAATCTTGCAGAAACGCCACTCCCAATAGAATTTTTAAATAAAGGAATTGAAACCGACTTAAGCAAACGATTAGATTATCGATATTTAGATATTAGAAATAAGAAAATTAAAGCAATTTTTGAAGTTCAAGATGAAATTTGCAGAGCATATCGGGATTTTTTTAGACAAAGAGGATTTTTGGAAATCTGGCCGCCAGCAATTATTTCATCAGCAGCAGAAGGTGGTACTGAACTTTTCCCTGCAAAATATTTTGATAAAAATGTTTACCTTGCTCAAAGTCCACAACTTTACAAACAGCTTTTAGCTTTATCTGACTTTGAAAAAGTATTTTCAATTTCGCCAATTTGGCGAGCAGAACCACATGATACACATAAACATCTAAATGAATCTCGCCAAATGGATATTGAAGTTGCATTTGCAACGCAGGAAGATGTAATTAAATTATTAGAAGAATTAGTCATACATATTGTTAAAAGTGTAAAAAAGAATTGTAAAGAACAGATTGATTTAGTAAATCCTAATTTGAAAATACCTGCATCAAAATTGTTTACTTATGATGAAGCAATTAATGCGCTGAACAAAGCCGGGTTTAAAATAAAAAATGGTGAAGATATTTCTTCAGATGCTGAGCATATGTTAGCAGAGCTTTTCGGAAAGCAGACATTAATACATATCCATAGCTGGCCATCAAAAATAAAACCTTTTTACATTATGCCAAAAGATGGTAAATTAAGTTGTGGTTTTGATACAGAATATGGTGGAATGGAATTAGCTTCAGGTGGTCAGAGAGTTCATATTCCAAAACTTTTGGAAAAGCAAATTATGGATAAAGGACTTAGTCCAAAGAATTTCAAGTTTTACATTGATGCATTCCGTTACGGTGCAGCACCACATGCAGGTTGGAGTATTGGTCTAGAACGACTTACAATGATTATAGCGGGTCAATCAAATATTCGTGAAGCTTGCTTGTTTCCAAGAGATCGGACGAGAATAACACCATGATACCTCAAAAATTGAAAAAAGGTGATGAGATAAGAGTAATATCTCCCTCAAGAAGTTTAGCAATTATTTCTGAGAAAAATATTCCGATTGCTAAGAAACGTCTTAATGACTTGGGATTTAAAGTTACTTTTTCAAAAAATGTTAAGGAGTGTGATGCGTTTAATTCATCATCAATTAAATCAAGAATCGAAGATTTGCATGAAGCATTTAGCGATAAAAATGTAAAAGCAATTCTGACGACCATCGGTGGTTTTAATTCAAATCAGCTTTTGAGATACATTGACTGGAATTTAATTAAATCTAATCCAAAAATACTTTGTGGTTTTTCGGATATCACTGCATTAAGTAACGCAATTTTTGCTAAGACTGGTGTTGTTGGATATTCAGGTCCTCATTTTTCATCGTTTTCAATGTTGGAAGGTTTAGATTATACAGTGGAATATTTCAAAAAATGTTTGATTAATTCAAATTCTTATGAAGTTACGCCTTCAAAACAATGGAGTGATGATGAATGGTATCTTAATCAGATTAAAAAACGTAAATTCATAATGAACAAAGGAGTTATTGTTATTAATGAAGGTTCTGCAGAAGGAACTATAATTGGCGGAAATCTTTGCACATTTAATTTACTTCAGGGAACTGAATATATGCCTAGCTTAAAAAATTCAATACTTTTTATTGAGGATGATGAAGATACAAATGGGTTACTTTTTGATAGAGATTTGCAATCTTTAATTCACTTACCTGATTTTAATAGCGTGCAAGGAATTGTTATTGGACGATTTCAAAATACATCAAATATGACTGAATCAAAAATTACAAAAATAATTAAAACAAAAAAAGAATTAGATAAAATTCCTGTTGTTTATGGTTATGACTTTGGGCACACAACACCAACATTAACTTTTCCAATTGGTGGCAGAGTAAAGCTTGTTGCTAACGGTAAAAAATCAAAATTAGACATACTACAACATTAATTTTTTTATTATATTACTTACTTCGCTAGCAATGCCCCAGCAAGTATAACCTTTACCTTCTAGAATTCGTTTAGATGCATGAATTGTTTTTTGTTTAACTTTTTCAATTTGTTCCGCAGTTAGTTTATCTAGAATTTCAAATTGCATATTATCATCGTGCTCACCAAAAACTTTTGATTTAATTTCATCAAGAGGCAAATTTGTTTCTGCATTTATGAAATATTTTAGTCGAGAAGTATCTAACTGATTATCCATTGCAATCACCTTTTTACAAAATTTTCTCGCAATTTCAGCCAATTGCGTTGATGGATTGCTAACTATAATAATTGTTGCATCTGGCGCAACATTTGTAACTTGTTGGCAGATTCCTTGAATAATTGGTTCATTTGTTTGAGCCAACTCTGCTCGCGTTTTCTCTGTTGTTTTCGCCTTCCCGGCAGTTATCACAATAAAATCTGAATCCTGTGCGTCTGACGTTTTTGTACTTCCGAAAACTTTTGTTTTGGGAGAACGTGAAACAGCAGATTGTCCTAAATCTAATACTTCTGCAGTAACAATTGATTCAATTATATCAATTAGCACAAGTTCATCTGGCTTTATAGCGTGAAGCAAAGAAAATCCAATAGAACTACCAACTCTACCTGCACCAATAATTGAAATTTTCATTTAAGAGTTTAGAAACAGTTTTTATAAATATATCTAGAGTATATTTTATATACAAGACCGTCTTTTTTATTTAATGGGGCATACACATGTATCTAGTTTGCATATGCGAGGATTTAAGTCATTTAATAATAAATCTCAGCTAGAATTAGGCCCAGGTTTAAATTGTATTGTTGGTCCAAATGGTAGTGGAAAATCCAACATACTTGATGCAATTTGTTTTGTTCTTGGTCGCAGTTCAACAAAATCAATTAGAGCAGAAAATATTCAAGATTTAATTCACAAAAAGAAAGATAAGCATGTTGGTTCGGCAGATGTTGTTTTTAGATTAGATAATAGCAAGCAGCTGTTTCCTTTTGAAACAAAGCAAATTGAAGTAATCAGACGAATTACTAGCGAAGGCAAAACTAAATATTATATTAATGGTAAAAGGGCTAATCGGAGACAAGTTGTTGAATTACTTTCAATTGCCAAAATTCATTCTGAAGGGCATAATATAATATTACAAGGAGATATTGATAGATTTATTTCCATGTCTCCTATTGAAAAAAGACAGATTATCGAGGAAGTTGCAGGGATTTCGGTTTATGAAGCACGCAAAAATGATGCATTAAGGGAATTAGGAAAGGTAGAAGAAAAACTCAAGGAAGCAAAAATAATTCTTACTGAAAAAGAAACATATCTAAAAGGACTTGAATCAGAAAAAATGCAAGCAGAAAAATATCGCAGTTACACAAATGAGTTAGAAAATTCAAAAGCAACTGGATTAAAACTTAAAATCGATGCAATAAAAAGAAAAAAGCTTGAGATAAATAGTAAATTTAGTAAAATTGAGAAAACTCAAAAGAAGTTTCAAAATGAGATTTTAGAACATGAAAATAAAACAAATTTTATACAAAATAAAATCAACACAATCGAATCAAAAATTGAGAAAAAAGGTGGGGAAGACCAACTTGATTTAGAACATGCAATTTCAGATCTTAAGCTAGCAGTGGATAGTGCAAAAAATTTGATACTAAGTTCAAATAATGAAATTAATCGAATTAACCAGCGACGAAAGCAATTGAACACAAGCTTAATTGATATTAATAAAAAAATACTGGATAAGAAAAAAGAATTGAGTATATTAAATAAAGAAAAAAATACTTTTTCAATTAGCTTAAATAAATTAACGGGTTTAGCCCAAAATTCTGCCAAAAGTTTAGATGAATTAGACGTCCTATTTGAAAATAAAGAAAAAGAAATTGATAAAATCAAATCTGAAAAAGAGACAATTACTGCGCACGTAAGAGATTTTGAATCAGATACTAAAATTATTGATTATAAAATACATGAAATTGATTCAAAATTAATTGAAATAAGTAAAAACCAAGAAGAGATTCGTAAAGTGCACAAAAGTAAAGATTACTATAAATCTGTTTTAAATAAAATCAATAAACTTGCTTCAGAAGATTCATCATTAGCAGTTCAGCTTCAAGATTTAAGGCAAAAAGTTGATTTTAATGAAGAGTTACTCGCCAAACTGCGAATCGATTCAAATGCAACACAAGAATTATTAATGAGAGATAGAGCGATTTCGCAAGTTCTTAGCGCTAAAAAAGAAATTAACGGAATCATTGGTACTGTTGCGCAACTGGGCACTTCAAAAAAAGAGTTCCAACAAGCATTAGCAGTTTCAGCAGGCAATCGAATGCGTAATGTTGTTGTTGATAATGAAAATGTTGCTATTTCAGCATTAAGTTTATTAAAAAGAACACAAGTAGGCGTTGCAACTTTTCTTCCTTTAACTAAAGTAAAACGTAGAGATTTATCAGCATTATCCATTCAGGCATCTAAACAACCAGGTGTTTTCGGATTAGCTTCAGAATTAATAAATTGTGATCCAAAATATAAGCGCGTATTTCAGCATGTTTTTAGAGATACAATTGTAGTTCGCGATTCATCGACTGCTAAATCTTTAGGAATTGGACGGTTTAATATGGTAACGTTAGAAGGTGATGTATTTTCATCATCTGGTGCGATAACAGGTGGTTTCAGGAAAAAAAATATTGGAATTAAATTTGCAGAACGAGATATTTCAAGTAGAGTTGAAAAAGATGAAAAAAATTTATCTACACTAAAACGTGAGTTATCTCGTACCGAAAAAGCTAGAAATCAACTTCAAGAAAATTTAATTCATTTACGTCAAGAAAAAGCTGAACTCGAAGGTAAACTTGGTTCAGCAGAATCTTCAGAAACAGATCCATCAAAAGTTATATCTGAGAAAAAAGAGCTTATTGCAAAGCAACATTCAATGATTTCTGAACAAAAAAAATTAAAGCAAGCAGAACAACACGCCGAAAATAAAATAAATCATAGTATCCTTGAAAAAAATGCCATTGCCGTCAAAATAAAAAATCTGCGATTTGGTTCGCAAAGTGGTGAAGTTAAACGACTTGAATCAAAAATTAAAAATCTTGATGCTAAACTTGCCACACTAAATGCTGTTTTAGAAAATTCACTTGAATCTGAGCAAGAAAATATTAAGAAATTATTAGTTCATTTAGATAAAGAAAAAGCTGAATTTGATGAACAAATTACTAAAGAAAATCAAAATATTAATGACAATAAAAAAATGCTTGATAAAAAACAAAAAGAAGAAAAAGAATTTTATGGCTCACTAAAAGCCTTGTTTGCTGAAAAGAAAAAATATAATGAATTACTGGAAAAATTGCAAGAAACAATACATAAATTAAATGAAAGCATGACTGGCGATAATGAAGAAAGAAATGCACTAACAATTGCTAATGCCAAAATAGAAGCAGAATTTGCAGCAGTATCTGAAGAATATGAACCATATAAAAAAGCCAAAATTTTACCACATATTAAAAATCAAACACAAGCAAAGATTAGCCAAGAAGAATTAACAAAAAAAATTGAACAGCTGGGTGGTGTAAATATGCGAGCACTTGAAATTTATGACAATGTTAAAAAAGAATATGATAATTTAAATTGGAGAGTAGATAAACTGGGCAAAGAGCAAGACTCAGTTATCACTGTAATTAATCAAATTGAACATCGTAAGAAAGATTCGTTTATGAATACTTTTAATGAAGTTAATCGACATTTCCATAATTTATTTGAAAAAATATCACATAAAATGCGCGCAGAACTTATATTGCAATATCCAGATAAACCCTTTGAAGGTGGTTTAGCGATTAAAGTTAATGATCAAAATGGAAAGGCAATGTATTTAGGGTCATTGTCTGGCGGTGAAAAAACACTTGTCGCACTTGCATTTATTTTTGCAATTCAGGAGCACAGTCCTGCACCATTTTACTTGCTAGATGAAATTGATGCAGCGCTTGACAAGCTGAACTCAGAAAAAGTTGCAAAACTTTTACAAGAATATAGTAAAAAAGCACAAGTTATCATAATTTCACATAATGATTCTATTATCTCCGCTTCAGATAATCTTTATGGAATCTGGATGAATAAAAAAGGAGAGAGCTTTGTAAATAGTTTGAAGATATGATAAAATATTATCCAACAAAGCAACATGAAGAAGCATCAAAGCAATTAGTAAATTTTTTCAGTAAAGATAAAACTGTGATGAGCATGCTTTTGTTTTGCTCATGTGCTCGCGGAAAAGCCATTAAAGATTCCTGTTTAGATATTTGTATTATTGTTAAAGACAAAAAGCAAATTAGTAACATCCATAAGAAGTTCAGAAAGTTTGAAGAAAATCAAGTAGTTGTTGATTTGAAAAAAATAGGACTTTATTCACATATTGATTTATTAGTAACTGATGCAAAAGTAGTTGAAACTCAACGAGACTGGACTTCAGGACCCGACGAGTTTGAGTTAGAACTGGGCAATATCTTTAACTACAGTGTTGTTTTATTTGACCACAAAAATTATTTTAAGAACTTGCAAAAGAAATGGATTCCATATTATTCTGAATCTTTAAGAAAAAAACGTTTAGAAAAAGTGATTATGTATTGCTTAAATAATCTTGGACATGTTGAGCCATATGTAAAAAGAGGACTTTATTTTCAAGCATTTGATAGATTGTATGGAGCAAATCAAGAGTTTATGCAAGCATTATTTATTAAGAAAAAAACATACCCAATAAGTTATGATAAGTGGATTAAAGAACAATTTGTGGATATTCTTAAGATGCCTAAACTCTACAAACAGTTTGTAGATAATATTCAAATAAAAAATTTGGAGAGTGATGAGCTAATTTCAAAAGCCAAGAATCTAATTAAATTAGTTAATCAACATTTGAAATGAATAAAAAACAAATTCAAGGAGTTGTAAACGCATATGATCTTGGCAAGTTAATTAGCTACAAGCCCGCTGCTAAAGGCTTGGTTAATGATAATAATATTGTAAAGACGAGTAATGATCAATATGTTGTGCGGAAATTTTTTCAAAATAGAAATATTCCTGAAGTTAAATCTGAATTAGAGTTATTAGATTATTTAGTTAAAAAGAAATTTCCATATCAAATACCTGTGCCAATTAGATTACCCAATGGAAGTCGTATTTTTAATAATGAGTGTTTGGTTTACAAATTTATTCCCGGAGTAAATAAAAGATCTTTTTCAGAGTCCCAAATCAAAGATTTAGCAAAAATGATTGCAACATATCACAAATTAATGACAGGATTTAAACCAAGCTACAAAAAAGATTGGGGAAATGCATTTACAACTGCATGGCAAAAAAAAGAGATGTCAGATCATTGTCCAAATGCAACAAATCGCACTTTTCGAGGAAAACTACTTCTCGAGAACAAAGATATGTTCCATAATTTATTAAATCAAATTGACAAAAAATACCAGAATATTAAACTTCCAAAATATACCATACACAATGATTTAAATCGCGGGAACATTCTTTTTGAAAACGGAAAAATAAGCGGACTCATTGATTTTGATAATTGTCATATAGATTATATAATTAAAGATATTACTCAGTTCTTGTATCGCGGTATTGGTAAGAGTGACGTTATAGATTTTAAAAATTCAAAACTTTTCTTAGATGAGTATCGTAAATATAAATCAATCCCTCGTAAGGAAATAGCATATATACCAGATATTGCAATTAATAGTGAGATTGGTGCTTTTATGTGGATGTATGATCAATTTGAGAGGAACCCAAAAACAAAAATTAAAACAAAGCACATTATTGAATCTGAAAGACAAGTTAAGTGGTTTGACAAAAACCGAGATAAAATAATTAGGATGCTATCATGAAAATAACACAACAACAATTAAATCAGATTAAGAAATTTGCTACATTAAATTTGAAGAATAATGATTCGTGGCATAATGTGGAACATGTTGAACAAGTAGTTAAAGCCGCAGAATATTTGGCTAAGAAGGAGAAAGCTAATGTTAATCAATGCATTGTATCTGCATGGTTACATGATATTTCTAAGCATAAGGAGCAGAAAAATAAAAAAATAAATCATGGAACTGATGCTGCTACGGTCGCAAAACCGTTCCTATCAAAATTAGGTTTTGATCCAAAAGATGTCGAAGAAATTTGTTATGCAATACATATGCATAATAAAACGCCCGCAGGTAAAACCAAAGAATCCAAAGTACTTTGGGACGCAGATAAACTTCGTACATTGGGACCTTACGGAATAGTTAGTGGGGCATGCAATTTTTGTTATTCAGGTTTATCTCAAGAAGCTGCAGTCCTAAAAACTTTAGATGAATACAGTACATATGTATATGCATATTTTAGAACTAAAACTGCAAAGAAAATCGAGAAAAAATATAATAAGCTTATGCGTAAATTCCATAAACAATATATTGATATTCGGGATGTAAATTTCAGATGACAGACCAAAATAACCAACTCTACAATATGATTTTTCAAGAAGATGACCTTAAATGGCAGTCTTTAATTTATGAGATGATTCGTACAGGTAAAATAGATCCATGGGATGTTGATGTTTCATTATTTGCTAAAGAATATTTGAAGATGATTGAAAAAATGAAAGAGTTGAATTTCAGGATTTCAGGTAAAGTTGTTTTAACTTCAGCAATTCTTTTGCGGATGAAAACAAATCGTTTAGGTTTACAAGAATTTTTAGGATTAATTGATGAACCTGAACCTGAAGAACTCGAAGCAGGATTAGATGAGTTTGATCAAGATGAACCAAATGAAGTTGAGCAAAGAATAGAACAGCTTGCGCATCATGTGAAACAACTTCAGAAAAAAAGAATAACTCTTGACCCACGATTAGATAGAGCTAAAGATCGAAAAGTTACTGTTTTTGAATTAATGACTGCGTTAAAACAAGCTATGACTGTTGATGATCGTAGACAAAATCGTTTAGATAATGTGAAAAAAGAAGAAGATGAAAAACCTGATTTTAAATATACGAAATTTGATATTCTGGGAAAAATAAAAAGCGTTTATGATACATTATTTATCTTTTTCAAAAAAACAAAAAGTAATACTGTTGAATTTTCACAAATTGTACCAAGCAAAGAAAAGAAAGATATTGTCTGGACATTTGTCCCACTTCTTCATCTAGCAAATGAAGGCAAGGTAGAACTTATCCAAGATAAACCCTTTGGTAAGTTGCATATTGAACTCAAGGATAAAGATTTATTAACCCGCCCAGATAAATAGTAAAATGGACTTTATTGGAATATTGACTACATTTTTTGGAATTGCTGCATCTGCATCATGGTTTATTCAAGCTTGGAAAATACATAAAACAAAGAGCTCAAAAGATGTTTCGTTGATTATGTTAGTTATTATGTTTTTATCGATATTAATGTTTGCAATTAGAGGATTGCAGGTAGATGATTTTGCATTTTATCTTCCGTTTATAATCGGACTTATCGGCAATTCAACAGCAATAGTCATGTGGGTTAAATATAGAAAATGATAGAACAAACCGTAGGAACAGCAGCAACAATAATGAGTATACTTACTTCAATCGGACTATTTTTACAAGCTTGGAAAATACACCACAATAAAAGTTCAGATGATGTATCTTTAATTACAATAATATTAATTGAAATAAGTATGGCAACATGGTTGTTATATGGAATTATTCTCAATGATTTACCTTTGATTATAAGTGATATCTTTGGAACAATTGCAACTGCAAGTATAATTGTAATGTGGTTCAGATATAGACCGAAGGTGAGAAAATGAAAGAACTCAAAAGTAAAATCGAGGCAGTATTGTTTTGTATACCTGAAGGAATTGAAACTAAAAAACTCGCTAAACTTTGTGGAATTGGTTCTGCAGGTCATGTGAAATCTGCACTTAAAGAAATGCAAACAGAATTTGAAGATCAAGAAAGAGGTGTGAGATTGATGGAAAAAGAAGGCCTATGGCGATTTGCTGTATCCGATGCACATGTTCCATTAGTAAAAGAAGCAGCTAAACCTGAAATTGATAAAGCTGTTCTTGAAACTCTGGCTTTTATCGCATATAAAAAAAATATTCGACAAAGCGATATTGTCAAATTCCGTTCAAACAAAGCATATGCACACATTAAGCACCTTGAATCAGAAGGATTCATAATATCAAAACAAAAAGGCAAGACAAAAGTGCTTAACCCAACTAAGAAATTCTATGATTATTTCTCACTTAAAGAAGAGGAACCTTTAGAACTTGAAAAATAAGCAACTTGCCAGAGAACTTCAAAATGTTTTTGATAGCTATCCGCAATCTCTTTGTTCTTAATTAGTATTATAAATGGTTTTGGTTTGATTAAATGAATTGCAACATAATCACCAAAAATCGAAGTTGTTACATTGCTTTGTAAGTCTAGATACTTAATTTTCATGTTTTTCATTTTTGTTAATGGATGTTTTTTGAACGAAGGTGAAGCAATTATTTTTCCATATAAACCTGATTTAGCCATATTTTTAGCAAGAACTGGGCTTTCGTAAAGTAGATCATATGCGCTTCCGGTTGCTCCAAATGAGCAAACTTTTTTGTGTTTCATAAGTAAGCGAGCAAACGTTCGAACTCCTTGCTTGCCCTCATATATGTTGATTTCAGACGGATTTTCATCTAACTTCCTAATTTTATTTAATTCGGGAATTAAATCTGCGATAAAAGCCCCTTTTGCTTTGATGGGATTCAATAAGTTTTCAGGAGATTCGGCTTTGAATATCTTCTTTTTTTCTTGAATTGTATAACTAATTAATCCTCGTTCAATCAAATGATTTAGAACCGTATAAGCAAGTGTTCTATCCATACTAATTTTACGAGCTAATGAATAAGCAGATAGTTTTCCGTAATTCAGAAGAGTATGATAAGCTTTAGCCTCATTTCCAGATAGCCCCGCTTTTCTTAGTTGTTCTAACATGCTATTTCTGAGAAGTAAATCTTAAAAGAGTTGTTATTTTAACTAACAACTTAGCTTTATGACTTGTTTTTTTCACTGAATTTTATGACAATAGTATTGTATATGCCAGACGGTAATAGTCGATTTGCAAATAAAGAAAATATAAGTTTGGATGAAGCTTATATTTTAGGTGGAAAAACTTTGAAATTGTTTACTGAGTTTTTCCTTTTAGATAAAAGAGCAAATGCATTGATATATCATGCGTTGTCTGATTATACACATAGACGTACTAATGATAGTTTGGCTGCGATTTATAGTGCAGCTAATCAAACACTAAATAATTTGCTTTCAGAGGATTTTTTTTCTCAACATAATATTGCTTTCAAAGCATTCGATCATTCTGGAAAAATGCCAAAGGACGTAGAAGCGATTGTACGAGAATTATCAAGTAAAAATCATAAACATATGAAAAGAGCAGTAATTGTGTTGCTAGGATATTCATTAGATAAAGATGAAGAACAAATAATTCCTGAGATTGATTTAGTAATTAGAAACATGGAAATGAGATTATCGAGAGGTCCAGTTTATGCAATGTCTCAAGCACAAATGATAATTCTTAATAAATTAAATCCCGAAGTTACAGCAGAAGATTTGCAAAAAATGTGGTCTGAATATCAAGAACATCTAATTTATCGTGAGAGTTGCAATCTAATACGAGATAAGTAACTCTTTATAAATCTAAATTCTATTTAATTTATGGTTAAGATACTTACAAGTTTAGAATTGTTTGCAGTAATTCGAGAATTAGATCAATTAGTTGGTGTGAAGGTAAATAAAATTCATCAATCAAGCTCTCGCGTATTAACTCTTAATTTGTTTAAAACTGGTGGGGAGAAATTTCTTTTACATATTGATTCAGGAATTGGTATGTATGTAACCTCGTACAGTATACCTAACCCATTAACTCCGATGGGATTCTGCCTTTTTCTTCGAAAGCATTTAAATCATTCAAAATTGCTTTCTATAAAGCAAAAAAATCTTGAGAGAATTGTTGAGTTTCATTTTGATACAAGAGAAGGCTTACGTATCTTGATTTGTGAATTATTTAGCAAAGGCAATTTTATTCTTTGCGATGGTGCATATAAAATAATCAATTGCGCATCTATTCAAAAATGGAAAGACCGTACAGTTAAATCTGGAGAATTTTATAAATATCCTCCAGAAGGATTTAATTTATTTTCAATTAACTTGGAAGTTTTGCAAGAGTATCTTAAAAAATATCCAAACCATGAAATTGTTAAATTAATTGCAACACTCGGCTTTGGTGGAACGTATTCAGAAGAAATTTGTTTGTTAGCAAAAGTTCAAAAAAACACAATTGCTCAAATGATTAAACCAACAGAATTATCTGCAATTTATGGTGCTATATCTCAACTAATTAATAAATTCAAGTCAGACAATAATGCTGAAATTATTTACGAAGAAGATAAAATGAAAGATACTACGCCATTTCATTTAAAATTCTACGATAGTTTTGAAAATAAAAAATCAGATAGTTTTAATTCAGCATTAGATGTTTTTTATACATTTGAAGTTGCTAGCAAAGCTCGAGAAAGAAGTGATGCTAAATACCAGCAAGAAAAGCAAAAACTTGATGCAATCTATTTATCTCAAAAAACTAGTTTAGAACAATATAAATTAGATGAAACAGAAAATCAGCGAGTTGCAGATATGATCTATAATAAATATCAAACAATTAGTTATATTTTTTCTAAGATTCGGCAAGCAGTAGAAGCCGGTTATAGTTGGTATGATGTATATCAAGTTCTTCAAAGCGAAAAAGATAAAGGAATTTATGAAGCAAATTTAGTTAAAGAAATTAAACCTGAAACAAGACAAATTGTAATAACTTTAGATTCAGAGCTTTATTTAGATTTAACAAAATCGCTAGAAGCTAATGCAGGAGATTACTACGATAAAGCTAAGAAAGCTAAATCTAAAGTTGAGGGTGCTCAAAGAACTCTTGATGACGCTAAACAAAAATTAGAAACTCTTGAACTTAATCGCAGTGCAATGCAACAGGAATTTGCTTCAAAAGAACCAAAATTAATTGAAAAGAAAAAGCAAGATTGGTATGAAAAATTCCATTGGTGTTTTACAAGTTCAGGACTTTTAGCGATAGGTGGTAGAGATGCAACGTCAAATGAAATCATCGTGAAAAAACATATGGAAATTAATGATTTAGTTTTCCATACAGAGATAGCCGGTTCACCGTTTTTTGTTATCAAAGATGGAAGAGATAAAGCTACTGAGCAAGATTTAAAAGATGTTGCTCAAGCTACTGCATCATATTCGGCAGCATGGAAATTGGGTGTGGCTAATACTGATGTTTATTATGTTAAACCTGAGCAAGTTACTAAAACTGCACAACCAGGTGAATATTTAGGTAAAGGCTCGTTCATGGTTCGCGGAAAAAAGAATTACCATCGCAGTACACAATTAGAATTAGCTATAGGTATAGATGAAAAAGGCAGAGCGATGGCTGGATCAATTGCCGCTATAAAAAAACATTGTAAATCATATAAAGTTATTAGACAGGGTGATGAAAAGAAATCAGATATTGCGAAGAAAATTGCTAAATATTTTTCAATTAATTTGGATAAAGTTATGCAATCAATACCTACAGGTGAATCTAAAATTATTTCCGTTCAATAAACCAAATAGCCAATACTGCCAATAAAGTAGTCGTTAATATAAGTGGGAGAACATAACTTAATTGCGCTTGACGAATTTCGGGTCTCTTAGCACAAGTATCTGTGCAATCTTTTGCGCAAGTGATTTCTTCTTCACCTTCGCAAAAACAATCTCCGCAAATATTTTCACAATCTTCTGGACAATTTTCCGCATTTTCTTCAAAATAATGACATATTGAATCACCGCAGTGTGTAGAAATTGCAGAACCGGTTATATTTTTTATATTAAATGAACTACTAACGATTACTAACATAAAAACAAATATAACAATTACTCGTTCTATTTTCATTTCTTTTTTGTTTTTCTTAAGGGTTTAAGTGTAATAATTTTGGCTTTATCTGATAACTTAAATGCATGATGAATTAGTTCATCATCCCAACCAACATTCTGTAATATTCTTTTTATTTTTGAGTTTGAATCGCCAGCATCTAATCTTTCTTTAATATATTGGCTTAAGCGGGTTAAATCTGAATGCGGTTTATAGTATCTCCTGAACCTTTTTTTTGAAGTTGAAAAATCAGGTTTATTAATAAATAAAATACCACCAACACCCAGAACTAGGTGCAAAGCCCTTAAGAGAAAACA
>CAZGVA010000021.1:0-16341 GCA_964528765.1 Candidatus Woesearchaeota archaeon | reverse complement strand
AAGGAAGAAAACCATATTAAAACAACTTAATGACATTAATGCAAAACTAAAAGACCATAAAAGTAACTATAATAAAATTGAACTTGAAAAAGAACTACAACTTTCACGTGAAAGATTTCGCTCAATACAACTTGAAAAATCTAACTTAAATGAAAAACTATCTTCGAATCAAATTAAATTTATGGCTGCAGACAAGCAAATTGCTTTAGCTGAAAATAAACTTAAAGATATTTCGCTAAAAATTGATAAAATTGATCTACTCAAAAAAGAACTTAGTACACATAACATATCTGATTTAACTGTTGAACTAGCAAATATTAAAAAAGAAATTGATTCTCGAAAAGATGAAAAACAAGGTCATTTGGCTGAATTAAAAGAGTTACGAAAACATTTGGAACAATTAACTTTAGCTGAAAGTTTATGTCCCGTTTGCAATACAACGTTATCTATAGACAGTAAAAATCAAATAATTAATTCACGCAAAAATGCTATATCACAAATACTTTTCAAAAACACAGAACTTTCTGACAAATTATCTCGATTTGAAAATAGATATAATGAACTTAAAGATATTTCTGAAAGAAACAGACATGCTTTTGAGGAATTAGTACGTGAAAATGAATTACATCTAGAATTAGCTAAATTAAAAAATGAAATAAATGCGAATACTAAAAATATTTCTGAATGCAAAATTAATACTGAACAAATTAAACAAGTACTCTTACAAAAAGAAACTGAAAATAATAACTTAAACGAAAAAATTGAATCGCTAAATAATGAAAAATATATTTGCGAACTTCGATCACAACAATCCAACATATCTGCGGAATTTGAGCTCGTTGATAGTGAATTTAAATCTAAAAAGGTTTCAAAAGATGATGTTGAAAAAACAGACAATAAATTTCAGCAAATTTTGAAACACGTTCAAGAACTGGAAACAACTTTATCTAATTTTGAAAATTTACTTACTGAAAAAACTAAAAATCTGGCTGAACTTAAAGCGCAACAAACAAGAGCAGATGAGTTAAAATTGAAAATCGCCTCTTTAGAAGAAAAAACTAGCTTCTTAGAACGTTTCAGAAAATCTTTAGAAGCAACGCAATTAGCGCTTCGTGATGAATTAATACTTGCAGTTAATGAAGTTATGTCACAAGTTTGGATGGAAATATATCCTTATGAAAAGTGGGCAGGAGTTAGATTAGCGTCAACTGAACAAGATTATACATTACAAATAAAAGAATCAAACGGCGAATGGGTATCAGTTATAGGTTTTGCATCGGGTGGCGAACGCATGCTTGCTGCACTCTCAGTAAGAATTGCATTTTCCAGAGTATTAGCTCCGGCACTAAGTTTACTAATTCTGGACGAACCAACGCACAATCTTGATGAAAAAGCAATAAGCACATTTATTGATGTAATTCAAAATAAAGTATCTGATTTCCTTGATCAAATATTTATTGTAACACATGAAGAAAAATTAGCTGAAAATGCAGATAATGTAATTCATTTGGATTGACAAATTAGTTACCTTCAAAATTTGCGTAATTTCTTTGACAAAAATCCAGTAAATCCCTAACAACTGGATTAATTATATTTGAAATAGTATCTGCGATATTTATTACTTGTGATCTTTGGTTTTTGCCCGTTGTTCTAGCTGAAACAATTGTTGGTTTAATTTTACTAAATAAATCATGTGATTCTGACATTTCTTTAATTGAATATAGTTGTGGATTTTTATATTGTTCAGAATCTACGCAATCGCAAACAATTGGATTGCTCCGATACGTAACAGTAAATTTTCTGGATTCAGATGTTGACAAAATAATTCTAAGATCCCTATACGAAAAAATAATTTCAAAATTATTTGGGTTACTCATTTTTAACGTAATATCATATGATTCCATACCAAGATTGTGTGATTGTGTAAAAGTATTTCCCCTTAAGTTTGTTTTAGTTTTTTCAAATTCAACCACGCCCATATGTGCGCCATCAGGTAAATCGCTTATATCTAATGGTGTAGTTGGATTTTGTGGTGTATATCCATTTCTCCAATCTGAAATGCCTCCGCTAATCATCGTATTTTTACTAAACACCTATTTTAAACATTCTCGTATCACGTTTTTAGAAATTACCTATTACGAAGTATAATATTTTTAATTTAATATAATAAAATAAGAATAAATGGGTTGAAAACAACCCTCAAAAAGTTAGTTAAATAATTAAATTGACTTTAATTTTTTAGCTAGCTCAACGATAACTTCTTCTTCATTTGGGATGGAAACATTCTTTCCACGACTAAATCGTCTAGTTCCATCAGGTAGATAGAAGCCTTTTGAGATTGAGATAAACTCATTCTCGCCTTCGTCTGTTTTTGCCTTTTTCCGAGCAATTTCTACAAAACTGTTTCGTCCGAATTTAATTTCTTCTGCTTTCACAGTTTCAAATTCGACTCTTTGTCTTTCGTCTGCCATTTTTTTATTCACCTTTAAATGTGTGTAATTTAAATCATTAAAATTGATTTATAAATCTTTCGAATTACGCATTATGGGATATAATTACGTTTAAATTCAAAAAGATTTGACCTACATGGGAAATAGTAAACCCACTAATAGTGGAAAAGAATCGGATGCTTCATATCTCAAAAGATTTAAAAAAGAAATAGCGATTTTTGAAGAAAATGGTAAATACTTAAAAATATAAAATTAGATAAATTCTGAACCATCTGCAATAGGTGTTCCGGTTTGATCTTCGAATTCTTTAGCATATTTTTCCAAAGATTTACCATGACTTTCGCTTGTTTTTCTCTTACGCACACTCACAAAAGTTGGGTATTTCGCAGCTTCTCCAATAACAAGTGCTTCTCCCACACGCAAACCTGAAATAATATCCAATGTTCCGGTTGAAATAGCTTCAGCACTTCTTTTAATATGATCTAAATCATAAGGATTTGTAATACGCATAATAATTTGAGTATTACATTGGCTTAATGCAGTTGTTGATAACTGAACGGGTCTCTGAGAAATTAAACAAATATTCGCATAGAACTTTCTACCTTCTCTTGCAAGAGTTTCAATAATTTTACGAGATATGGCAAATTCTGCTTTTGTTTTTTCTGGGCAAAAATTATGTGCTTCTTCAATAATTTCTAAATAGGGTGGGCATGCATTTTGTCTTCGTAAATCAAATAATCTTCGAGAAAAATAATCAACAATCAACTGTTTTTTCTTTAAACTTAATTCTGCATTAAGGTTAAAAATTACTAAATTACCTTGTGACAATAATTTATCCGGATTTGGATTATCTGCTTTAGCAAAAATATTCATTGAAACTAATTCTTGCAACCAACCTTTTAATGCTTCTTTTGTTGCAGATGTGGTCTTTTCATCGTTTTCAATAGCATCGATTAAATCTGAAATACCGTAGGATTCACCGTCTTTAAACCGTTGTCTTGTTTCATGAATTATTCTGCCAAGTTCTCTAACTTGTACTGAACTCATTTGCGGTAAAAGTGACGCAAAACGTTTTGCATTCATGTGCGCAACATTTACTTTTATATCCTGTGCATTATATACTGAAACTTGTCCTTCAAATAAAGGTTCTTTTGCTAAACTAACATATTCACCATGACTATCAATCATAAAAATCGCAACTCTACCTACTTCAGCAGTTCTACTAAGAAGTTCTTCAAGCAATACGGCAGTAGTATATGATTTACCTGCTCCCGAAATTGCTAAAATTGCTAAATGTTTTTGTATTGTTTTAGTTAAATTAAATCGCGCTCGCAAATTATGTTGTTGTACGATTCCTAAATCAAGCCCTTTTTCTTGATCTAATCCAAGAAATTTATTTAATGTATCTGAATCAATATCAATAACATTATGACCGGGTGCTGGCGGGAAACCTACTCGTTCAATTCCTTTTTTTGTAAAAACACCCAACACACGACATTCTGCCAAAGCATATTCCCATTCTTTAACTGGAAATGCTGAAAATAAACTTGAATTTTTTGAATATTCTTGAACCATTCCGGCATTTTCAAAATATTTATTTGTCTTAAAAATATTAGATATAGACGCAATTAACAAACCTTCTTCAGTAGTAATCCCTACAAATTGTCCACGATTAACTTTAGATTTTATCACAAATGAAAAACCACCAACACTCGGTCCATCAGGTGTAGTTATTACGGTCCCTAACGCCCCTTCGTTAGATACTACTGGCGCAATGTTAGTTTCATCTAGAGGTTTTTGTTCAACAGTATCTGTTACAATTTTTTCTTCTTCAACTTCAATAGTTATTTTTTCAGGAATAATTTCATTAACCTGCTCAGGTTGAGATTCAATCGGTGACTCAGTTATAATTTCTTTAACCGGTTCTTCTTTTCGAATACCTTGGTCCATATTAAAATTCTTAACTTGCTCAAAAATATGTGCAATCTCTTCACGGGGTTGTGGTTCAGAAATTGTTTCAGCAGATTGAACTGGTTGAACTTCAGGGTTTGCTGCTTGTGCAGCAGTTATATTTAACGCTGGCTCTTCAATTTTTTGGTCAACTTTGGCCGCTTTTACAAGATCTGCTCGAGTTTTATCATTGTATTCTTCCATATTTTTTTTAGCAGAAGCAACTAACCAATCCATATAATAAACCCTATAGAATCTTTAAATATATTTATAGCCTCGAGAGATTAAGTAAATCTTCATATTCAAAAGAATCATTTTCTTCTTCAATTTCTACGTCAATTTCTACGTCAATTTCTACGTCAATTTCTACTTTTTCCTCACCAAATTCTTCATTTAGCTCACTAAACGATTCATTAGATATTTCTTCTGCATCAAGTAAAACTTTGTGTGCTACTTCCGAAGCATTAGCAAATTGTAATGTTACGGTTTTATTTTCTGGGTCAATATCAATCGGCTCCCAGCTTGAAGAAAGCATTCCAACTAGATCTTTAGTTTGATCTGTATAAAAATAAAGCAAGATTACTAATATTAACAAAACAATTATCAACAGTGTTTTAACAAAACCGCGATTATTCATAAATATATGAATCCATTTTTGTATAAATACTTTATGACACTAGAAACTAAATCCGTCTTTGTTCGCTCATAATTTTCTTTAGAAAAGAAATCGGGCAAAGAAAGATTAGATTGGTCTTTGCTCTCTGCGTAATTCAAAAATACTTGGATCCATTCCGAGTTTTTCTAAAAGTGATTGATGAAATGAAATTAAATCCTCTTCGCTTAATTTAGCTCTCGCATCAGCTTCAATTAAAACTGAAGGATATGCATAAGTTCTATTTTGCTTTGAAATCTCATTAACTAAAGCAGATATTTTATCTGCTTGTATTTTAGGGTTAGATGCCAAAAAATCTAATCTAATTGGTCTGTCAAACTCCGAAGGTTTAATATACATGCCAAAAATATTTTTTCGCCATTCACCTAAATCAGATAAACCTGGCGCGTCATCATTTGATGTATATGCAAAAATATCAGTACGTTCACCGGTTTTAAGTAAATAATAAAGAAAAGTTGTATCGTTAGCAGTATTCAAAATTTTGGCTTCAGGTCTATCTGATATTTTATTTGCCAACATATTACAAAATTTTCTTCCACGAGAATCTTCGCAAGCACCAACCAAAAGTATTTGATTTTTAGAACAATATTCATACAACTCACGTATAAGCATAACAACTTCTTTGTATGTTTCTAAAACAGCACTCTTTTCAGAAGGAATACTTGATGGATGAAGAACAATTGAGCCATCAAGCACAAGTAAATTTGGTGAGAATTTTTTAACGCAATCTAACGCAGTTTTAATTTCAATTTCAACTCGTTTTAAATTGGACATAATATTCACATCTTCTAATGTAAACTCGGTGGATATAATAATTGGCTCAGGTTTTGGATTTTTTGAAGGTAAATATTCTGCAGAAACTTTATTATTTTCAAAACTAAAACAAACTCCAACTGCTCGTCTAATCAATAAAGTAAGTCCCTGAAATTCTTTTTTCAGAAAACCACCATCCACACCACATATCTTTAAGCCATTTAAATCTTGTTTTTGAATCGGTAACACAATTTCTGGGAAATTCTGACGAATATTTAAAGCTAATTTTTTTCTCTGTGCTGAAATAGTACTTATGTGTTCAGCAATATGCTGTGTTATATCCGTCATAATGAATTAAAATATTATAATTTAAAAGCAAGTATATTTAAGAAGCTACAATATTCAAAACATTTTTTGTTACTTGGTCGCCTAATGAAACAACTGCGCCAATAATTGGTTTCGTAGTATTTGGCCAAAGATACAAACTAACTGCAATTATCGCAAAAAGACATGCTAAAGTCCATCCAATTTTACGCGAAAAGTAAAGCATCATTTTTATCTTAAAGTATTTAGCAATTAGCTAATTTATAGTTTTTGCTTACTAAAAATATAAATTACGTTATATTTAAAAACTCAAAATATTATGCTATATTAGGGTGGTAATACTAAAAAATAAAAAAAAGTTTCTAGTTACTTGCGCACTACCTTATATCAATAGTGTGCCGCATTTAGGAAATCTTATTCCAATTTTAAATGCTGATGTTTATACTCGTTTTTTGAGACAACAAGGTAAAAACGCTATATATATTTGTGCTACCGATGAACATGGCACGCGTACTGAAAAAGAAGCTGCTAAACTTAATATCTCTCCCGAAAAATATAGTCAACAAATGAATATTAAAATTCAAAGTTTATTTGATTGGTTTAATATTCAATTTGACGAATTTGGTCGCACAAATTGCAAAGAAAATCACGAAATAACGCAAGATGCTTTTTTAAAATTATATAATAACGGATATATTTTTGATAAAAAAATTATACAATTATTTTGTTCTAATTGCGATTCATTTCTTCCTGATACATATGTAAGAGGAATTTGCCCAAAATGTGGATTTGAAGAAGCTAAGGGTGATCAATGCGATAATTGTGGGACACTCATAAATCCAGAAGAATTAATTAATCCTTTTTGTAATGAATGTAAATCTGTACCTAAACCAAAATCCACTAACCATCTTTTCTTAGATTTACCCAAATTAGCTCCTTTAATTAAAACTTGGGTTCAATCCAAGAAAAACTGGCGAGGCATAACAAAAAATCTACCACTTGCCTGGATAAAAGATGGTTTAAAACCACGATGTATAACTCGTGATCTTAAATATGGAATTAAAGTTCCAGTAAAAGGTTTTGAGAATAAAGTATTTTATGTTTGGTTTGATGCACCTTTCGGATATGTAGCAGCTACAGCAACTTGGGCTAAAAAAAATAATAAAGATTGGAAAGATTGGTGGTTTAAAGAAGATGTACATTATGTTCAATTTATGGGAAAAGATAATGTCCCATTTCACACTTTAATTTGGCCAGGTTCGCTTTTGGGTAGTGGCGATAATTGGCATTTAGTTGACTATTTGAAATCTAATGAATATCTAAATTATAAAGGTGGACAATTTAGTAAAAGTCAAAAAAGAGGAATTTTTACAGATGATGTTAGTAAGTTAGAATTTAATGCAGATGCCTGGCGATTTTATCTCATTCTGAATTTACCTGTAACTAGTGATTCAAATTTCTCTTGGCATGATTTTAAAGATGCGATAAATAATCAATTGATTGCGAATCTTGGGAATTTTATTAATCGCACAGTCACATTTACTGAACGTAATTTTGGAAGAGTTCCAAATGCAAAACCTACTGTGAAAGGTCAAAAAATTCTTTCTCAAATTGAAGAGCTAAAAACAGAATGGGAAAATACACTTTATCGCGTTGAATTAAAAAAAGCAATTAAAATAGCATTAAGTATTAGTGATATTGGAAATCAATATTTTCAATTGGAAGCTCCATGGAAAACGTTCAAACACGATACGGTTAAATGTGAACAAACACTTTCCACTTGTTTTAAAATAATTGAAACTTTGTCTGAAGTTTTTAAGCCATTTATTCCAGATACCGCTAAAAAAATCAAAGAACAAAGTGAGTTAAAAAATATAGGAGTATTGTTTAATAAAATTGAAGATCAAAGATTATCTGAACTTAATGAAAAATTCGCAGGTAAATCTAAACCAAAACTTAAGGTGAAACCAATGATAAAATTTGAAGATTTTGAGAAACTCGATTTACGAGTAGGTAAAATTGTAAAAGTTGAAGACCATCCAAATGCAGATAAGCTTTACAAAATGAAAGTTGATTTTGGAGCAGAAACACGCCAAGTTCTAGCCGGAATACGGCCATGGTACAAACCAGAAGATTTGAAAAATAAACAAGCGGTTTTCATTGTAAATTTAGAACCACGAGAAATACGTGGAGAAAAATCTGAAGCAATGATTTTAGCTGCAGAATCTGGAAAAGATGTTGTATTTATCGCACCTGAAAAGCAATTAAAAGAAGGCGCTAAGATTCACTAAAATTTAAATTAAATCAGTCATTACAACAAGTGCTTCCGCAAGGTTCAACTTCAGATAAGTCAACAAAAGAAGATATAAAATCCAAACCAGATTTAGTAAACTCAACTCCGGATGAATTATGTGTTACATAATCTGCCTGTATTAAAAGTTCTCTAAGAAAAAGGGCATTTATTGAATGATTCCATCGATAGTTTTTATCTTCTTTTACTAAATGCGGTATAATAATATTTATTAAATAATCCCTATTTTCAGTAGTTTCTAATCGTTGATGTAATTTAATTATCGCAACAGTTTTTGAAGGTAAACCGGATAAATATCTTTTAGTAAAATGTCTGGGATCAATCGTATGGTTTAATATAATATATTCAGCAAGTTCTCTTTCTTGACCTTCCAAATATGCAACACGTATTTTACTCTTATTCATTAAACTACGAAATTGTTTAACCTCGCGTTCGTCGTATCTAAAACGTCTAAGTTGATAATGAACTTTATCATAACTAAAACCCGTCAATTCGATTAACTCTTCAATGGATTTTGGTCCTGATTGTATATGCTGCATAATAATTTCTTGCGCATCAATCGAACTTTTTTTTTGATATAGCATCAAAGAATAGCTAATAAATTGATTAAAAACCTTTCTAATCACTAATTACAACAACATCTTTGTTATCTGGCCAGCTGGTTTTAATTCGTCGGACACATTCCTTGCATAATCCAAGATGCTGTCCTTTCTGCTTAACTGTGCCTTTGTAATCACATATCATACACTCAAAATTTTGTGCCATAATATTTTTGTAACTTTTTGCTTAAAAAGATTATTGCAAAAAATTACGATAATATTTATAAACTAATTACTCGTTCAATCACAATTTAATAACTTCCCAGCTAAATTTTGAATCTTTAACGCAAATCTGCACATAATGGTAAATACCCGCTCCATGTAAAGGTGCACCAGCTCCACCTGTAATTACATACTGAATTCCATTTCTTTCTGCTTCTTCATAACCATGTATATGCGATGCTACAACCATATCAACATTATTTTCTTCCATTACTATCATTAATTCAGCTGCACTTTGCTCCATTCCGTGACCAACTTTATCGTTATAACGCGGATCAAAGGGTGGAACATGCATAAATACAATTTTGTTCTCAAAATCATCTTCCAGTTCAGTTACTAACCAATCAAAAGTTTGTTTGGTAATATTTTCTTCTGCATTATCAATAGCAATAAACTTAGTATCTGCATAACTAAATGCATAATTTACTGGACCGTATGTTTTTTCAAAAATTGTTCTTCCACGATTCGTTATATCATGATTACCAACTACATTCAAATAAGGAATTTCTGACTTTTTGATTTGAAAATGAAACAAAGCATATTCAAAAAAAGTACCATATGAAACTAAATCTCCCCCATTAATCGCAAAAACATATTGCTCATCAAGTTGAGAAATTATTTGTGGGAACTCATCAAAACTTCCACGATTATCTCCCATTGCAGCAAAACAAAAATTATCTGAAACTGGCTGATTCTGGATCTGAAGAATCTGATTTGCATTCCAATCACTATCAACTGAAAAAGTCGCAAACATGAGTGTAAGAAATAAAACTAAAACGCTGATAGAAATGACAATAAGCTTCCTTTTATTGTTTAATCGCAGTTTCATTGATTAAATTATTGTAACGCATTATTTATAAGACGTACGGGAAGTGAGACCTTCTATATCTAAAAATACTATTTCTTTTAAACGATTAGGGGTCAATATTTTTTATGAAATATATTGAAGTGGAGATTAAATTCCCATTATTAAATTCTGATGCAATTCTCAAAAAAATGAATGATCTCGTCGAATCAAATGAGCAATATCAAAAAGACACGTACTTTAATTCAGCGCACAGAGACTTTCTTTCTAAAGATCCTATCTGTGAGTGGTTACGAATTAGAGAAACAAAAGATAAAGCTACGATTAATTATAAGAATTGGCATGATGTTAAAGAAGAGCACACAGTTTCTTGTGATGAATTTGAGACGAAGATTAATGATGTTGAAGCATTGAAGAAGATTTTTGAGAAACTTAACTTCAAGGAATTGATAACTGTTGAGAAATTACGAATCACTTTTGAATACAAGGATGTTGAGATCGCCATTGATAATGTAACTGGATTGGGATTCTTCATTGAATTAGAAGCTAAAGGTGATTTTGATAATATTGACGTTGCTAGAGAACATTTGTATAAAATCATGTCGGAATTAAATGTTGAAGTCGGAGAACAAGATTTCAGAGGTTATCCATATAGACTTCTTGATAAAAAAGGTTATTTTAACTAATGCGGGAGCTGCGCATCTACCTCTTCAGGTGAAGCCGTGATTTTCTACGCCAAATAAATGAATAATAAACATATAAAAACCGTATTAGATTACTCCACTTAGAAACACTTAAGTATGATTGAATCTACAAAGTATATAATGTCTACAGAATCTACAACTATTCGCATTAGTAAAATTACTAAAGAGAAACTTGAAAATCTTGATTTTGTTAGAAAACATACATTTGATGATATTCTAAATATATTAATGGAAAAATATTCCGGAGGAAAGAAATGAATAAAAAATGGATATTGCTTTCAACTTTTGCTTTCTTTTTTGTAATACAATCACTGTCTTTAACTAATGCTGAATTGTATTTCAATTCGACGTGGAATACTTCTGCAACATCATCGGGATCATCAAACAGCAGCCAAGTAATACTACCACTATACTCTGAAGGAACTTATGCTTTTGATGTTAATTGGGGTGATAATAATACTGATTATATAACCACATATAATCAAGCGGAGATCAATCATACTTATACCTTAGAAGGTGTTTATAATATTAGTATTAATGGAACTATTTCTGGTTGGAAATTTGCAAATACTGGAGATAAAGAAAAAATATTAGATATATTTAGCTGGGGACCATTACAAGTAGGTGATGAAGGAGGATATCAATTTCGGGGATGTTCAAACTTAAATGTTAGTGCAACTGATGCTCTTAATATAACTGGAACAAATTTAGTTGGTATGTTTTATGATGCTGATAACTTTAATGGGGATATTAGTAATTGGGATGTTTCTAGTGTAACTCATATGAGTTATATGTTTGATAATGCTGATAAATTTAATCAAAATTTAAGTGGATGGGATGTTTCTAATGTAATTAATATGAATTTTATGTTTTATGAAGTCGATGTATTTAATGGGGATATTAGTGATTGGGATGTTTCTAGCGTAACTCATATGATTCGCATGTTTGCTGGTGCTCGGGAATTTAACCAAGATATTGGTGGGTGGGATGTTTCTAATGTAACTGATATGAATTTTATGTTATACTATGCTGATAAGTTTAATCAGAATTTAAGTGATTGGGATGTTTCCAAGGTAGATGATATGAGTTTTATGTTTGCTGTTGCTAGCATATTTAATGGGAACATTAGTAATTGGGATGTTTCCAGTGTAATTCGTATGGATAGTATGTTTAATGGTGCTCAGAAATTTAATCAAGATATTAGTGGATGGAATGTTTCTAAAGTAACTCGAATGGAGAGTATGCTTCGTAATACTTATGTTTTTAACCAAGATATTAGTGGATGGAATGTTTCTAATGTAGCTGATATGCGTTATATGTTTCAGAGTTCTCAAGATTTTAATCAAAAGTTAAATGATTGGGATGTTTCTAATGTAGGTAATATGAGTTATATGTTCGCGTATGCTTATGATTTTAATGGGAATATTAGTGATTGGGATGTTTCTAATGTAACGGATATGAGTTATATATTTTATAATTCAGTTGTTTTTAACCAAGATATTAGTGGATGGAATGTTTCTAAAGTAACAGATATGGGTCATGTGTTTTTTTCTGCTTATAATTTTAACCAAAATATTAGTGGATGGAATGTTTCTAATGTAACTGATATGGATTATATGTTTGCGAATGCTCGTGATTTTAATAATAGTATTGCTGATTGGGATGTTTCTAAAGTAGAGGATATGCGTTATATGTTTTCGGGTGCCGATAACTTTAATCAAGATATTAGTGGATGGGATGTTTCTAATGTAACTACTATGCGTTATATGTTTTATAGTGCGGATGATTTTGATCAAGATATTAGTGGATGGAATGTTTCTAAAGTAACTCGTATGGATAATATGTTTGAATTAAAACAAATTTCAGTTATTAATTATGAAAATATACTTATTAATTGGTCTCAATTGAATGTTCAAAATGATACTATTTTTCACGGAGGTACTTCTAACTATAGAAACGCAACTGCTGGAGCAGCTAAAGCAATACTTATTGATACATATAATTGGACAATTACAGACAGCGGAGCGCTTTTCGACAGAAATATAACTTTTTCAAGTTCAACGTTTGAAAATAATACGCGATATAGTCTTAATTATATAACGATAAATGCTGTTTCATCTGATTCAAACAATTTAGAAAATATTATAATTTATATATACAATACAACTTCTGGTGCGCTTGTTAGCAGTAATAGTTCAACTTCAGGGGATTTTACATGGACTACGGAGAACTTGCCTGAAGGTAATTATACTTTTAATGCTACTGCTATCCTATCATATGAAAATGTTACTTCGGAAACAAGAACAGTAACACTTATATCACCATTATCAATTGATATTATTTATCCGACAAGCGACGTTAGTGTTAATCAAAATAATTGGTTTAATGTTACGCTTAATGTGAGTTGTAGAGTTGGTTTTGACTGCGGAACAGTTAATGTAAGTTTAGATCCGATTTCAGGTTGTGACCCATCACTGGGAGCAAGTGGATGTACCGATACTTGTTCGGATATGTATAATTCTAGTCTTATGTCTGATTTTGAGGGTGAAAGTTGGACGTACGCTGATGAAATTGGAGGATATTGTGATATGGATGGGATGATGTATACAATTACTTCTGATGCTTGTGGTTTTTTTGAATCTGAGCTTTATGAAATAGACCTTATCGGTGTTGGGCAATGTACCTATTTTGAAGGATACTACTGTCCAAGTTATGAACGGTTAGGAAGTGCAGTTACGGCTGAAGATTGTCTTCCTTCAGATGAACCTGAAGAAATGCCGGAGATATTTAATCTCGACCATGCGTTCTTTACTGGCGAAGGCGAAGCTGTAGCAAAAGGTGGATTAATCAGCACTAATTCGTCCGTGACTCCTTTCTGGACGAACAAATCATCAAATCCATATACTGTAAACTTATCTGAAGATATTTCCCAACTTGTTACGTTTTGGGTAAATGCAACCGGAGCAGTTAGTGCAAATTATACTTTCTTTGCTTTTGCTAATAAAACTGATGAAATGAATATACATAATACTTCAGCAAGTTGGGTTGTTACACTCGTATCTGCAAATACAGATACGGATAATGATGGTGTAGCGGATGTTAATGATACTTTAGAAGGAAACGAATCAAATGTAAATGTTACTGGAATTTCTAAATTAAATATAACTGTAGGCAGTAACAGTACAAATGGAACATATAATAATATACATGAAGTTGCTTTTTATAATGCTTCAACTAAATTGTTAAATTTTACACATAATTTTAGTACTTCTGAAATTGATTTGAGTAAAATCACAATAATCAAAGCTGAAAATTCAATAATAGTTAATCTATCTGAGCAAGTTCAAGAAATATATAATAAGACATTATATGTTGAAGATAATAATTTTGCTTCTCTTTGTGTAAAGGATGATGAGATAGCAAGCATATCTGAAGTTAGTTCGGGTTGTGATGGTACTAATGAAACTGATTTTACATCTTGTTTAGGTAATACTGATGGCATAACATTAAACGGGATAACGTGCACAGATGAAGGAAATGTAATAAAAATTGATAATTTAAGACATTCAGCAATTAGGGGAACCACTACAACGACTGATGAAGAAGGTGAACTAAATTCTTCAGGTTCAAGTGATGATATGATATACATTAATCATATATTAAAAAATGAATCTGAATCACCGATAATTATTTCTAAAAAATATCCTACTTTTGATAAAAGTTTAAAGTTAGAAAAAACACGTAACGATACGCTTACATGGTTTGTATTTTTGACTTTATTAATTATACTTGGTATATTATACAAACGTAAAGTAACTATTTTTGAGAAGATTAACTTGAGTAATAAAATAAAACAAATACGTCACCATCATAAACAGCGGAAACATCTTCCTAAATATCGACATAAATTACAACACGGGATATTTAAAAAATAAAAGGAGGTAAAACAACTGGGACCAAGAAAATGGATTCTTGGGATGTTGTTTTAAATAAATTAGCTGCTGTTATTTTTATGTTATTTTTAATACTCAGTTGGCCTAACGCAATAACTTTTGTGAAATCTATATATCTGTGGTATTTTTTACTAGCATTGATAATCTTTGCTACAAAACTGATTTATATAGTTTATTTGTAATAAAACGAATCTTAAAAATCGTATGCGGGAGCTGGGATTCGAACCCAAGTCGCAGCGTTTCTGCTTCAACTCAAAAGAGCTGGTTGGCAACGCCAAGTGATGGACCAGACTACACTACTCCCGCAGTTTTCAAAAAAGCTGGTAATTTGATCGTATTGCAAAGCAATACAATATATACCTTTTTTTTTCGAACTTTTTCTTTCTACGAAAAAGCTTAGCGGGGCCACCAGAATTCGAATCTGAGTTGCGAGGTGTTTTGATGGAAAAGTAGTTTCTCTTTTCCGAAGTTTTCTCTTTTCAAAGAGAAAAGCTCTCCCAAACCTCGAGTGATGGACCAAACTACACTATGGCCCCGTGCGTTATCAAAACTCCGTTATATTGATTTAAAAGCTTTTTTTATCTGAAGTAATCAATGATTTTTTAAAAAGTTTAACTCGAATAATTAACCGTTATTTAATATACAGATTAATGTAACCACTTCTTTAAAGTTAATTAAGTATATAAACGAGCATATACATTAATGTTTAAGAGGTGTAATTATGCGTTATAATCTAAAAAAACATGAACATATCGGTCTTTTGTTGGTATTTATCGGAGCCAGCTGGTTAGGATTCTCATTTTATGCAACATTACTCGCAGCAAACAGAATGTTAGTTAACATTACGCTACTAAATGGAAAGGAATTATTACTCTTCCCGCTTTTCTATGGAATCGGTGCACTAATTCTAACATTAGGTTCAATAGAAATCAAGGAAGCACTTCCAGGTAAAAACCGATAAATAGGAGGAAAAAATGGCTAAAATGTCTAGAGAAGAAGTTGAGTATGGAATGAAAGAATTAATTACCGGTGTGTTAATCGGATTCGTATTTGGTTTTTTAATTGCGATATATGTTAAATGTCCAAAGCTATTTTGGGTGTGTTAAAAAGCAGTTTTCTGCTTTTTTCAATTAATTTTTAAAGTATACTTATTGCATATAATATGGAACCAGAAGTTGTAATCATTAAACCTGGCGAGTTAATATTAAAAAGTAAAGGTGTGCGAAAGCAATTTGAAAAAACGCTTTTATTTAATGCTAAAGAATGCTTAAAACGCAATGAAATTGAATTTGATCAAGTAATTCGTGGCAATGGTCGTTATTTAATCTATACACCTGAAACTAAAGAAGTTCTAAATAAATTAAAAGATATTTTTGGTATAGCAAACTTATGTGAAGCAGTACAAGTTGGTTCAGAAATAAATGCGATTAAGTCAGCAGTTTTTGATTTGGCTGAGGAATTAGGTATGGATTCTAAAAGCACGTTTGGTATTCGCGCCAACACAGTAAACACGAGTTTACCTATGAGCTCACGTGAAATTGAACAAGAAGTTGGTGCATTTATTCAGGAAAAAACTAAAGCAAAAGTTAATCTTACA
>CAZGVA010000020.1:0-16608 GCA_964528765.1 Candidatus Woesearchaeota archaeon | reverse complement strand
AAATTGTATTTCTCCTTTTGCCATGTTGTTAATATATTCTTGTGGATATATATAATATTTATGTAATTATTTTAAAATAAAATTTAAAAAACTAAAAAATAGAAAAAAATTCCTGTTTTGGATTTCTTGGTTCTTATATTTATGAACAAGCTACGTTATCACAAGTAAATACACCCGTACAATCCATAGTTGCATCACCATCTAAATTATATGTACAGAATTCTGAAGTCGCTACTTGATCTGCTTCCATTTTTTGTGCAGTAGCACAGAATGCATCACATTTTGCTTCAACAATTGCCTCTTCACTACCTGCTGCATCGCCAACATCAGTTAGACCTGAGCCTGCATCATTAAACGCTGGCAAGAACCAAATTATAATTCCAATTAATACTACTGCAGTTATTACTAACAGCGCAATAGTTGTAAATTGTATTTCTCCTTTTGCCATGTTGTTAATATATTCTTGTGGATATATATAAACCTTACGTGGTCATTATTAAAAAAACACTACTGTCTAATGTTAAAAAACTAAAACTGCATCCAATTTCCATTGTTTGCTGAACATAGTGCGTAGCTATTAATATCTGGACACTCAATTTTGTCACTTGTTGAATTTGAACATTGTGTACATTTTATATCGGGGCATCCTACTGCACAATTAGATTCATCACAAAACCACATTGTATTGTAAATATCATTTCCTGATGTAGAACATTCAACACCGACAGGTTCATTCCAACAATGTAATGCAGTATTATCAAAAATAAATGTTCGCTCACAATAACTTTCTGAGTCCCATCTATCTGGTTCATCAATTCGATCTGCATCATCACAAAGTTTTTTGCAAGTTGCTTTTGCTACATCAATATCAGCATTTTCTGTTGATTGTTCACCGGTCTGAAAAATCTTAGATAAAGATTGCCCTAAGCCGGTTGTTGTGAATGCAACAATAATTACTAGAATCAGTGCTGCAATAATGGCAATAACAATATAATTTAAACTTAAACCTTGTCCTTTTGAATTCATAGTTTAATTAATCAAAGAAATATATAAGCGTTATTATTTATTACGCCATTTAGATTTAATAAGCAAACCTAGTGCAGGTACATATTCATCATATAGTTTATTTGAATCAAAAGATTTCCCAATTTCAGGTAACATGCCTGCAAAATACAAAACTAACATAAAAATAAGAATTGCCATAATAATTATCAAAATTTTACTTAGTAAGGTTAGCTCACCTTCACCTTTCTTCATAGACTAAACCTCATTTTATCCGTAAGTGCCCAAATTTGTTTAAAAAAAGTATCTTTAAACAAAAGTAAAAGAATCAGAAAAATTGCAACTGCTGCAATAATTGTTATAAAATATTTCAACTCATAACCTTTCTTATTCATAATTTTTTATAGTATACTTAAATATAATACTATTGATTATGCGTTAAATAAACCTTTAACAAGAGACATTTCTTGTAAAACTGAAAAATGTATTTTGCCTGCAACTCCCAGTAAAACTAAAATCAGTACGCTAATAAGTACAATTATGATTAAATACTTCGTTATCGCACTCATACAAACCCTACCATATCAGTAATAACACTCATCATTAAAAAAATAACAGCTAATACAACTACTAACCACATCATTGTCCGAAGTTCTAATTTCACATTCCACCTAACCCTGCTGTAATTAAGACAAATACTCCACTCATTACAAGCGTTACAAAAGTATATACAACGGAACTAATAAATAAATTTTGCTGCATTAATTTATCTCGTTCTACAGTCTGAGGTCCGTTCTCAATACCTGCAAGTAAATACGAAATAATCAGAGTAACTTGAATCAAATAAACACCAACTACAACTTGGAATATCCATGAAGGAATTAAATAATCTAATTTAAAAATATTCATTAAAGTTGCACCAAAACCTAATTCACCGTTTTCTCCACCAGTTAAACCACCTAATTCAGAAAGTTGCACTGAAAGCGTAATTAATATATTTGTTGTTAGAACTGCCATTGCTACAACAATACCTAAAATAATTGGTATCAAAAAAGAAACTTCTGATTGCAAAGACGCAATAGTTTCTGCAAGCAAGTCCTTCATTCGCTCATTAACTCTACGTACAGAGGTTAAGAAACGTGAAATCGTAATAAGTGAAAAAGAAACTATTTTTGAACCTTTTTTTGAACCTTGAACAATAATACGCATAACTCCTCTAATCAACGAAGAATTAATATCTGAAATTGCACCAAAATTTTTGTCAAAGATTGCTAATTCCAAAGTAGTTTGATTTTTTATCATATTCGAATAAATATTATTAAAAAACTCAGAAACAGGTGACTTTGGTATTGCATCAGCTACTTTTTTAATCGCTATTTCAATTGGCTCGCCACTTTCAAGACGGTTACCTAATTGAAATACTGTATTTGAAAATAACTTGTCTAATTTATTTAGTTCTTCCTGACGTTTTAATAATCCATGTGATCTTAATCTAAAATATGTACCGAGACTAAACGCAATTCCTAAAATTAACATTAAACTCATAAACAAACTAAGTAAATTATTAAGAACAGGCAGTTTATTAACAATATCTGATGAATATATTCCAATAAAATACAACACCGGTAAAATTGTAAAAGCAGCTAATACAATAAACATTGCAACGATTGGTTGTATATGTATTACAAAATTACCTATCTTAATTTTTGCTTTATGTTTTTTCTTAGCATAAAAATCATATATATCACTTGTATTTACACCCGATGGCCTATTGTCTAACGTATGTTTTGAGATTAAAAATACAGTCAAAGGTAAAAGTATATTATACAGGCCAATAACTTGCCAGATACTAACTTTATCTCCCATAAAAGACACAACCATTGGCAACATAACGAGTCCCATAACAGGTAAGATAATACCCAACATGTGCACTGCTTGTACAGGATTTTGACTATCATGTGCGTACTTCATCATATTATGTTCTGAACTATCTAGAACCGTATTAATTGTTCTTTCAAGAATCTCGTGACGGTGTGTTTCTGTTGTTGTATGCAAAGATGATTCCAAAAGATGTATGGATTCAACAAAACCTTGGTTCCATTCGCCCCAAATACTTACATATTCTTCTAAAGCGTCTGTTATTTTTGAGTACTTGCCAGATTCTACTCGCCATAGTGCTCGAATAAAATCAAGAGATAATGGTGGTGGAAGATTTTTTGCTGCAAAATAAACTGCTTGCTCAAGATTTGATGTGTGCTCTAAATAAATTACCATATACAAAACAGCACTAACTAATTGGTCTGAAGCTTTGGATCTCCAAGATTTAAACATAAATTCAGGTGTTTTTGATAAAACAAATAACATTACTAATCCAGCAATTAAGCCGATAATTGCTAGATAAAAATTACTTGTTACAACTGTTAAAATAACTGAAGAAATAATTGTTAAAAGTGTAGCTAAATATGCAAAAGAAATTACGCTTTGAGATGTAATTGATAAATGTAAAAGATCAATATACGTATTTATTTTTTTACTGTCTTTTTCGCTAATTGGTATGGGAAATATTTTAGCTGAAAATTTACAAGCCTTTGTATAAAAATTCTTACTTGATGATGTTTGCTCACTAAGAAATTGTTTATATTCTTGAGAGTAGCTTGTTACTTTTTTAGGTTGATTAGATGGGTTTAACTCCTTTTCGAGCTCACGCTCATATTTACCCATATCCACTTCCATTGTATTCTAAAGAGTACAGAATTAATATACTTTCTGAATATTTGGCTCATCGGGTTCGACCCCTTGCGCTAAATGTTTAAACCACGCAAGCCATTCATTAAAAATAACTTTATTATTTGTTTTATTTGTATTTTGTCTAACTGATTCAATAATTTTATGTAATTCATCATTTGCTCGTACAACAACATCTGCTTCAAGAAGTGCTGATTTGTTTTGTTCTTTTGCGAGAGTTACAATTACATCCATAATTTTTGACCTTAGTTCAATATTTTCCCAAATTGCATCAAAATCTCCTGCCCATTCACGAATTCTTGATCCAATAGATTTCAAAATATCACTTTCTCCTTGAATCAATGCATCTGTAGGTTCTAGTTGGTCTGTCTTTGGGTTATATACCATTAAATCAACAAAAGCATGCTCCGCCATTGGGTCTTTTTCCCAATTTTTACGAACCTCTGTAATCTGAACAATTCTTCGCTCTCGACCAATACCTGAAATAGATTTAACTGGATTACAAACAACAATTATATCTGTAGCTTTGAAACTTGTAGGTGGAACTTTCAAATCATTGACAACTCTATCATATACACCATATGGACTATCTCCATGTATTGTTCCAGCAACAACATTTGCTAAAGCACCTACTCTCATTGCCTCGTATAGTGCAAGAGCTTCCTCAGAACGAACTTCTCCAATTATTAAACTCGAATCACCCATTCTAAGACTTGTTCGAATTCCATCTGCTGCAGAAACTTCTTGCTTACCGCCAGTTATTACTGACTGAACTTTCAAAGACTGAATATCATAATTAAGTTTCTTTAATTCGTGCACAGGTAATTCTAAAGTATCTTCCACAGTAATAATTCTAACTGAACGCATAATCTGTATTAACAATGATGCTAATAAACTGGATTTTCCTGCAGAACGTGTTCCTGCAATTAACATTGTTCGACCACCATCAATAAAGAAACTTAAAAGTCCTGCTGCAAGAGGTGTAAGCATTTTATTTTTTATGAATAACGGTAATGTCCAAGGTTTATCTCGATGCCTTCTGAAAGAAAAAGCAATTCCACTTGGGCTTAATGGTTGTTGAATTATAGCGACTCTATTTCGTGATCCTGGCAAAAGTAATTCTGTATCTAAAACTGGATTGGACTCATCTAAAGGTCTGCCTGAAATTAATCGTAGTTTTGTAGCCCAACTTTCAACATCACGAGAGGTTACAGTTATATTTGTTATACACTCACCATAATCTGCATGAATAATTGTTAAAGGATTCATATAAGCAGGTGAATTAATTGAAATATCTTGTACTTTTGGATCTTTTAAAATAAGTTCAATAGGACCAAATCCAATAGTATATCTAACAAGAATATCTGTAATTTTATTTAATAATTTAACATCTGCTTTAATTTCTTTTGACTTAAATAAATCTGAAAGTAAATCTCTACCAACTTTCATAAAAACTTCCCTAGTACGTTCAGGATCAACAAATTCTGAATGTGTTGGTTTATGTGCTGCAAGAGTTTCTTTAGCATGACCTAATATTTCATATTGTTCTTCTAATAAATCGTACTCAGGCGGAAGCATATGATAAACTGGTCGAATTTCATCTTTTTTACGAAGAATTACTACTCGTGCATCACCTATATCATACGCATTAAGCTCCTTAGCACCAATTGGATAGGATTTAGTTACTTTTGCAAACAAAAAGTTTGGTTTAATTGCGGGTGAAAAAAAAGTTTTGTAAAGTTCACGAGTATTTGGATCATAATCTTTCAATAAAGGTATTGCTTGTTTAATTAAGTTTAATCTAGACATTTTAGTTATAATTTTTTCAAGTAATTTCACATATTCGTCATTCTTGCGTTTACAACTTGAACAAAGTTTAACTGTGGCTTTTTCTTTTTGCAAAATATCAAGCAAATGCAAGTATGCTGCGAGAGGGTCTTCTCTTAATTCGGACATCACTAAAATACGCATAAAATTATATCGATTTGTATAACACGAAGAGCAACCTTGACTTAGTGTGTGAATATCAAGAACATTTGCTTCATCAGTAATCCATTTAATAAACTCCGCTATTTGTGAAAGCATTTCAGCTTGTTGTTCAGAGTAAACAAAATCTTCTCTTTGTTGAAAAACTAATTTAGTAATTTCTCCAGTTTCAAGAATAAAATTAATTACTTGCGACATACAAAATGCTTTTTCTTCGATACTTGGGGTTATCGCATACTGATTATAATTAATAACTAATATTTTCTGATTAGCATCAGAAATAAGTTTATAAGTTTTTTCAGGGGGAGGGGGAGTTTTTACCATTGTATAGGACTACGTAATATTTTTATCTATATATAATTAAGTAATATTGAAGATATAATAGTTTTTTGGAAAATGGCAAATAAATTAAATAATGAAACTGAACAAAGCGAACTTATTACAAGTAATCTAGCACAAATAAACAGAAAACTTCGATTATTTGAAGAACGCATCGATAATTTACGAAATCATTTAGAAATGATTGAGAATAATTTAGTTGAAACTAATAATAATTTCTCAAATGAGTCTGAGAAATTTAATCGAATTGCGCAAGACCTCAGACAAGAAATGCAAGAGAATTCTGAAAAACTAGATCGGTTTGCTGAACATATGGAAAAGCTTGCAAGCATTGATTCTGTTCGAGTGTTGGAACGATATGTTGAAATATTAAATCCATTAAAAATGCTTGATAAAGATGATGTTGAAGAGATGATTAATGAAAAAATGAAGCGCCGAAAATAGGAAAATTATATATATTAAAATATATATTATAGTATATAATTGAAATGGGAATGCTCGACTTCTTAAAGAAAAAAGGTAATAATCCAGGTAATGCTCTTCCAGAAGCTCCTGCATTTGGCGGACAAGATAATTTTTTCCCACCTCCACCTGGCGCAGGCATGCCTGATATGTCTCGACCAGACATGACCCTTCCAGGGCCACAAGGCTTACCAATTGAACAACCACAAATGTTTGGCGCAACTAACCCACAAGATATGCCCATACCCGATTTTAGTGGAGGACAACAATTACCACCTGTACCAAATTTAAATACATCTCCAACACAAATGCCTGGAATGCCTACGATGAATCAACCAATTACACCACCTTCACAAATGCCAGGTTTACCTCCGATGAATCAACCAATTGGACCGCCTGCACAAATGCCTGGAATGCCTCCAATGAATCCACCAAATATGCCTCAAATGAATACTCCGAACTTAACTCCTCCGCCAAATTTATCTATTCAAAATTTACCGGACTTACCTACACGAACACCTCCACCCTTAGGAAGTATTCCCGAGCCACCAGCACCTCCGGCAGCAGATACTATGCTTACACCGCCTGTCAAAACAAATCCTGAAGAACAAGTTACTCTTATGACTGATGATATTGAACAAATTGTAGATAGTATTGTTGATGAAAAGTTCGAGAAAGTACTTAGTCAAATAAATAAATTGGATAAATGGAAAACTGCGATTGATTCTAAAATAACTGATGTGAATAAAAATGTAGAACATCTTGAAAAAAGATTAGATCAAACGCAAAAAGCAATTATGAGCAAAGTTACTGAATATCATAAAAGTATTGGTAATGTTAATACTGAAATCAAAGCATTAACAAAAGTTTGGGAAAAAGTAATGCCAACCTTCACCTCCAATGTAAAAGAATTATCAAACGTAGTTTCTAAAACAAAGTCAAAAACTAAGAAGTCTTAAACAAATAAATTATTTTAAAGATATATTTTCTAAGTAATTATGGTTGAAATATATACACTGCCACAAGGACAAATTCGCATTAATATTTATGATAAAAAATTGAGCATAGGTATTTTAGATTTGAAACCCTGGAAAGAATTAGAAAAACACCAAAGACCTGTTGATGAACAATTACTTCAAATGGAAGGTGAGTCCATAATCAAATTTTTTAATAAAGAGGAACTTATCAAAGAAGAACATCTTATGTCTGGCGACCGATTAATAATACCTGCAAATACATCACATGTTCACTGTAATCCATTAGATAAACTATCAAGAGTTATGTGGAAATTTAAAGGCGATATAACAAAAATTCTTGATAAAATTCGAAAAGACTACGCTTAAGATTAAGCTACCTTAATTACCATTATATAATAAGATGCTGTTCCAAATACAATCAACATAACAAGTAAAGATAATATTGTTGGATGGAAAATAGTATTTCTTAATAAATCTTGATCATCTGATAAAGAATCACTACCTTCAATAATTGTAACAGTTCCATCATCTGTCTCGGTAACGATGATATTTTGTCCACTATCTGTTTTATCATATCCAGAACCATCATTAATACCTGAACTACTTATTGATCCGCCTTGATTATCCACACTTAATACTGGGAAGCTCTCGCTTAGAAAAACAAAAACACCGATTAACAAAACAGCAATAATCACACCATATACTGCTGGATGCTTTAAAACAGCACTCAGCGTTGCATCGTCTGCACCTAGAAATTTAAACAAAGTCCATACTAAAAACATGATTAAAAAAAATCCCATAATATAAGGTACAATTAATTGTATGAAAATTAAAATGGGCATAAATTGAAGTGCCATAAACGCAATAATAAATGCGAGTATTGCATTTACAAAATTATCTTCGCCAAAAGGTTTTACATACGATAAAATACCATATGAAATTGTTGCAATTAAAAGAAATGGAAATACGACGGTAAACACGCCGAATTCTCTAAGAAAATCAACTCCTGAAAGTAATGATACCATTATTCTGATTTTGGTTTATGCACTATAAAGTATATCGTTGCTATAGGTAAACCAACCATTAAAGCAAGGATTATGGCTAAATTAACATAATATTCAACATCAATATTATCTGTTGAGCTACCACTACTACTGCCTGAACCACTACCAGAATCTCCATCGTCGACAAAACCACTAGCAATATCATGTATAACTGGAATTTCTACTTTTTCCATAGACATATCAATTACGCCAAGGAAAACAATGATTAATATAAATACACCTAATTTGCCCCACCAACCAATTCCATCTTTTAAGAAATCTTTTTCATGGAAGGTTACACCAAACATACCTAACATCATTAAAATTAAAACAGTAATTACCAACAATAAAGATGCACTTGGAATAATTTCATTAATCATTTGAACTACATCTGTTGAAGCAATAACTAAAAATGCTGAAACAAACGAGATGATTGCATAAAGCGGTGTAGTCTTATCATCCGGTGCACCAAATATTTTAGTTTGTAATAATATTCCATAAAATACTGCAAAAATTAAAATTAAGGGTACAACGACTTCAAAAAATCCAAAATCTTTTAGGAAACCTAATGAATCGCTCAAACTAATAGAAGCATTGCCAATTGTGCTTTCTGCCATTTAATTTGTAGGGTACAGTTTAATATAAATGTTTCTTTTAAATTTTTGAGATTATTTGGTAAAATATCACAAATCGGAAGGTTTATAAGTGAATATGTGCCACTCATAAATAACAATGGTAGATAAACAACAGGTTAAAGACATTAAAGAACACATAAAACAATATAATCTAAATAATCCAGAAAAACCTTCTGAAAAAGTTGTGGAAGAAATACCTCAACTTAAAAACGCATTTCCAAAACTTAATGATTCATTTGAAACTGCAAAGACTAATTATCCAACACAACCTCATCCTTTTGATCAAGATGCAGAGCCAATTAAAATAGATGAAAATGCGTATATATGGGAACCTGACGATTATTTTGACTCTGCTGCGAATGCAGTTCCTCAAACTCCAATCGCAACTCAACCCGTTGTAAATCCACAAACTAATTATCAAGCACCACCTCATCCATTTGAAGAACCTCTTACCGTAAATTATATTGATGATAATCATTTTGAAACTGCTGATAAAGCTGTTCCTCAAAAACATATAACTACTAAACCCGTTTACCAACCAACTAAACAGGTTGTAAAACAACCCGATAAAAATAATAATACTATTAACGGACTTAAAAGTATGCATGGTAATATACGAAACCCAAAAAAACTAGAAGAAGAAGAATTTGATGTTGAATGGGAAAAGGATTACAATACTCAACCTGTTGAAGAAATTGCACCAAAACCAGTACAAGTAACAGAAACTCTTGAACAGAAAACTGAACAAGTAGCAACAAATCAAAATATTCCAATACAAACTGAGCCAATTATGCTGATAGTTAATGCTGAACTTGATGATTTAATAATGGCAATAGGAAAAAATAACTAAAATGAAAGACGAACAAATAAATACAGATTTCGAAGATATAGGTAATTTTAGCTTTAAAGATCAATTAACTGATTTACCTAACGATACCCTACCTAAATCAGATTATACACAAGGCGAAACACGAATAACTGAAAATTTCGGAGACATAGGAGATTTTAGATTTGAAGATCAAGTAAAAGACTTACCTAAAAGTACTCGACCTCCCACAGATTATGCAAAAAAAGAAACACCTACTTTTATTGACGTAAGTGGTATTCAAAAAAATTATATTGATATTGAAAAGCTTCAAGAAGAAAATGCGTTGTTAAGAGATAAATCCGAAAAACAAGGAATTGAACTTAAAATGTATGAAACAAACATGGGCAAAAATGCTGCAAAAGTTACAGAAATTGGAACCGAAGTAGATACTGTATCGCAGATATTATCACAAGAAACTGATGAAAATTATCAAGCTATTACAAAACTTAAACAAGACGTTAGTAATATATATTCAAAATTAAAAGAGGCACCGCAGGACTCTCCTGAGTACATTACATTAGTAAATGAACTAAATACTGAACTTAAAGAATTTGCAACAATGTTACCAACATTTATTAACACATTTGTTAGAAAAGAAGATATTGAAAGTCTTAATTTATTACAAAGTAAATTTGATGACACTAAAAAGTTAATTATTTCAAACCTAGAAAGATATGGTCGAAATAATATTAAAATTAAAGAACTTGAAACCGTAGCTAATGAGTTTTACATTGGGATGTCTACAAATTATGATTTAATTAAATATATTCAAGACGAATTTAGAATGACTATGATAGCAGTCGGTGATGAATTCTTTGCGAGAGATGAAAAAATTAGCCAAATACATACCGATCGAGAAGAAGATTTAAAAAATCTTACAAATCAAGATGAAAGAATTAATGCTTTAGAAAATCCAAAAGGTGTTGGTATGAAACCTGATTTATATGCCAAACTTAACGCAATTGGAACTGATGCTGAAAATTTTAATGGAGAATGGAAATAAAATGGTAGAACAAAACAAAGGTTACAAAGTAAAACCGCTAAATGCAGTTATTTTTGAGGATAGGCTTGCAATTAAAGGACTAAATCAACGATTAGCTGCGGTTGAACGTGGACAAGGTGCTGTAAATAATGCAACAATTGGTGCACAAGTAGATTTACTTGCAGAAAAACTTCTATATGTACGAAATGAACAATTTATTGGTCAAGGTGAAACAAATACATTAAAAGATGTAGCCGAAAAACAAGAACAAAGAATCAGTGATTTGGAAGATTTAAGAAATTCAGGAGTTAAACCTCAAAATCAATTAGATGGCTCTTCAGAAGAATGGGATGCAGATACAATTGAAGATATACCTGCCGAACAATATCAACCACAAGAAAATACTACCTACACACCTTCAAATATGTTAACAGAAATTAAGCCAATTACAAGTGCTAGTTTATCTGAATTTACGAAATATAGACCTTTAAATGAAATTGGTTGGGAACAATTAAATCCTGGCGAAATTTTCGGTGGTTTTATTTCAGGTGATTATGCTAAAATATTCCCTCAACTAGTTGTTGCTGATGATAATATTGTTGGTGCACCAAATGAATTCCATCCAGACATAATTGAACAAGCAAGAAAACGAGGTTTAGAAACTGCTCTAATTGAGTTACTTGATGAAAATACCGGTAAATTACACATACTTTGGACAAATAATGTTAATAATGGTAGAATTTCTGAAGAAGAATTTAAACCGGGTGAGCTAGTACGACACTATTTAGCAACAGATGATAATGGACTTACTAAACACACAGTCAGTGTTCTTTAATTAGAAGTATTATATATTTGGATTTGAATCAATAGAATCTGAAAGACCTTCCTGACCCATTATACTACTAGTTTTAGTTGTAGGTTTTTTACCACCCTGTATTGCTTCATCTCTAAGTGAAGAAATTAATATACCTTTTTCATCTAAAACAAATCGAGATAATTGTCTTTCAATTTCAATTAAAATTTTTATAGCTTCATTTACTTTTTTAAATTTGTCTGTGTCGCCATCTCGTTTTGCGAGATTAGCACTCTGACGTAATTGCTTAATAAATTCTTGTAATTCACTAACCTCTGCATTCGATTTCTTAATTAAAATCCTTGATTCTTTTTCAATTGCTAAAATATCTTTCGCAGGCATTGCGTTTAAGTGATTAGTAATATCTTTTTCATTTGCCTCTTCTTTAATAATTAAAGCATACATCTCTAAGAACCACTTACGCAATCCTATATAGTATACTGAAAAATTCAGTCCCAAACCCTCAGTTTGAATTTTAATTATCAACTTTTTAATAATAATTAAATGATTTACCGCATCAATAATTTGCATTCTTTTAGCTTTTTCAATTTGGATTTCTTTTGCTTTGTCTTTTGTGTTTCTTCTATATGCTCTAATATCATCTAGATTTATTTTTTTCTCATAGGCTATTTTGAGCTTCATAATTTTATCAAACTCTTTTTTATTTTTAATTAAAATATTAAGCATTTCTAATGCAACTAAACGTGTTTGTATTAATGATGGATATATTTTCCTTAACTTATTTTTACCAAATGCTGTAGGGATGGCTGTTTGTATTTTAAACATCAACAAAAGATATGCATGTATTGTATTGGGACCTCGTGGAATCAATTCATATATGAGTTTATTAAGTTTAGCCTCATCTGCCAAATCTATTTTTGAATGCTTTTTTGCAAATAAAGTTCTTAGTGCTAATTTTAATGTGTCACGTTTAATAAAATTATATCTTCGAAGCTCTACATTTTTTAATGCATCTCTAATATGTATAAGCATTATTGAACGTATTTTCGGATTTCTAGGTCTCCACGATTCTACATCTATTAATTCTTTTTTCAAATCTTGTTCTAAAACTTTAAGACCATTATCTACGAGATTTGAATAAGTTTGTACATGAATAAAATCCCATTTTTCAACTGCTTTTTTTATTTTAAATAAAATAGATTCGATTTTCTTTTCATCTGCTACAACTTTTTTATCGTTATTTAGTTCTCCACCTGCACCTGTTGCCGGTGTATCGCCGCCAGGTGCTCCTTCTTCGTTACCAGAGCCAGGCATTCCTGGAGGTATTTCTGGGTCTTGTGGAATTGTAGGCGTTGGTGTGTGTCCACCACCGGTTAAAGCATCTGCACCTCTCTGCCACCAAGAATTACCATTCTCGCCACCTTTGGCTTTGGTGTAACTCTGTATAAAACCTAAAATTATCGCAATAGCTCCGACAAAAGCAATAAGCCAGCCAAATCCTGCGCTTTTTTCAACAACATAAATAAGCGCTATACCAATAAGCATAAACGCTGCTCCTGAAGCGATAAGCGTTGCACCAATATTTTTTCCCTCATCGCTTTTTACAGCTAAAATAATTTTACCGATAGTAAGTGCTAAAATCAAAATAGATATAAGAATGCCGTATTCACCAATAAATGATGCAAAAGGTATATTATTAACATTAACATAATATGCTCCAGCAATTCCACCAAAAACTGCAAAAACAGTCATAGAATTTTTATCTTGACTACCACTGCCATATGAATCACTTGATTTGCTAAAAGCCATGCCTAAGCCCATAGACATTGTAGCGAAAATTACACCAAAAGCAATTGCAAAATCCATAACTTCATCGCCAAGAGATAACCAAATTACATCAATATATTCACTAACCGTATTTGCATTATCAAAATCCCATGCATCTTCCGCAGTAGCTAAGCCAGTAATATTACTATCAAAAACACTTCCAACAAAGGAAATCATAAGTACAAATACTACAGCTAGAAATACACGCCGATCTATACGAAATGTCATGTAATATATACGATAACATATTTATATAAGTTTTGAAGAAATTAGGGTTGTTTGAAGTTTTCAGGTGCTTTTTCTTGGTGAATATTTCGCAAATGTTTTGGAGGTCTTTTTTGTTCTGGGGGTGTTTTAAAAGTTGGTTCGTGTTTCAGTGCAGACATGACTTTCTTAAATCGTGCTAGTGGGTGAACATATTTTTTTCTGCGTTTAAATTTAGCTAAACGCTTCAAGTATCTGCGATACTCTTTCATTTTCTTATATTCTTTTTTTGTAATTTGTCTTTGATTATACCTTTGATAATATTTTAACAAAACATCATCCAGTAAATCAAGCATATATTGTATTTTTTTAACAATCAATTTTTCATCATCTTTCAAAACATGTGGAATTAATTTCATCTGACTTTGTAAATTCCTCATCTCAACAATAATATTTTCACGTTCAGATTGTATATTTTCAATATCATTTTTTAATCGAAGAAAATGACTTTTATTAGACTCAAAATGTTGTACCATATTGGCATGCACATATTTAGCACCATGATAATCTAAATTAGCTTTGCGCTTTCGCTTAACATCTTTACCTAATTCAATCATATTTTTTGAAACTGTTTTTGAATGATTCTTTAATTCATGAGATTGACTAATCTTTGACTTCATGCGCTTATTTTTATCTGCTAATTGTTTTTTCTTGTCAGTTAAAGTTTTACCATGCAATGCTAAGTCATTTAATTTATCCATATATGCATTCAAATGTATTGCAACACTATTTAGTTCAGCTAAAAATTCTTTTTCGGGGCTATTTGTATAGAACATGTTTGGAGCTTCTTTATGAGCAAGTTTAACATAATATAGATATACACCCCATTTTCTCCTTCGCCTACTTAATGAAGACATTTATTGCCTCCTGTTCATATTCAGCAAGTTTGCCTGGAACAATTAAACATGCAGGTGTTCCAAATCGTTTATTGATTAGTTCCTTAACTGTTCCGCTCCGTATAATTTGCTTATCTGTTCCTAATTGCGAACAAGCAATGCAGAAAGTCTTTTGTGTAAATAATTTTGATTTTCTTTTTTTTGCAACAGTCAATAAAGTTTCTATTGCTTGTTTGATTGTCATAAACGTTGGGGGTTTTAGATCAAGTAAAAATGTTGTGTGTGCATCTATTTTTTGATTTTGTTCTAGAATCTTAAAAAAACTTTCTGGTTTGAAATTCTCTTGCCAAAATGGAATTGATGCAGTTTTGCCAAATTTATATATGGATAAACCCGTATCTGCAATTGCAGTCATTACAGAAGGTCCGTGCATAAGTCTAATTTTTATTTTCTTTTTCTTTGCTTCTTGTAAGATTTCAGAATGCGTTGTTGCAGCCATAATATCGCCATTTACTAATAATGCGATGTTCTTTGTTTTAGCATTCTGGAAAAAAGGTTTTACAATCTCAACATGATCTCGATCTAATAACTGAACTCTTTTGCTAATTAATTTCTCGAATTTCTTTAGGTCAAATCCAGGTGTGCAGGTATAATTCTCCAAGTAGACTTCGGAACATTTCTTAATTGTTTCTAGAGATTTAACTGAAAGATCTTTGAAACCTAAGCCAAGACCGATTAAGTAAAGCATTAAAAGTATATGTTATATTGTATATAATGGTTTTGTGTTTAAAAACAAAGAAGGAAGAAACGCAACAAGCAAGAAAATATATGGCGAAAAATGGTTGGTATGATGAAAAATATCAACTAGGTAAATCGGGTAAATATATTTTAATTCCAATTAATGAAAACGCAAATCAGAAGAAAATAGTATCTAAATTTAAAGGTACTATTGAAAAACGAAACTTACAAAAAATCACTAAAAAGACCAATAGTTTGCGAGATTCATTAATAAATTTAATTCCGTCAGATCAAATAGACCAACTAAACCGTGGTTTTGAAGTAATTGGCGATATCGCGATTATTGAAATACCTGATGAATCAGTAAATCTTAGTAAAACAATTGCTTGGACACTCAAACGGTTACGTAATAATATTAAAATTGTTGCAAGAAAAGGTAAGCGCGTATCGGGTAAATACCGTCTACGAAAAAGCACAATTATTGTGGGTGAAAACCGAACTGAAACTTTACACAAAGAATCAAATGTACGAATAAAAACAGATATTAATAAAGCATATTTTTCCGCGAGAATGGGTGCTGAAAGATTACGTCTATCTAAACAAGTAAAAAATAAAGAAAATATATTGGTTATGTTTTCAGGTGTTGGTCCATATGGATTAATTTTAGCAAAACAACATCCATCCGTTAAAGTTACTATGGTTGACCTAAATCCCGCTGCAATTAGATATGCTAAAGAAAATGTATTACTGAATAAATTACAAAAACAAATAACAATCATTAAAGGTGATGCAAAGATAGAAGTTCCAAAACTCACTGAAAAATTTGACCGAATTATAATGGTTTTACCGTCAATTGCGCACGAATTTCTTAATGAAGCATTAAATGTAGCTAAAAAAAAGGCTAAAATTCATTTATATCAATTTGCAAATGAAGACTCTGTTGGTGAAAGAGTCAAAGAAGTTAAACAAATTGTTGAAAAGTGTGGTTCTTCAGTAAAATCAATTAAAGCAATAAAAAGCGGATATTATAGTCCTAAAATAAATCGTTATTCTTTTGATATTCAACTTGCTTAAAGAAAAGTTACAGCAT
>CAZGVA010000019.1:0-19449 GCA_964528765.1 Candidatus Woesearchaeota archaeon | reverse complement strand
ATTTGAGTAAGATAAATTACCGGACATCAATACATAATCATTGATTATTACTGAACTCTCATTTAAGGTAAGTGTTAAATCTAAAGAATTGTCTAATTGAACAGTTAAAGTCCTTTCAGATTGGTTTTCAGCAGAATTTGTATCTTTAGCATAAGCATAATAATCATATGTATCTAAAGGAAGACTTGATTGATTTGAATAGAAGTACCATTGTGTATCATTGTATTTGTTTAGATTGGATTTGTACATTTCAGATATTTCATCTGCTGAAAGAGCACTATTCCAGACTCTGACTTCATCCATATCACCTTCAAGATATTTGGTTTCACTTCCTTCCATACCTAAGAAAAAATTACCAGTATTTGTTATTTCATTACCTGTAACGATTGCTACATCATAATCATCATAATCAACAGCATCTACGTAAATTTCACTTGTGGCTTCATTTCCAGTATAAACTGCAACAATATAATACCATTGTCCTGGCGTTAAACCAACATTATGTTTAACCAAACTAATTTCTACAACGTCATCATCTTCTGCGTATAATTGAAGCTGATCGTCTGTAGTGTGATAAAGGAAATTAATTCTATTTGCGGAATCTTCAAATTTGCTCATAAAATAATGTTCTGAGCTAAAATCGTCAAATTTTATCCAAGTTGCAAAGGTAAAGTTTCCGGTTCCAAAATCCATGTCATTACCAACAGATATATTTACAAAATCATCTGTTGCGAAACTTAGTGCACTACTATACTTTCCAGAACTATTCCAAACTGCGCCATCAATTGTTCCATTGTTTTGGGATTGCGATGCATCTAGTTCTTTTATTCCTTTGTTGTAAAGCTCAGTAATTTCTGTTGTTGTAAGGATTCTGTTCCATATTGCTAATTCATCGAGCTGCCCAGTCAATGGATAAGACCCATCAAGAACACCCAAATTAAAAGGCATACTATTATCAATTGAATTTGGCGCACCACTTATTACGATCGGAGTACCTACTGCGCTACCATCAACATACAAGTCCGCATTATCACTTCTATCAAAATTAATAATAACATGATGCCACTCACCATCCCGAATATCTGCTGAATCAAAATTAGTATTTACTCTACCCGTATCCGTATCATCATCATTAAGTTGTAAATAAACTCCTCCTGCGCTTAAAACAAATCCCCATCCCTTTGTATTTGCATTATCTTGTTTGTTAAAAATTGCTTGTAAACTACCTGTCTCACTAGTTTTAACCCATGCTGATGTTGCAAAATCACCTGTTCCGAAATCCAAACTTCCATCTGCCGGATCAGCAATATTTACCAGATCACCATCACCACCAAAACTATATGCGTCAAAGAATTTTCCAGTTGCTCCTTGTGTAGCTCCAGAAAGGGTTCCATTATTATCTCCAGCTGAATCAATTGCATCTCCACTTTCTTCATTCAAATGCCACAAACTTACTAATCCAATTCCAAGTGATTCGTCGGTTTTTAATTCTGCATTATCAAAATTCATCATTAAAACTAGACTATCGTTGTAGAATGTAGTATTTGTTCCATCCCAATTTCATGTGAATTGTTCCAAATTTGCTTCCGAAATTGATACGTTGAATTCATGATTTGTAGTTGTGGTTGAAAGTGCATCTGCTGGAGTTGGATCTTCAAAAGAAATGGTTGGTGGAACTCCTCTATATACTGCTTGCACTTCTGCTGCAGAAAGATCCCGATTCCAAATTGCTACTTCATCAATGGTTCCATTGAAATACAAAGAATTTCCCGCACCAATAATAAATGATATAGCATTAGTTATATCTCCCGGTGCTGTTGAATTTGTAACATTCTCAACACCATTTAGATACACTTTACTTTCTGAACTTCCATCATAAGTAAATGCAATATGATACCAAACATTTTCAGTTAATGTAGGAGTAATTAATCTCAAATTATTGGAATTTCCATATAAACGACAGTCAACGGTGTCGTCATTAAGAACATAACATGCATGACCATCCCAGCCATCAGAGTTTTCTTGTTTATAAAATATAACCATATTATCTCCTGAATTAAATTTAAACCATGCTGAATCAGTAAATCCTGCATTACCATCTAAGGCTTCTACATCTCCAATATTAACATAATCTCCAGCACCATCAAAACTTAACGCAGTATCAAACTTTCCAGCGACCCAAGAAGCATCAGTTATGGTTCCATTATACCCACTGCTAACATCTTCTGCGTTTGTTCCAGTTCCTTCGTCCAATGGCCAATATGCAACCAATCCCGATCCTGTTGCAGGATATTCATATTCTAATCCAAATTTTGTTTCAGCTAATTTATCTGTTGTATTATTGATATTACTGAGTTTAGTTGCACTTTCGTTTATTTCGGGAAATATCTCTCCACTGGTTTCATTAATCGGCTCAATTGGTTCTTCAAGTTCTGTTTCTTCAGGAATTTCTTCACCAATAACGTCTTCAGTTTTTTCTTCTTGTTCTGGTTGTTCAGGTGTTACTGCAATTGGTTCCATATTTGTATCTGGAACTTCAAAAATTTCACTATCTGTATTTGAATTATTTGGATCAGGTACTTCTTCGGGAGTTTCTATTGGTTCTTCAATAATTATTACTTCTTCAACCGGTAAGCCAAATTCTATATTTTGAACCACATTACCTGTAATACTCTCCAAATCAAAAGAAGACACATCGAAAGTATATGCTACATTTTGTGATATATACATACCTGTGAGCAAAATAAGTATAAATATTAACACCAAACTATCTCGACTTAACTTAAATTTCTTTTTGTGTTTCTTATGTTTGTGTTCCTTAACTTTTTTCTTCTTAGGTTTTTTGATTGCGCAATATTTCCGTTTCTTACAATATCTTGAAAATCCTACAAAAGCTAAAATTAATAGAATACTGGCAGACAGATATTTTCCATATCCTTGTAAAACGGAATAAATTCTATTCCAAACACTGCTCCAATTTACAGTTCCTGATGCAAATTCTTGTGATTCCCTAATAGTTATTGTTTGTGATGCTGAAGGTGCTTCATCACTTCGTGTCAAATAATACGCAATGACCTTCAAATTATATTTTCCAGATTCTATATACGCAGGAATCTCCATTTTGAAGTGATTTGTCATTGTTGTTTCAACTGCTAATGTTTTGGACATATCTGTAACAATTTCGTTATTTGCATCTAACAACTGCATATCTACTTTAATATCAACGCGTTTTGTGTTTCCTAAATTGTAAAGTTTAACTTCTGCATTTATTATATCTCCAACAGCATAATCAATTTCATCTGTAAACAATTCTACATCTAGAAGGTCTTTTTTAACTATAACAACATCTGAGCTACGTGGAACTTGTCTAAGTGAAACACTAACCCTATTTGTTGGAGCTGAATTTAACTTTACACCAAGTAAATAATTACTTTCAGAATCAATATCAATTATTTTTTCTTCTCCAACTTTCAAAGTTATGGTTATTGGATCTGAGGCAATCTTAATTGTTGCAGTATTTTGATCAAAACTTGTTACTGTGACTGTATGTCTATTACTATTAAATGTAAATGGCTTACTATATCCTTTTTGAAGAGTGTTTAACTCCAAAACATCTTCAGACACAATTGGTACGATAACTACGCCACTTCCGCCACCACCACCCGACGTTACGGGTGTTTCAGCAGGTGTATCTTCTTCAGAATCTTCTGAAGCAACTGTTTTTGACGCAGTTGTAGTTGTTCCATTTACATATCCATCCCAAGGAGTAACTGAACAATTCCAAACTTCCGCATAAGTAGTATTTACTGAATCCAAAACATGTGTTGTTTCATTTTGCTCAATAGTCATAATTAGATTTGATGAATTATACCATTGGAATGTATAATTCTGAACTTCACCATCAGCATCAGACCAACCAGCAACTGTACAAGTTAAATTATTTGTTATTTCTGGGGATGCTGGTGAAATACTTACTAAAGAAACTGTTGGTGCGGAATTTTCGACAATCTCACTACTATTTATTGCAATTCCATTTACATATCCGTCCCAAGGTGTTGCTTGGCAAGTCATATTTATTCCACGATAGCAAGTTGAATTATCTGAAGCACAATCATAAGTGCTTGAAGTTGCTCCGGAAATCGATGTGGTGTTGTTATACCATTGATAATAATAACTTTCTGAATCAGAATCTCCATCTGACCATCCGGCAGGTGTGCAAGTTAATGTGCTAACAGTATTTGGTGAATCTGGTGTAACATCTACAGCAGTTATTGACGGAATTAAATTACCTACAGTAACATTTGTTTCTTTTTCTGTGGAATTAACATATCCATCATTAGTGTCAGTTCTTACGCTAATTGTGTCGTGTGCATCAGAAGATAGTATTACGTAAGTATTATCTGTCGAGTAATCTTGTACTGTTGTTGTATCATTTACATTGTAAAACGTATAATAATAAGTTAATGAATCTGAATCAGCATCCGTTGATCCTGAACCTGAAGCCGTTAAAGTATCTGAAACATTTACATCATTTAGAGTTAGTGTTGTTGGTGTTGTTGGTATAGAATTATCTACTAACTTTGTTGTTGAGATGTTGCTTACAGAAAATTCTGTTGCATCATATGCACCACAAGTTACATTAATTGTATCATGAACATCTGAAGCTTGTATTACGTAGGTATTATCTGTGCTCCATGCTTGCCGAACTGCATCATCACCTATGTTGTAAAAATTATAATAATAGGTTACTGCATCTTCTGCATCTGCATCAGTTGAACCAGAACAAGTTGCAGTTAAAGTATCTGAAACATTTACGTCATTTAGAGTTAAACTACTTGGATTTGTAGGAACTTGATTTGGATATTGATTTGAACTAGCAGTTGTTTGAACATAATTTGAAACAACATCGGTGAATCCAATAACGATTTCTGCTGATGCTAATGCAATTCCAGAGCAATTCCAAGTTGAGTTAAAGAAATTTCCAGATGTTGAGTTTTCTATATTATCACAAGAACCCGATGTTGTACTAATATTAGTTGCTACAATATCTGTTCCGCCATCAAGATCTTCTACTCCAGCAGTTACATTAAATGTATGTTCTGCTGTTGCATTATTGAATGTATTTTGCGTATCGATTGTTGGTACTGAATTCCATCCACTTACAATCCACGCTGAACTGTCGTCTTCAATTACACTAACATAATTACTTGCACCGGGTGTATTACTTATTAATTGAGCATCATTGTAATAACTTAATGTAGAAGTTAATGTTGAGCTACCTGTAACATACACTAGCCCGCCAGTTTCTTTGTAATAATATGATCCTGAATCTAAATTATCTGCAGCATAACTTAAATTACCGGTTGATGTTACATTCATTGCAGTGTAATTTACATCTGCACTCAAAGTCAAGTTTCCACTAACTGTAACATTATCAAACACAATTACATTTGTAATATATGCATCTACTCCATTGAACGTTACTCGCCCATCATTATGAGTAAATGTTCCATCATTACTTAAGTTTCCTAATAATGTTGTTGTTAAAGGACTCGCAGTGAATTCACCACCCGAATTAATTGTTAAAGAATTGAACGAAGCATCAACGTCTTTGCTTCTATCTAATTTTCCGCCATCTTCAATAATAGTGTCTCCACTAACTATTGTTTCATAATTACCATCCATATACATAATTCCTTCCTTAACAGTCAAATCATTTTCAATAGTAAGTTTACCTCTAAAATATGGCATGTAAACCGTATTTGTAGAAACGAGTAGATTGATTTCTACATTATAGAATTCATTATTATCATCTCCGAAGAACAAATGACGATTCTCAGATATTGGAGCAATTAAAAACGTCCCATTATTATGAATCATGTCACCTGGTTCTCCATTATAAATTTCTTGATAATTCCCATTTCCAGATATTCCAGTCAAAGTTGTTATTCCCGTTGTAGCATGATAAACTCCGCCGGAGTTGATTGTTATGGAACCAAAATCCTGATCTCCACCAAGACTTGCGTTTAGAGTTCCATTGATCTCCACAGCACCTGTTGCATTTATTGAAAATGTAGAAGTATTAAATACAATATCTACCGGAATATTCACATCAGTACATGAAAGATTTTCACTAAGAAGGGTGTCTGTTATTGGATTACAATTATCTGCTGCAGCACTAACCGTTAATGTTCTTGAAGATTGGTTTTCAGCAGTATCTACATCCTCAACATATGCATAATAAGTATAATCTCCAACTGAAAGGCCTGATTGATTAGTGTAAAAATACCATTGTGTAGAATTTGTTTTCTTCAATTGTGATTTATAAATTTGTTGAATTTCTTCTGTACTTAAACTAACATTCCAAATCATAACTTCATCAATTTTTCCGTTAAATCCTTCATGTGCATTGTTACCACCTTCTTCACCAATCCACATATTAGTTGTATCTCCTGCATCGTATGAAGGAGAAACTCCATCTTCTTGTCCATCTAAATAAAATGTTACATTAGTTGAATTAGAAACAACTGCAATATGGTGCCAAACATCAGATGTAACTACACTATCACTATAAATCTTAGTTTCACTAGGAATTAGATAAATAACTCTAATTTTTCCAGAATATCCGGGATCATCTGTTGGACCCCAATTCCAGCCATCATCTAAATCTACAGCAATAACCTTATGATCATCTTGAATAGAACCTTCCAAATAAACCCATGCAGATAAAGTATAAGTAAAATCAAGATCTAATTCAGAACTTTCCGGAATTACAAAATGAGTATTATTATTTAATGATTGAGTATAAGTATAATTAAATGCTCCACCATATTTTCCATCACTTAACCAATCAGGACAAACAGTACATGTTGCATTATGTTCTCCAGTTAAATCTGCAATTTGCGTATCATTCTCATTTAATGCAGAAATATTATCAAAATTATAATATGCAATTAATGAATCATTGTAAACAGTATAATTTGTTCCATTCCAATTCCAGGTGAATTGTTCTAGATCTGCTTCTTCAATTGATACGTTGAATACATAAGATGTATTTGATGAGCTTGTTGCATTTGGTGGTGTTGGCGCAATAAAATCAACAGCAATATTTCCAATTGTTGTAAAACTCCATATTGAACTCTGTGTTATTGTAGCACCTTTTGTAACATTAACATACCATTGATATACAGTATCTTCGATTAAATTTAGCCAAGACGCATTAACTGAAGAACCGTTTAGAACATCGGTAACATTTCCAATATTTACAACATCATTTGAAGACATATCATATACTAAATTAAATTGACTATCTGCATCGGTTTCATATGCATTAATCCAGGGAGAATAGGTTTTTACATCAATCAAATCATTTGATGGATTAAAGGTTAGTATTCTTAACAAACCATTACCATAGTTTGTTCTAGCTTGATAATCAGCCATAATTTGATGTACGGGAGTACCATTTACATTATTAACAGTTGCATTAGCTTCACCATCATCTAAGTGCATATGACCACTTAAAATTAATTGTAAATTATCATGATATTTGAAAGCTCTATCCCACATAAACACGGTTGTTCCACTAACTCTATCACAATCACCACCAGCATATCCACCATTATCATCCAAGAAAGCATGTGTATTAATTATGGCTTTTCTATCTGAATATGTTTCTAAGGTAGTATTAACCCACGCTAACTCATCATCATCTGGACAAAAATCCACACTCAAAAATATATAATCATCTCCACCAATAGTTAATAATCTATAACTATTTGTGTTATTATTATGATTGCCGCCCCACCATGCAGTTTCATTAAATCGATCTATTGGGAAATACTCATCATAATAAGAAGTACTACCGTCTGGATCTTCACTATCATGATCATGATCTCCAGGTACAATTGCAGCAGGTATATTAGCATCAATTATTTTAGACCAACTTTCATTTGCAACATTCCATTCACTAACAACATTCCAATTATCAACTAAATCACCCAAACTAAGAACGATTTTAATATTTAATGCATCTTTATTATCTACAATCCATTGTGTTTGATTTGTAAATATATTAGGTGCGGATTCAGAATAAAGTTGTGTATCTGGAAGCAATATAATTGTCCAATTATCTTCCGAAGGAGATACGCCATAAAAACTAACATTTAATGTATCACCACTACTATCGATAACAGTAACATTCAAAACAGCATCGGTAGACACGCCAGCAGTCGCATTTTCAGGTGCATTCAAAGTTATTGTTTGAGTTACTACTGAATCACTAACAGTTAAAGTTCTAGTATTTGTTGTGTTTGTTTCACTTGTGGTGTCTTCAGCATATGCATAATAAGTATAATCTCCCAGTGAAAGACTTGATTGATTAGTGTAGAAATACCATTGTGTGGAATTTATTTTACTTAAACTTGATTTGTAGATATTTAAAATTTCATCTGCAGAAAGAGACTTATTCCAAATCATCACTTCATCGATTCTGCCATTAAATCCTTCATGAGTCGCAGGACCGCCTTCTTCACCAATCCACATTTCATAAATATTACCATCTGAACCAGCATCATATGCAGTTCCAACACCATCTTCTTGCCCATCTAAATAAAAAACAACATTAGTTAAATTTGATGTAAGTGCAACATGTTGCCATACTCCGGAAGTAACTGCAGTATCACTATATTGCATAACATCGCCACCATCTTCAACAATCAATCTAATTTGTCCAGAATGCCCACTATCATCAGTTAATCCCCAATTCCAAGCACTTTTATTATCTGATATAATTTTATGATCATCTTGAATAGAACCTTCCAAATAAATCCAAGCAATTACAGTGTAATCATAATTGAGATCCAATTCAGAATCATCTTGAAGTACAAAATGCGTATTGCTATCGATTGATGTAGTATAAGTATAATTAAATGCTCCGCCATATTTTCCATCACTTACCCAATCGGGACAAACAGTACAGGTTGCATTATGTTCTCCAGTTAAATCTGCAATTTGTGTATCATTCTCATTTAATGCAGAAATATTATCAAAATTATAATATGCAATTAAGGTGTCATCATAAATTGTTGTGTTAATTCCATTCCAATTCCAAATGAATTGTTCCAAAGCAGATTCATCAATTGAAACATTGAACTCATAAGAAGTATTTACTGAGCTTGTTGCATTTGGTGGTGTTGGATATTCATAAGATACTAATGGTGGTGATGCAGCTTCTGTAACCGTTAATGTTCTTGAAGATTGGTTTTCAGCAGTATCTACATCCTCAACATATGCATAATAAGTATAATCTCCAACTGAAAGGCTTGATTGATTAGTGTAGAAATACCATTGAGTTGTGTTATATTTGTTTAAGTTTGATTTATACATTTCAGAGATTTCATCAGGTGAAAAAGCGCGGGTATACAAACGTAACTCATCAATTTGACCATCAAATGCACACGGATCTGTAGCTACATTATACCCAATAACTGAATAAGATTGAGATAGTAAACTACCAGTATTATCTGTTCCACTCTTATCAAATTCACCATCAACATAAATTTTAAGTTTATCTTCAACAATATCTCTAACTCCGACTATATGGTGCCACGTATCATCTGCAACATCAACATCACCCGTCAGTGTTGTCTTAACAACATCATCATCCACTGCCATATACACACTATCACTACCAAGTCTAAATTGCGACCATACACCTGATTCATTTCCAATATATGCATAAATCATTTCTTTACTTCCACTAGTTGCTTTTATCCACGCAGAAATAGTAAAACTATTTTGTTCCATAGCTAAAGTCGGTGAAGTAGAAATATTAATACGCTGTACACTTCCACTATCAAAATCAAATGAACCACCATATTTCCCATCACTCACCCATTCTGAAAGCTCTACTATTCCATCATTCCCATTTCCAGACATATCAACAACATGGGTATCATTCTCACCCAACGCAGAAACATTATCAAAATTATACATCAAAACTAGAGAATCATTGTAGAGTGTTGTGTTAGTTCCATTCCAGTTCCAGGTGAATTGATCTAAATTAGATTCATCAATTGAAACGTTGAATTCATGATTTGTGGTTGTGGTTGAAAGTGCATCTGTAGGAGTTGGTAAAATAAATTCGAGACTCGGAGCACCATCTGCATCTTTAACTTCAAAAGAATCTTCTTGTGTATCGAACTCGGGCGCTTCCAATACAGTTTCTTCTATGGTTTCAATAACTTGTTCACGCTCTTCCGTTGCTTCAGGTTCTTCAAGTTCTGTTTCTTCAGGAGTTTCTTCTTCAATAATTTCTTCTTCGACAGGTAAGCCGAATTCTATATCTTGAACAACAGATCCAGTAATTTCGGGCGTCACATTTTGGAAAATTGCAGCAAAAACAAGTACAACTAATACAATCGGTACAATATATCGCTCTAGTTGTGCTTTATTTTTCATTAGCCACCCACAAATTTACTCCTGCTTTTTTCATCCGAATAGCCTTTCCGTCAAGTGCTATTTCTAACATGTACTTTTCAGCAGTATTCCAAGAAATTTTTAATTTTTCAGCGACTTCTGTCGTTGTTATAACTCTACTTTTTTTTAGAAAGTTCAAAATTCTGACTCGGTATTCTGCTTTTCTTGACATATTTATCGTACGATTTTATCAAAACGCGTTACAGCGCATGATTTCTATGGAATTCCATAAGGTATTCCGTAAGTAATTACTTATGAAATATAGTATGAGATTACATAATATAAAGGTTACGGGCAACGTTTCTTAACATTAGAAATTAACACTGAATAAGCGCAGTAATTTTTACACATAACAATGATAATATAATTCAACTGCGCTGAAGTTTACGCTAAGTTATTTGGTATTGAAAAAAAATAGTAGCGGGAGATGGATTTGAACCAACGACCTTCGGGTTATGAGCCCGACGGGCACTCCAGACTGCCCTATCCCGCTATATATTTAAAACTCAGAAGTCATGTTTAAAAGAGTACCTAAATTTGTTTCACTTTAATGTGTCTACCTTTTTCATCCAAATATAATTCTGCTGATTTGGATAATCCGCCCCGCGTGATAAGGACACCGGGACACTTTTGTTCCATTGCTGTTGCATATACTGCAATTAAATCCGCCTCAGTGATTGTTTTTTTCTCTTTAATTCTAACATAAAAATTAATATCACCAAAATCAGTATGTGCTTTCACAATTAATTCCATTTCTTTTTTTTTAGAATTTAATTCATCCAATATATCAAATCCTTCGATTCTAAGCCAATCCATTGCTTCATCAATAAACGTTCTTTTTTGAGGTTCTTTTTTTAGTTCAGGTGCAGTTGCAAAATCATATTTGGGCGCAGTAATTTCCGCAGGTTCCATCTTATGCTGAAACAAAGGTTTACTCAAACGTAAAGGTCTTGGTGGAGGTAAACCAAATGGTTGAGGTGGTGTTTCAGAAATAGTTGGAGATACTGGTTGTGGCAGAGGTGATGGCGGTGGTGATAGAAGCGGTTTAGTAAATTTAACTTTTTGTTCAGCAGATTCAATTTCTTTTAATCGCTGTGCAAAGGCATCTCTTTTAGCACGTAATTCGGGTGTAACATTAACTTCTGATTGTGCATAAGTACGTGCAGTTTTTTGTTCAGAATTATTAATTTGAGATAGTTTACTTTGAACATTATTTTCTTGTCCGGGTAAATAATATACTGGAGAATGTGCAATTTTTTCCTTACTTGCTAAAACCTTTCCGTCAGCAATGAGCTCAGATAAAAATGCATTTGCCATAAAACTATCTAAACCAGACTTACTTGCAACTTCAACAGGTAAAAGTGGACCGAACTGCTGTAACACTAAAATAATCTTATCCTTCATAAAAAACGACTTCAGTTGTAGTTTTTAATAAATAGTTTGCTCAAGAAAACAACAACATATTTATACAAATAAGCAGATAGATTGTATGGACGCAATACTCTTTGATATATCTGTAATAATTATAATTGCAGCAACAATTGGTGTAATTGCGCGTTTTTTAAAACAACCAGCAGTATTAGCATATATTATTGGAGGAATTCTTGTAGGGCCATTTGGATTAAAATTAATTAAAGATATTGATTTTGTAAAAAATCTAGGCGAGTTAGGAATTGCATTACTTCTTTTTGTTGTTGGTTTAGAACTTAGTGTAGATCGATTAAAAAAAGTAGGTATTAATGCATCGTTAATTGGTATGGGTGAAGTTGGAATTATTACATTTATTGGATTTATTGTATCTAAATTTTTTGGATTTTCACCAATTGAAAGTGTTTACATTGGATTAATTTTAGCATTTAGTAGTACTTTAATTGTTATTAAAACGCTGTCAGATAGTGGTGAGTTAGATACAATACATGGCAGAATTATGTTGGGAGTATTACTTATTCAGGATATTATTGTAATTCTTGCGCTTACACTTTTAATGAATACAAATGTAACTACCTCGGATTTTGCTAGACTCGCTTTATTAGGAATTGCATTAATTGCTTCAGCATTATTATCTGCTAAATATATTTTGCCACTAATTTTCAAGAAAATTGCTGAATCTCAAGAAACATTATTTATATTTTCATTAGCATGGTGTTTTATATTTTCAGGAGCCGCACATTATTTAGGATTTTCAATTGTTATTGGAGCATTTATTGCAGGCGTTGCTTTAGCGAACTTTCCATATAACCTTGAAATTATTGGTAGAGTTAAATCAATTCGCGATTTCTTTGTTACAATTTTCTTTGTAGCAATTGGAATTCAGATTATTCCAATTCTTGATCCAAAACTAATTTTACCAATTTTAGTCTTTTTTGCAATAGTCTTACTAGCTAAACCATTTATACTGGGTACATTAATTAGCTTAAATAAATATGCTCGAAGAACTGCATTTTTATCAGGTTTTGGTTTAGCACAAGTTAGTGAATTTTCGATAATACTTGCCATGCAAGGTGTTTTACTCGGTCAAATATCTGAAACAATTCTTTCAATTGCAATAATTTTAACTGCTATTACTATGCTTATTTCAACATACTTAATAAAATATGATAATGAAATTTATCGTAAAATCGGTAAATACATTTTCTTTTTTAATAAAAAATCTGCGCAAGATATGTCACATATATCACAAAAACTTAGCAATCACATGGTTATTCTTGGTGCAGACCGAACCGGTAGAAATATTGTAGATTCTTTAAAAAAATTAGATAAACCAATGATTGTTGTTGATTATAATCCAGATATTATACAAGGATTAATTACTAGAAAAGTTAATTGTATTTGCGGAGATGCGGAAGATACTGAAATTCTTAAAAGATTGGAACTTAAAGATGCTTATGCTATAATTTCAACAATACCGAATCAAGATACTAATCGCACAATTATCCGTGAATTGAAAAAACATAATCATGACGCATTATTTTTTAGTGTTGCTTTAAATTCAGATGAAGCATTAAAATTATATGAAGATGGTGCAGATTATGTTATACTCCCATCGATTTTAGCTGGAGAAAAACTATCCGACATTATTAAAAATTTTCATAATAAAAAAATCATTGATGTATTACGTATTAAACAAATTGTTGATTTAGAAAAAATACAAAGTCACGAACAATTAGAAAAACAGGCGCCGACATTCTTTAAAAATAACAAAATAACTGATTTAAAAATATATGATGATTTATTACGTTTTAATAAAAAAGTAGGTGGTACTTCTGAAGATAAAAAAAATCCTTAATAAAGCAATTGCTGAAGCAATACCGTCTGAAACTGAACAAAAACACGTTAATGAATTGTCGCAAGAATTAACTCAAATTATTAATGAGCAAGCTGAACAATTTTCAGCAAAACTAATGGTTGGTGGGTCTGTTGCAAAAGGAACATGGTTACCACATATACATGATATTGATTGTTTCCTAAGATTTAATTATATAAAATATAAAGATAAAAGTGAATTAATCTCAAATATTGCTGAAAAAATTCTTAAAAAATGTTTTAAGAACCTTACTCGGCTTCACGGATCTAGAGATTATTTTCAAACAAGATATAATAAATGTGATATTGAAATTATACCCGTACTTGACATTAATTCACCCGATTTAATGAAAAATATCACTGATGTATCACCATTACATTTTAATTGGCTAAGTAAAAAAACAAAGCAAAATAACTTGGCAACAGAAATTAGGCTTGCTAAACAATTTTTCAAAGCAAATAATCTATATGGTGCTGAATCATTTATACGAAGCTTTTCAGGCCACGTAATTGAAGTGTTAACTATACATTATGGTGGGTTTATACCACTATTAAAAGCAATTAGTAAATGGCAAGATACCGCATATGTGGATTCTGAACATAAATACACAGATAAAAAACAAATGATGCTTCTAATGAATGAATCTAAAACAATTAGTCCCTTGATTGTAGTTGATCCAATTCAACCTGAAAGAAACGCTGCTGCTGCTCTTTCAAATGAAAAATTTATTGCGCTAAAGAAAATAGTAAACCGATTTTTAAATAATCCTACAATAAGTTACTTTAAAGAAAAAAAGGTTACGATTAATCAAATTAAATCGTGTAAAACTAAAAATGAACTTATCTTAATCACAATTTGTCCTGAATCAAACGTTACAATTGATGTAGCTGGATGTAAATTATTAAAACAATTTGAATATATTGAAAAAAATTTAATTGATTTTGATTTTAAAATCGCAAAAAAGAGTTGGTATTGGGATAAGAAAACTGATGCAATTTTGTGGTTTTATATTAATCCACAAAAATTATCCAAAGTATTTAGACATTTTGGACCACCTACAACCCTAACGCAACATGCAGAGGCATTTAGAAAACAATGGGAAAAATTTGATGTAAAAACCATAAAAGATAAATTATATGTTGACTTTCCTAGAAAAATAAGAACCGTAGATGATTTTCTAAATGAACTTAGAAAAGATAAAAACATACAAATTAAAATTCTATAATATGTTAAAAACTAAAACTCAAATTAAAAGAACTTGGAATCAAATTGGTAAAGAATCTGGTGGTTATCGGAGAAAAACTTGGATACCTTTACAAGAATTTTTAGATAAAGTTGATGATGATTTGCTAGATATTGGTGCAGGAAATTGCGATAGAACTCGCCAAGTTCTTGAAAAAGATTTGAAATTATATGCAGTTGATGCTTCTAAGGAAATGTTAAAGCATGCTCCTGATAAAGTAATTAAAATTGAATCAGATGCTACAAAAATTCCGTTGAAGCGAAAATTCAAATATATAACTGCAATTGCTATTATGCATCACTTACCAACTGAAAAAGATAGAATTCAATTCTTAAAAGAAATTAAACGCCTACTCGCAAAAGAAGGTGAAGCATTTATAACTGCATGGTATTCTGAAGAAAAAGGTGATAAATTACTTACCTGGGGTTACCGATTTGAACGATATTATCACTTCTTTTCAACAAATGAATTAAAAGATTTATTAGAAAAAGCAGAAATTACAAATTATAAAATAAGAAAAGCTACTGCTAAAGAAATAAATTATATTATAAAAATTAAAAAATAAGAAGCTTATTTAAGCTCCTTAAAAAGAATAACTTTTGCGCGCACAGTAGCGTTTTTCTCACCTTTTACAATTACATAGTTTATTCGTTTCTTATCAAAGGCAGTTGCTAAACTCATGTCAATTGATCCATCTAAAATAATTGCAAATACTGGCTCACCAATTTCTTCGATAGTTTCAGTTAATTCTTTAACGGTAACTTTACCAAGTATGTTTAAACCATCATCTAAAACATATGCACCACGTGTACCAATTAAATCGTCAGATAAATCTTTCAAAGTGCTCTTGTTTTTTGATAAGAAATTGTCAGGTTTATCTGAACGTTCTGTTCGTACAAAACGCTTTGTTGGTTCAGAACGTCTTTTTGTATATGTTGACGTTCTTGTATTAGTTGAAGTTCTTGTATTAGTTGAATATCGCGGTTTAGTTTGAACAGATGTGTTTTCATTAGATTTACGTGATTCCGCGTATTGTTCTGCATTTTGTTTAGCTCTAAGTGCTTTTTGAATTTCCTTGAGAGTTAATTCTTCTACTTCTTTTCCATCCGGTGCACGAGTTATAAAATCAATATCAACTTGGTTAGCTAATTTTTTAACAACTAAATCTCCGCCACGATCACCATCTATAAATAAGGTTACAACTTTTTTCTCCATTAAACTAATTAACGTTTTATTTGAACCTGCAACTTCACCATTTAAGGCAACTACATTTCGAATACCATACTTAAGCAAATTAACTACGTCTGCACGGCCTTCGACAACAATTATATCATCAGATCCATCAATCATAGGTCCTGCAGGTAATTTATCTACACCATAATCTGTAACTTCTAAAGATCTTACTGTTTGAGTTACCGTATTTGTAAACTCTGCTGAATCTGGAAGAGTTTCAACTAATTTTTTAAGAAGCTCTTCAGCTCTTTTCAAAATAAAATCTCTTTTTGAAACTCGCACATCATGTATATTATCAATATTTATTTTAGCGTTGCATGGCCCCACTCTATCAATTGTTTCGATTGCTGCAGCAATAATTGCTGTTTCAGACTTACCCATGCTTGACGGAATAATAATCTCGCCTGTGGATCTACCACCTTGATTTTTCAGATTAACTTCTATACGGCCGATTTTGCCTGTCTTTTGCAGTTCCCTTAATTCTAATTCAGAACCAAGTAGACCTTCAGTTTGCCCGAAGATCGCACCAATAACATCTGGTTTATCTGCAACACCTGTAAGCGTAACTTTCGCTAGTATATTGTATTTTATTGAAACTGGACTTATTTTTCCCATTTAATTTCACCTTTTTTACTTAGTCCAATATTACAGAAAAATCTTAATCAAATTGATGTATTTTAAATAATCCTTCCACAGTATTTGATTGAGCAACCCGTAAAAGGGTGCTTCCAAGGGAAGTATTGCATTTAATACCTTGATTTTGAATATGATTTCTCATTTTTTTGGTTAGTTCTTTGCCTTTTGGATCTAAATCCATCATCAGCAAAACTTTACGAAAAGTTTGAGCGATGTTTTCTGAAACTTCGACTAAGCTTTTATTATTATTTTCATTTAACAAGAAGATTTTAGATTCAATACCCAACTTTCTTAAAGCTATTTTATCGTTTTTTCCTTCAACGAGAATTGCTGCATCGCTTGCAGCCACCTTAATTTGAGAGATAAGCTCTTGAATTTGTTCGTGATTTTTAATGAACATTGACTCTTCTTGTTATATAAAAATGACCAATTTACATTTAAAAATATTGCGGTTTTAAGGTAAACCTACTTTACTGAATATTTCATTGATTTTATCTTCTTTCCATCCCTTTTTTTCCAGAGCTTCTTTAATTTGTGTATAAGAATAACCCTTTTTACGCGTTGATGTAATATAATCACTTAAACCTGACTCTGCCGTATTTATTGTTGGTGATGCAGTCATCGGCATATCTAAACTCATATCCGGTTCTTTGGTCTTTAATTTACCACCAAATAATTTAGCAGGCAAAAACTTGGAAAAATCATATCCTTTTTTATATAATAAAAAGAGTATTCCTACAATTGCAAGTATAATTATTAAAATCACGGGTAAGTTGCTTCCTTCATCAGACTCGCTGGGCTCAATTGCCCCAGTATTATCGCCGGTTGGGCAATCAAGTAAACAATTTGCCGAGTTTTCGCCAAATTCGCATTTATCATTACCACAAAATCTATCTTCTGAGTCATCTTTAACAATAACATCTGAACCTGCAATTACTGCTTCGCAAATACATGCACTCGTGCATATACCACTATCACAAGCATCAACCACATCCATATCACATTCTTCATCATCGGTGACTAAACCATCACCACAATAAAAACTGCTTCCATCATCATCGTCATCATTATCCGACAATTCTCTAACTAACTCTAAATCTAATGTAATTTTTCTACTATCGTTATCGTCATCAAAAACCCATAAACTTACTTCACATTCATTAGTATCATCATCATCATATTCAGTGCATGCGAATTTATCTTTATATGTGTGAAAAACTTTTTGTTTATCTGACGCGGAGTTGGGATATAAATTAAGTATATCACTGCCATATTTATTATCACAAGAACATGGAATTTCTTCATCTTCTTCAAATTCATCAATCGTTATTGCGTCAGACTCATCACATTTTTTACTACTTGATTGTTTTTTGCAAATTAAATCACCATCACTTTCGACGTCTAAAAATCCCCAAGGTTCACTTCTATCGCCGAAATCCCATAAATATGCAGAAATAGTTCCATCATGATCAGTAGCTTCTGCACGGAAATATATACGAGTCCCTGCAATAAATTCTTCATCATCATCTGGTTGTTTAATAGATGGTATCGGTAATTCATTTGGTTTTTCAATACATGCTTCTAACCAATCTCCTTCAAATAAATGTATAAACTCGTTAAACTCAGGATTTACAATATATCCAGATTTACAACAATAACTCGTTGTAAAAATAGGTATTCCACCAAGATCGCAAGATTGACTATATGAGCCATATGGACTATCGCTAAGCTCAATTTCTTCCTCAGTTAAAATAATCCCAAATTCTTTTGTATTTGACATTAAAGTTGTTGGGTCAGTTACGGTTAAACTTACGGCGCAACGTTGCGCATCTCCGCAAACTGAATCGTCATTAAATGTATACGTTGCAACTTGTTCCTCAGAAACATATCCAGTATATATTCTTGCACTTGCTTCACAAGTACAAGCCACACCCTCTGCACAAGAACCGTCACAAACAAATGGACTTAAACACTCACTTTTAGACACGTCTTGTGGAACGCACATTAAACCAATATTTTCAATTAATTGTGTTTCGCCCCATGCTAAATTATGTACATCAATATACCATTCATAATTAAGATACTGATTAGTATCCACCATATAACATTCACTACCACCATAACAAGCAGGAAGTTTATATTTTGTTTTTGATGCATCAAATATATTTTGTGTATATTCATCAGGAACAATTGAAACTATACTATCTGACTTTGAATTAACTGAATAAACAATATCAGGTATACCTTCTTGAAATAAATTAATTTCAACATTTTCCTGGACCTCAAACACATTATATGTATGTTCAAAATATGCTTTTATTGGGCAAATCGCAGCATCGCCAGAGACAATACAATCAGAGAATTTATATAATTCTAAACTAAAAATCTTTGAGTAATTCATAGAACTATCCCACGTGAGTGTTTGCGTACTAAATGCTTCTGAACCATACACAGATACCCATGGTTTTTCTTCATTAAACTCATCATCTTTACAAACACAATGACATTCATAATCCGAATTTACACAAGTTTCATCAATAATATATGCATTACCGAC
>CAZGVA010000018.1:0-19594 GCA_964528765.1 Candidatus Woesearchaeota archaeon | reverse complement strand
CTTTCATATTAAATCACTTCATTTAGTTTTTTTGCCTTTCTCTCAATTGAGAGAAAGGACTAATAAGTTTGGCTCTGCGATTTCCTGGACTTAACCAGACAGTTCACACCACGAGCTGACGATGGCCATGCACCACCTCTCAGCGTGTCGAGTGAGCCATTCAGGCTGACCTTCATCCTGCTGTCGCCTCTGGTAAGGTTCCGGGCGTAGAATCCAATTAAACCGCAGCATCCACCCCTTGTGTATTCCCCCGCCAATTCCTTTAAGTTTCAGCCTTGCGACCGTACTTCCCAGGCGGCCTGCTTAACACCTTCGTTACGACGCTGCATACCCTCTAAAGATATGCAACATCTGGCAGGCAGCGTTTACAGCTAGGACTACGAGGGTATCTAATCCTCTTTGCTCCCCTAGCTTTCATCCCTCACTGTCAGACCCGTTCTAGCTAGGCGCCTTCGCCACTGATGGTCCTCCAAGGATTAAAACATTTTACCGCTCCCCTTGGAATTCCCCTAGCTCCTCCCGGTCTCAAGTAAGGCAGTATCTACAGCACGCTCGACAGTTAAGCTGCCGAATTTCACCATAGACTTACCAAACCAGCTACGGATGCTTTAGGCCCAATAATCGTGATCACCACTTGGGGCGCCGGGATTACCGCGGCGGCTGGCACCGGTCTTGCCCACCCCTTATTCTCGAAACTACTTACACTTCAAAAAAGCAATCCTAATGGATTGCACGATGGATCCCCCTATCACACTTGCGTGCATTGTAGAGGTTTCGTAACTGCTGCACCCCGTAGGGCTGGAACCCTTGTCTCAGTGTTCCTCTCAGGGCTAGGACTCTCATCCCCCTTACAGATCTTCGCCTTGGTAGTCCTTTACACTACCAACAAGCTAATCTGCCGCCAACTCATCCTAAAGCGCCGAAGCTTTCGAAGAAAGTGCTTTCCAGCAGCAATCTTCTATGGAGTATTATAATCAGTTTCCCGATTTTATCCTCCACTTTAGGGTAGATTATTGACGTGTTACTGAGCCTTCCGCCATGTCCGAAAACATAAACTTGCATGTCTAAGTCGGATCCATCTAGCAGTGATCTCCAGCAGGATCAACTGGAATTAATTTTTAATGATCCTTGGTCGCTAACATCGTATTGGAATTAACGTATATATACACTGGATGTATATTATAACTTACTAAATCATCCCAGTTAAAAACTGGAATTCACTGAATCACATGATGTGATTATCTCCTTATGGAGTATGATATCTGATAGACTTACTTTATAAGTCTTTCCGTAAGAAATCGTCATAGCGCAGCTCTAATTTCTTCATTTACCGATGAGCTTTTTCATCTGAATTAACTTTGAGAATTGTATTTAAAAGAGTTGTGGTAAAAATTAACACGCGTTACTTACGTGGAGTTTGACGCGTTCGATTATTAGTTTTCTCAACAATGATTGGCATTAAAAATACGCTTAAAGATGTACACAAAATAACTGCAAAACCTAAACTAATGATCATTTGAGGATTTGGGAAAAGATGCGCATAAGTTAAAACAAGTATTGCTGAAATAATTCCGCGAGGTCCTGCAACACCTACCAACCTTTGTGCTAACAACGATTCATTAAACAGAACAAGTCTAGTTGAAAAATATCTAACTAAAATAACGGATGAAACTAATACAATTGCAATAAGACTATATTCAAAAAACGCATCAAATGTAATCATTGCGCCAAGTAAAATATATACAAAAGTTACCAGAATAAATTGTAAATTTTCTCCAAAAAGCATAATAAATTTTGGTGGCGCAGGGTCACTATTTCCATAAAGTAATCCTACCACAAGTGCTGCGATAACTCCGCTTGCACCAATTAATTCAGTAACTGAATAAACTACAAGAATTGCTCCCACGGTAATAATTGCAGGCATATCTTCTGAAATCAAATGATGCATACCTTTTAACAAAATAAAACCAATAATAAATCCTACAATAACTCCTGTAACAACATGATAAATCAGACCTCTGCCAACTGCTTCAGCAAAATTTGTTGTATACATAATCATTGCGCCCATAATAATTGCAATAATTACTGCAAACACTGAATTCAGTGTAGCTTCTATATCTAATGAATCTTTAAGTTTTTGCTTCAGTTTCATATTGCTCATTAATGGAGCAATAATGGTCAAATCAGTGGATGCTAAAAGCGCTCCAAATAAAATAGAAAGATATACATCAAAATGTAGTAAATATCTACCAATTAAAAAAACAACAAACAATGTTGAGAAAACACCAACTAACGCCAAGCCCGTTGACTCAAAAATCGATTGTTTAATTTTTGCCAAATTAATATCGTAACCGGTATCAAATAAAACTAAAATCAAAACAATAATTGCAAACGAATGTACCATACTCTGAATATCTTGTACATTAATGATATGGAAAACAGGTCCAATAAATATACCTAAAATAAGTAAAACCAAAGAAAGTGGCCATCCAGTTTTTTTAGAAAAATGCATTAAAAATACTCCTGATAAAATAACCATACCAATGATTGCAACAACAGCATTTGGATCCATTCAACATAAAACTAAACTCGTATAAAAATATATTGCAAACTATACGATAAACTACTTTTAAAAAAGTGCAGGGGACAGGGTTTGAACCTGCGTAGACACTAAGTCAATGGGTTTCTTCGGGCGCAATGTGCTTTTTAATCACGTAGCTTGCGCATTCGCGTCATCTTCCTTTCGGAAAATGAAGCCACCTAAGCCCATCCCGTCTAGTCTGAGCCTCTGCCAGTGCAAAAAGGTCATTTGACCACTCCGGCACCCCTGCAAATTTAGTACTGTCTGAACAGATAGCACTAACAACTAATTCGATTAATTCAATTATAAAGATTACTATATACTACTAATTTAATTTAAATTCTTTAATATATGGTATAGCAGATTTTGGCGGAATTGGTTTTTTCTTATGTCTAATATGATGAAGTAATAAACGTTTTAATTTAAGATTTATTGTTGGCTTTACGTTCATCTTCATCTCAAAAATATCCAATAAATTTTGCATACTTGCCGCCCATTCTTCTGGATTTGAAAACATGTCCTCTTTTGCATGTTTTAGCATATGTCTCTTAATTTATTTATTAGTTATGCTAGAATGGTGAGCAATTTTACAAATGTATTCGCGATAAATTTCCCTTATATCAGTTTCTTTTGAACTGTTTTTTAAGGTCATTTTTATCACTAAGATCGTTTTCTTCGTCTAAGTCGCTTTTTTTCATTTAGCTTCTTACGATACCATTTCCATCTACCTCGGTATCCTGACTTATTCTTTTTTTTCCACTTACGACTTGATCTTTTCATGTATAGTAGAACTAATTTGAACTGTTTATAAGGTTTTCTTATCTCTGTGTCGTTTCCAAACCAAATATGAATAAACAAATAAAATTGCAACTAATCCAAAAACTTTAATCAAAATTAGATAAATAATATAAACTGGATTTACAAAAATCAAAAACACAAACAAAACTCCAACTAACATGAAAAGTTTTCCACCAAAAGTGTGCGTTTCTTTCCAAACAAAATCGCTAGCTAGAGTCCATGGAGTTCTAATTCCAATGAAATAATTTCTCTTAATATGTGGTATAATATAACCAATATACATAAACATCAAACCAATTGCGGGTAGCATAAATTGAATAACATTAATTGTGTATCCTAATATTGCTAGCAAAGTTATTGCGAAAAACGAGCTAAGAAATAATGTAAACATTAATTTCATACCTTCAAAATGTTTAAATCCTTGAACATTTTTCTTGAAAACTGCGATTTTTGGAAGCACCAAAAACAAAGCATAAACAAGTGCAATAATTACTGGGAACATAAAAATCGAACTTGGACCCGACCATCCATCAACTTCTCCAGATGCATTCCAGTGCATTGGTAATTCATCTGGCAAACTTGGATATAGATAAAAGCTAATTGCAAATAGTAAAACAACAATTACAATCGATGTCCAATCATATTTTGTTAGTTTCATGTTGTTTCTGGAAAATATTTTTTAACATATTCTTTAGCAATACCCCATGAATTATTCAAAACATTTGCTGCAGTTTGATCAAATGTGGCAAATGCCTCACCACTGTTATTAAACAACATAGTAGTTACGTAATCTTTCTTCCCTGGATATGAAATAAAAAACGCTTCATGAGTTACGAAATTAACGTAAGAATTAATACGACGTAATAATTTATGAACTATTGTCTTCGGTTCTTCAATTATCGGTGCATCAACAACACAATCAGTAAGAAACTCTGGGATAATACCTTCATCTTTTTCTAAAATTTTAATATCAACGCCGCCGCCTTTCGCTTTAGCCAACGCATTCCGAACATCTTCTCGCTCCCAAATATTTCGCTCATGTTCTCTTACTGACATATATATTCTAGATCCTTCAATCAAACTCCCATCAGTATAAAAAAGCCGTTCAACTTGATAAATAACTTCATTACTATTATTATCTCCACACTCTACAGCCATTAATTATTTCTAAACAAAACTATATAACCATTTCTTCAGAGGATTACATAACTTCAACTTCATCCATTCCTAAAAGAGTAAGAGCTTTTTTCAGAGTTTCATAAAACGTATGCACCAATAGCAATCTTGCTTTTTCTTCCTTAATTGTAGCGCCGACAACTCGGTGTTTTGCATAAAAAGTACTGAATTTTTGTGCTAACTCATAAGCATAATTCGCAATTATCTGTGGCGAAAATTGTGCAACAGCTTGCTCAATAATTTCAGGAAAATTTTCAATATGTTTCACAAGATTTTGTTCTTCTTTTGAATTTAACAAACTAAAATCAACTGATGTTGTAATACTCTGACGTGATTTCTTCATAATTTTGCTAGCCCTAACCAAAGCATATTGCAAATACGGCCCAGTATTACCTTCAAAGGATAGTGCATCATTCATATCAAAACCAATCGGCGTTCTAACACTATATTTTAGTAAATCATATTTTATTGCGCCAAACGCTATTGCGTTAGCTATGGAGTTAAGTTTAGACTTAGATAGAGATTTTTGTCTTTTACTAACTTCACTAAGTGCAATTTTAGACATATTGTCACGCAAATCTTCATACAAAATTACATTACCTAATCTCGAAGACATTTTACCACTTTTTAAATTTACATAACCATAATTAAGGTGTATATGTTCAACACCAGGAGACATATTAAGAACATCATATGCTTTGAACAACTGATTAAAATAAAATTCTTGTTCAGATGCCACAACATATAATGATTTATCATATTTATTATTAAACGCATTTTTAATATACAAATTTCCAAAATCTTTTGTTGAGTATAATGAAGTTCCATCAGATTTTAATAACAAAAAGAAACCCAAATCATATTTCTTTAAATCCAAACCCCACGCACCTTCGCTTTTGATTAACTTTTTAGACTTAATGAGATTATTAACTTTTTTAATTCCCGGTTCAATACAATCGCTCTCAGGTATCCATATATCAATTTTACATCCAAGCTCTTTAGCAATTTTTTCATAATCATGATAACACATTTTCCTAAATTTATCCCAAAGCTTCGTTATTTTTGGTTCATTATTATGAAGCGCACGATTTAATTCATGTGACTCTTCTTCAAAATTCTTATCAGTCTTACCTAATTGGGAAGCCGTAGAATAAATTTCGCCAACCCACTTAGTAAAATTATCTTTTGGGACTTTTCCAGAATATTTAGTTTGATAATACACTAACCACCTAGCTACATGTATACCAATATCCCCACTAAACGATGCAGCTATTGTTTTATTGCCTGCAAATTCAAGAATACGTCGAATACTTTCTCCCAACACGGCATTTCTAACGTGGCCAATATGAAATGATTTGTAAGGATTTGCTTGATAAACGTCCAACATAAACGTATGTTTTTGATTTAACCTACCAAAATCTTTCTTTTTTGCTTCTTTCAAAACTTGTTCAGCAAAATCCGCAGAGTTATAATAAAAATTTAAATAAGGTCCGGCAATTTCAACTTTTTTGAAACCCTTCGGCACAACAAGTTTTTCTCTAAATTCTCTTGCGATTTGGCCAGGTGCTTTCTTAAATTGTTTAGCTAAAATAAAGCAAGGGAATGATAAATCACCCATTTTTGGGTTTGGAGGAACTTCTAGTAACTTCTCGATTTCCGGCTTAGGCAAGTAAGTTACTTTATGCAATTCATGTATTGCTTGTTCTTTCAAATTCATATGGTCTTTCATCTTTCACCTATTTAATCTTTACTCGTACAATTACCAAACAATTGGCAATCAATATAATACTCCCACTCTGCCATCATTATTTTCTTTTTTTCATCATCAGTTTTCATATTTATCTCACTTGCTTTCGCAGTAGCGAGCCAGGCGGGATTCGAACCCACGATCCCAGGCTGTCTGCGCATAAAAAGCTCCGCAAGCTTGCACTTAGAAGGCGTGCACCGAAGGCAAACACCAAGTGGCAATCACCATCCTGTCTGTGCCCTGTCCAGACTAGGCTACTGGCTCAAAATTTCTTAATAATCAAAAATTATCAAGTCGCAAATCCAAAGATTTGCTGTATTACGAAATCTGCAAATCGCTTTAGAAAAATCTACTTACATCTACGCCGATCTTGTTCAAATGGAGTGCTCCAAAGACTGCATTTTTTAGTTATTGGCATAATTTTTTCAGTATCGCCATATATTGCAATTGCCCAATACTCAATATCTTCACAAGTTTTCTTACTAATTGCTTCACAAAATTGATTATCATCAACAGTATAGTATCCTTCTTTTGGATAATCCACAACAGTTAGTGTCTTATCTGAAATCGCTTTTTTAAACAATGCACTCATTTGGCAAGACTTTGCATATAAAATAGTATTCGCAAAAATAGGCACACCTGCATGAATGCTTCCAGATGCATCGGAAATTGCTGTTCCTTGCAATGCAGGTACAATCGTTCCTAATTGAGCACACGTATGTGCAATTGCATTCATAGCAATACCTGATGACATTGCTTTCAAATTTTTATTCAAGATGATTGAATACTTTTTATTTGCCATGTAAACATTTTTCAAGGTTTCTTTAAAACGCTAACGACCTATTTTGTACATATAAGACTTTTTTGTCCCAAACAAAACATTTATTAAACTTTAATTCAATGAATATTATGACAAGCATTCAGAAAAAAGTAGAAGATTATGTAAATCAACATGCGAGTATCAAAGATTGTTTCAAAAAAGGTGTGATTAATTACTCTGCATTATCTAGACAAATTATCCAACAATTAAAGTTAAAATCTAATACGTTTGATGCAGTTTTAATTGCTTGCAGAAGACACGCAGATACGCTTAAACATACTGACAATGAAAAAAAGATAATTAAGTTACTTAAAAAAAGTCAGCTCAAGATACAAACAAAAGTCTGTAGATTCATTTTTCCATTAAACACTCCACTTCCAAGTCAACCGCTTCAATTAATACAAGGAGACAAAACAATAAGTGTGATTTATGCAAAAGAAGATTATTTAAAAATAAAAAACGATCTTGAAAACGAAATTATTGATGAAAAAACAGACTTAGCAGAGCTAATTATAATAAGTCCAAAAGACGCAGATGAAACTTTAGGATTTACTTCATTTATATCGAGCGTATTATCTGATGCGGGAATAAATTTTCAAACAGTGTTAGGTAGTTACGTTGAAGATGTTTTTATCATCGAAAACAAAGACTTATCAAAAGCATTAACGATCTTAAACAAATTGATCTAATAATCAGAACTTTTATAAAACAAAAGGGGCGATTATCTCTATGCCTGGGTAGCTTAGTTGGTGGAGCGTGCGGCTGTTAACCGCAAGGTCATAGGTTCGAGTCCTATCCCCGGCGCTTTTTCTTAAAGTAAGTCTTTTAAATAATAGTGCTCGCATAAACTTAATGGGCGGGTAGCTCAGCCTGGTTAGAGCGCTGGTCTTATAAGGCCGCTTCCGCGAGGAGGTGTCTCTGGCTTAAGTTAGCCAGATGTCAGGAGTTCAAATCTCCTCCTGCCCATTTTTTACAAAACTCTTTTAAATCAACTATAGACAATATTAACATGCCCCTGTGGTGTAGTCCGGCCAATCATCTCAGGCTTTCGCCCTGAGGACGTGAGTTCAAAACAGATGCAGTATGCGTTTAAGCACACTGGTTCTATGTAAATCTCGCCGGGGGCACTAAACTTTTTATATAAGTAAGAATGCTTATCTCATGGATTTAAATAAAATAATTCGAAAAATGAGTTGGATTGATATGGCGCTACTAAAGACTGCTACATTCTTCTTTGCTTTAACGTTAGTACATTTCTTACCAAATTTACTTGATGTTGATTGGAGAATATATGGTGTACTTTTTGTTGTTCCATGGACATATCTAGTTTATAAGATTTGGATTAAAAAATAATACGAGTTCAAAATTTCGAGCTCATATCAACAAGCATAGGTGAAATATGCAACTACGCAGATTGTAGATTCATTGATTTTAAACTATCCATACTTCTCAAAACTTCACTAAAAATCGAGCTAACTTCTTTAGGGTCCATGCTATTTGGATCTGAATCATATAGTGTACTAAGTTTTTGTTGAACTCGTGGAATGCTCATTATACCAAAAAAATCATTTTTATTTATTCTACCAGTGTTATCTCGGAGTTTAACCCAATACCAGATGTCTTTGCTCTTTCTTTTCAAAGCGTTTGTAATTTTCATTTCAATTATGCTATTCACGAGCATTATAAAGAGAAAACCCCAAGTTGTCGTATGTCTAGTAATCCGAAGTAATACGATTTATTGGACAAAAACATCACTTAATCTAAAAAAAGAAACGATTTAGCTTATCATAACTATTATCAATTGATTTTCTTTTTGATTCAGGAAACGAAATCACTCGAGTAGCTTTTGAGTCTGCAATCGGTAAAATCTTACTTTGATATCCTTTTTCATCGGCTAATTGCATGATATCCTGTGCTAGTGCTTGTGTAGGGTTAGTATAACCACAATACAAAGACGGATCTCTCCATCGATGCGGTAAACGATTGCGTCTGACAAAAGAAGAAATACTTTTCCCTCGACTAGCAAGTTGCAGTGATTTTTGTGCTTTTACTTTATCAATTGGAGTCAAATAACTAGAATAACAGCTCGAGCAAGCACATAAACTTAGTAACATTACTGGCTGCGTTTCTAAATGTAATATCTGTTCCACATCTCGATGAATCCCCAAATATCTTCTAGAAATAACTACATCCGGTCTTTTAATTTTAGGATTTTCAAGAGCTTGCTTAATTGATGACTTAACTAGTCTAACATATCCTGTATCTTTCTCTCGGTTAAGTTTTGGATCAATCCCATAAATATATCCTGGACAAGAAGATGAAAATGCTGCTAGTTCTTTAGCTGTTGAGCCACAAGCCAATATCCATAACACCGATTTTCGAGTTAAAAGTCCTGACTCAAATAAAATTCTTGAAGTATGTTCCGCATTATTGAATTTGTTACCATCTGACCAAGATAATATTCGTAGCTTTAAATCATCAAATTGATCATCAAGATTATTACTATAATCTGGACGATAATCTGGAATTAAATTAGTCTCAAGAGACAACGCATTAGCAATACGATTATCCAATCTACTTGATTCTGTTATCATATACTATGTGTGAGTAATTCATTTAAAAAACTTACTTAAAAAATTATATAATCAATATATTTAATTTGCTTAACATATTTTAAAGATGCCTCAAAATAAACGTTATGCACATCTTCCTAAAACCTGTAGAGAATCTTTATTAAATTTAAAATAAGTAAATAATATGCGCCAGCAAACAATTGATAAAATTCCAAAAATTGTGGCATATATGATGTCTATATTTATTGCGATAGGTATATTAAAATTACCTGTAGCGCAAGAATTAATCACACTTGTTGCCAGTATTAAATATTTTGGAATATTTATTGCAGGTGCCTTATTCACATATAGTACAACCACTCTACCAGCAATTGCAATTTTTGCCAGAGCAGCCGAAACACTTAATCCATATTTATTAATTCCAATTGGAGCAACAGGTGCAACGGTAGGTAACTTAATAATACGAAAATATGTGCACAAAATAGCAAAAAAACAAATTAAAAAAAGCAGAAAATACCTAAAACAAAAAAAGTGGATACATCGATTAGATATAATTTTGCCATCAATTATGTTAGTAGTACTAGCTACGCCCTTGCCTGATGAATTTGTAGCTGCATTAAGTTACGTATCTAAATATAGTACAAAAAAATATATGTTAATTTGTTTTATATCAAAACTCATAGGTATTTGGTTAATTTTTGTTACGGCAAATCTGCTCTAAATTCATCTAAACTTTTGTGCGTTCGCTTAACATCATCAATTTTTTGTTTTTTGTTTAAACCAATATATTGTATAAGGGTAGAACGTCCTTTAAATCCTGAACCAGTTTGTTCTAAACGTATTAACTTTCTACCTTGTAATTTCTCAAGTTTCCGTCTAAATGTTTTTTCAGATTTAGCTCCACCAGAATTTTGATAGGACTTAAAAATTGCGCCAATATGTGAACCATTGTGTTGTTTGCAAATAGAAAGAACATGCTTTTCTTCATCAGTTAATTCCGCAGCACTTTTAATTTTAAATTCATCGATGCGAGTCACTGCTTCAGAAACATGTTTTTGTAAAATTTTCATTGAAGAATCTTCTTCAGCAATTTCACCTGCAACTTTAAGAAGTTTAATCCCAACACGAATATCTTGATAATCTGCTGCTTTTTCAGATAAAATTTCAAATGCTACTTCGTCCCAAGTATCTTCATAAAAAGCATACTTACTTCGTTCTTTTAAAATATCGAAAACTTCTCTAGCCGTATATGGTTTAAATTCAATTGTCTCTGGAATTAATCTAGATCTAATGCGGTTATCTAATTCAGTTCCCCAATTAGCTTCGTTTGTAATCAAAATCAAAGTTTTACGAGAAAATTCTTCCAAAATAAAATACAAAAATGCATAATCTTCTGATTTATCAATTTCATCAAAAACAAATACTACGCCATCAGCTTTTTGGCTCTTTTCAACAATTTTTTCCATAATATCATTAGTTTTAAGATTTTGCGTAAACGGGTAACCTAATTGTTTTGAAATTTCACAAAGAATTTTATAGGTTGTATTAAATTTCCAACAATTTAAAAAAACTTGACTAATTGTTTTTTTTGAATCAACATCTTCCAAATCTTTGAGTACTCTTTTTGTTGCTGCGGTTTTTCCAATACCTGGCAACCCTGTAATTAAAATCGCTTTTCCGCTCCTATCGTGAAAAAGGGGTTTAATTGATGCAGCAATATGATCTTGCTGGCCTTCTCTATGTGGTAATTTTTTTGGAATAAAATCCGGGTCAAGAGCATCTGGATTAGAAAAAAGTGTTTGGTCTGATGAAAGGAAATCAAAGCCCATAAAAAAATTCTATAAAATATGATATAAGGATTTCTAGGATTGTGTAAACTTAAGAATTTCATTACCACAACTAATTTTTTCTTCTAAAGATATATCAATTTTATATACTGGATCAATTTTATCTACTCGAGAAAAGAGTAATTTAAGCAAAGTCGTTACTATTTCCATGGCAGCGATCTCATTTTCTGCTTTAAATGGGTACGGTGGAGAATCATACACCACCCGTTCACCAGTTTGACCCTAAAAAACAACATAACTCGCAACAAATCTTCGCATATCTAAAATTAAAAATTTCTTTGAAAAAGATTTGTAGACGGCATTGCTTACAATAAAACAATAAAGAAAAGGTTAAGAGCGAAAGATTATACGCATAAAATGATTATTCAATTAGATTGGGAAAAAATACTAACTTTGGAACCAAAATCACCATATAATTTCAATGCCAATATGCACAAACCATCTCATTATCCATCATCTGATCTTGCCTGGGTCAGAGATATTCATTGGATTACAATGGTATGGCAAGAAAAATTATTAGGATTAAAATTCAAGAACAAAGGTACGGTATCTAATCCAAAAATTGAATTAAGTATATTTTCCGAAGATAGACTTTCTGATGAATTTATTAAAAATGCAGTTTCAGAAATAAGATGGCGATTTAATTTTGATCAAGATATTTCTAAATTTAAATTAGATAAAAAATTTACAAAATGGCGAGGCACAAAAGCAATTGCATCAAATTCGCTTTATGAAATGTTAATCATATATATTACATTACAAAATGCCACAGTACGCCGAAGTGTTCAAATGTTAGAAAATTTATTTCGAGCATATGGGTATAAAGTAAAATTTGATGGTCAAGTTTTATCAACATTTTGGAATCCAAAAAAAACTAAAATAGATGAACAATATTTAAGAGAATTAAAACTCGGTTATCGCGCAAAATACATTGCAAAATTATCTGAACAATTTGCGAATAATGAAATTAATGAATATGCTTTAAGAAAAGAAAGTAAAGAAAAAATTAAGAAAGTAATGCTTAGCATATATGGAATTGGCCCAGCATCATTGGAATATATATTATTTCAAATATTTTATTTCACCGACTCGCTTGATACAATACCTCTATGGGAACAAAAAATAATGTCACGTATATTATTTAATAGAAAATTAGTATTACCAGGTAAAATCAAAGAGTATTTTAAAAAATACCCAAAATACGAGAAGCTAGCTTTCCATTATATTTGGGAAGACATTTTCTGGAAACGAAAAAACGAACATATTGATTGGCTAGAAAAAGAGATTAGATTATAATATAGCCCAGAATATAAAGAGTAGTTATAATTATTGGTTGATGTATAAGATAAATAATCAAAGAATTTCGACCTAAAAAAGAAAACAATTTTACACCACGATTATTGGATAAATTTTGAATCTGAAAATTACGAGAATAATTTTTGTATAATAGATTACCCATAAATATCCCGAGAAGAATAATTCCAAACCATGGAAAAATTGGGAAATAATCCACTGTACTAAATTTCGCAGGAGTTAATCCCATCCAAATAAATAACAAATTATCTGCGATTAACTGCTTGGTATAAAAACCAACAGCTATGAAGGTCATTGCAAAAATAAGATTTAAAAATTTATGTTTTAGAAAAGGTATTGCGAGAATAATTGCCAATCCAATAAAATGTAATATGCCAAAAATAATAAAATCTTCTCGGATAAAAAACCAACTAATAAATGTAATCGCTAAACCCCATGAAAAAATCATCAGACCGCGTTTTAAATATTTCAATAATATTTGTTTGCGAGTTCTATTACGAATTTTTGCGTAGCTTAATGTTAATGAAATGCCCACCAACAAAATAAATAATGTTGCAGTACTTGTGGCAAAAATTTTCCAAAAGCCAGCATGTGTATTAATATCAACAACATTAAAATAACTTATCGAAGTAATAACATTCGAAATAATCATCATAATTATTGCTAAACCTCGAAGAAAATCAAGTTCCCAGAATCTTGTTTGAAAATTAGATAACATTTTTTCTAATCGATTTTTTTTTGAAATAATCCATCGTCAACTGACGTTGTTCAAACAAATGCTTTTCAAAATCTTTATGCGTTTTAATACCGTATTTCAAAACAGCTTCATATATCCAATAAGACATTCCCATACGCAACATTTTTTTCCGTAAATAATGTGCTTTTAATTTCAAGATATTTTTAAGTTTTGGTGTAGTCATTAATTTCGCAATCCATGATTCATGACGTTTACTCTTCAGATCGCCTTCGCATAAAAACATATCAATTGACCAGTCACCTCTTGATGCATACATGCATTCCATGACAATTCCATTCAAGTGTTTGTAAACGCTGGTTGTTATATCATGAATATGTGAGTCCGTTAAATGTTTACGAACATATTTTACCGCTTCTTTTGCAGTGTATTTTTTATTTAGCTCAATATGAAAATCAATATCGAGTTTCAGAACAGTTCCATGCACCACACTGCCAACCAAATGAACATCACCTACTTCTGAAAGAATTGGTACTAAATTTAAGTTAGACATAATTTTGTGCGCTGTTTGTTGCCGTTTTTTAGATATTTCTAATAAACTCATTGTTGTTAGTAAACTTACAATTTTAAATTTAAGAAAGTTTCCAATTCAATAAATTACAATTTATTCATATCATACTCTTCAAACTTATGGTGTTTAAGAACCATAAGAGCTCGCCAGTCTGCTATGAATTTACTAAATTTGTATCTGATTTCATTGGTAAGGTCTGCTAAGTCATTTGCATCTTTTGCAATTACAACACAAGTCAAATCCCAATCACCCATTATTTGTATTAGCTCAATAACTCTTGGATGATTTTTAAGATATGAGATAAATGCATTTGCATCTTTCTCTGATGCGTTTTTCATTTTGATTTTTACATCAGTTATTAATGGGTAACCAATCCCTGCAGGATTAATCATAACTCGCTGAGCAACAAGTCCACTCTTAGACATTTTCTTAATACGATTATGAATTGCATCAACTGAAAGCCCAATTTTTCTGGACATATTTGTAAGAGTTTCGCGTGCGTTTTCTTGCAATAGGTTCAATATCTTTTTGTCTTTAGCATCTAACTTATATTTGTCTGTTTTAATCATACAAGAGTATTTCTTGTTTTTTTATAAATTTATCGGAAATTTTACGCTTTTTTATCCATACTGCTATAAGGAGTCATTACAACTACTAAGTAATACACGATAAATGGTGAATAAGGAGAAAATAAAATGGAAAACGAAAAAATAGAAGAACTAAAAACGTCAACTAAAGGAATCGATAGAATGCTATCAATGGCTAGAGATAAAGATAAGGTTTATCTTTGTAGCGAGATGTATCCTTGGTGGGATAAAGAAAACGGTCCGTTCTTACTTGATGAAGTATTACTTAATGGACTTAAGAGCGTACAGCACATACGTGAAGAAATCAAAAAAGGTTCTTTATATGAGGGTGGAGTTCTTACTCGAAAATTAGATGGTAATGAAATTAAATTAATTCTATATTTCACTGCAGAAGAATTTGAATACAAATGTGACTGGGTACATTCAGAAAATAATTGTGTTGATTGTGAATATAGAAAAAATGATTGTCCTGTTTGGGAATATAAACGATTACTTGATGCAGATAAGATTGAAGATAAATGATAAATCAATCGGTAAAAAATAAGGGAATACTCTTACTTCGTTTACTAACTGAACATAATCATGGAACCATTATCTTGGAAGATAATACTGAAATTCCCGTTAGTCGAAATGATGTTCAAAAATACATAAAATCAATCGATTCAGGAGATATTGAATTTGATAGTATCATTCTCAAAGATAATTGCTCAGGATACTACAAAAACATAGAACGCTCAAATAAACACCAAACAGCAGGTAGAATTAATTTATGGAAAAATGGGCAAGCTAAAATCTTTTGTGATCTAGCTAGTGAAGAAAATATTTGTCTAAATTGTAATAGGTATGAACGATGTACGCCGAAAAGATTTCGCGAATATGAAAAAAAACTCGTCGAAGCAGAAGATAGCATATTAACCGGTGTACCTAAGCAAGTTAATGTAACCGAAATTGGCATGAGGATTCAATGACCGAATTAAGTTCATACTTTAGAAAAAATCCCAGAGAACTTCCTAAATATATTGATCAAGTTGAAAAAGAATTACAACGTGAAATTTCAGGAGCTGATTCAAAAAAGAATTGTGCTCAGAGCTTATTAGATAAAATTACTAACACAAAGAAAGAAGTGGAAAAATGAAAAATATATTTGAACAACCAACAGAAGGCGGATATGCTTACCTGAATAAAGCAAATGAGCTTAGAGCCGAGTATAATCTGGAAGCAAAGCTAGATGAAAATCTACCCATACCTGAAAATACTATCAGCCAGATGATTAAATTAATACGAAAAGGGTTTTCTGAACTTAATAATGAACGGGGGAATCCTTATGAAAATATAATGGTCGAGTTATCTGGTGGAGTTGATTCGTCTGTTGCGCTTGTGCTCGCATGTGAGGCTGTTGGACCTGAAAAAACTATCGTAGTTCATTATAAACAACATGAAAGTGAATTAGAAACAGAAAGCCAAGATAGAAAAAATACTGAATATTTAATTAAAACATATAATATTCCAGAAAAAAATATTATTCGTGCAGACATTACTCCAGTTCTTAAACAATATGAAAAATTATTAATCGACACAACTAAAGGACTTTCAGAAGGACAGCAAATTCCTTCTTGTGATGCTGCAGTGTGGGTCAGAACTGCTTACGCACATATGATTGAAAATAATCGTAATGCAATGAGCATAGATTCTGGATGTTTAACTGAAGATTTGTATGGTGCATTTACAACTGGAAATCATCGTGGTCACTTTGGATTAACTGAAAAATTATTAAAAAGTGAAGTACGCGAACTTGCTAAACAATTAGGTCTACCTAAACAAATTTGGAATCGACCAAAAGTATCTGGTGAAGTTGGATCTACGTTTAAATCAACCTGGGGTGTTGATGAAAAACATTTGGATGTTATTGCGATTGGATATTTATATGCAGAAGAGGGTAGCATAGAAAGTTTAACGAACTACTTATCCGAGAATCTCGGTCATGGCAAAGCTATAATTAAAAAAATTGTTAACAAAATAATTGAACAACCTGCTACCCGATTCAACACAGGTGAACCAACATTAAAATTACAATCCTTTTACGAAGATGATTTAGACAAGCCATTAGATTTGGACCATTGCCCATTATCCTATAGATATGATTTCCAAAATAGTCAAGAAAAATGGGTACGTGAATTAGAAAAAACACGTAAGGAAGCTACAAAAAGGTGGTATAAATGGTCAGAATAGCTGTTTGTCAAATGGAAATATTACCTAATGATGCTAATGCGAATTTTGAGAAAATAATTGAATTTACTAACAAAGCTAAACAAAAAAATGCAGACATCATTGTATTTCCCGAAAAATGTGATGGCATAATAAATGAAAGCATATACAAAGAATCCGTAAATGATTTCATTTCAAAGTTCAGAAATTTATGTAGTGAATACAAAATTCATGGTGTTCTTGGAAGTTTACTTGTGAAAAAAAATAACCAATATTTTAATCGAACACATTTTGTTAATGATATGGGTCAAATAATTGGTAAATACGATAAACAGAAGATAATTCCCGATGTTGAAACAGACTACACAACACCTGGAGAAGAAAATGTTATTGTTAATACAAAATTTGGAAAAATAGGATTAGCAATTTGCTTAGATATTACAAATCCTGAAATATTTACACAATATAAAAAGATGGGTGCAGACATAGTAATTTGCCCAATGATGTGGGAATTAAATGTTAGTTGGGACGCTAAATTAAAGGATCAGGGTATTGATTTACTCTCTGCAGCATATGGCGTTGTTAGGAAAATATCTGAAGCTCGTGCAATTGAAAATCATTTATTTATTGTCATATGTAATGCTGCAGGTAAATTTTTGCACAAAGATTTTTGGTTCACATTATACGGTCACAGCAGTGTATGTGAGCCAATGTATGGGTGCATGACTTCATTAGATCATGATAGAGAAAGTATGTTAATTGCTGATATAGATAAAAATAAGATAAAAATTGCTCATAATTATTTTTCGCTTTAATCGATCCAGTCTTTTTCTTTAATAACCTTAGGTAGGTATGTCTCACCCATAAACTCAATAGATTTACTAACAAGCGCATCAGATTCAACCTTATAGCCAAATTCTTTCATATCTTTTAGTTCTTGTTGCCATTCCTTGCTCTGGAACCAATCATATTTTGATATTTCTTTAAGTCGTTTTAAGTCATGACCTTCTAGCTTAATCCAGTTTGACTTTGCTATCTTAAATCTCTTAACATCTCGTGTTTTTAGACCGATGAATTTTGCATCTGGGCAAGCTGCTTTCTCTGAAAAGAAAGCCAAGTTAATTGAGCCTTGTTTGTAAACTGAATAAATATAATATCCGTATGCATCATTATCTGCAAAAACATAAACGGGAATGTTAAGTTCTTTTGAAATTCTTGCAACCAATCTTCGATCTGAACGAGATGCCTGACCTTTTCCCGTCATTAACAAGCAATTGTGTTTTTTCCAAAACTTTGCTTGGTTCAAAAGATTCCATACAGCAAACTTCTCTACAACTAAAATAAAATCCGCAGTGCACTCTTTGAACTTTACAACATGTGGTTCTGTATTTGGTGGGATTGCTGCACCTGCGCTTCCCATTCTTGAGCAATCAATTATATCGTCGGTCTTTAAATCTTCATATTTAATTGGACCCGAAATAACTCCACTAGGTGTTGCTTCAAGACCAAGTCTTTCTCTAAGAACATTAATTGTTACTTCAACATCTTCAATAACTGGATCAGATTCTGTTGCTTGGTCATCAAATGTGTTTTCTTTTGTTCCCTCAATAGAGTGCTTTAAAATATAATACAACTGTCTTGTTGAAATTGCTGGCTTGTCTTGCTCAAGAAGTTCTTTAATCTGCTTTGCAACCAAAGCAGTCTGCATGAATTTTTTAGCCTGACCAACATTAAAAAAAGTTCGAGTTTGTTTCTTTTCTCCGAGTTTAATCATTCTGTCAGTTTTATCAAAATAAGCGTTAGCGAGAGTTCTGAGCGGAATCGCCATATTTGGGTCTTTTGACGCCTCAATATCTTTCTTAAAATCAATTCCAATTTCCTTTAGTCGTTTAATTATTTCTTGTTTTGATATTTGATTACTTGCCATCTTGTCCTCCTAATAAAGCACCAAGTTCTTTTCTTGAAAACTTATATTCTTTTGGTGCCACACTATTTAGTAAATATATTTCGGCCTTTGATACAATTCTACTTGCTAAAGTAGGAATTGCTGAAACGCAAGAATATATTTCTTCCAAGTGATTCTTACTTCCAAATTTACTGTCAAAAACTTTTTGAGTATGTTTTTTCCCCAGATGGTTTATATACAAAAAAGATGCAAGTCCTGCTAAGCTAACTCCTAGCATGAGTGTGTCTTCATTTAATTCAATCATTTTTCTTCCTCCATTAGTTCCTCTTCTTCTTCACGTTCGTCTTCAAGTTTCTTTTCTGCTTTTTCTTCAGTAGCACCTTGCTTTTCTTGCTTTTCAATCTTTTCTTCAACGTCTTCTAATTCTTCAACATCTGCGCCAGTTGAATACATTGATTCTGCAATCGTAAGAAGTTTCTTTAGAACAATTGCAGTTTCTTTATCAAATTTCTCTTTTGAAATTTTATATGCATCATCTGAATTTAATGAAACAACTGCTTGTGCTACTTCTTTTGAATATGCTTTAAATATTTCTCGTTTCTTAGCTTCAATTTCTGCTCGTCTTTTTCGACCAACATATCTTTGCAAGCTTCTAGCACATTCCTGAAGCGCTAGTTTAGCTTCTTTTAATATTTCAGGGTATGCTGAAACTGCTTCTTTTGATTCAGATGTAAATGGAACCCAAACAGAAGCCATGTGAATAACAATAATTGCT
>CAZGVA010000017.1:0-19817 GCA_964528765.1 Candidatus Woesearchaeota archaeon | reverse complement strand
AAATATTGTTCAATTTAAATTTGGCGGTGATGGAATTGATGTATCTCGCTCAGACGGAGGTAAGTTAGATGTTAACCGAAAGTAAGATTAAACTACCTGAAAAAATAGTTGAAGAAATTAAAGCAAATAAGCTTACTCCTAAAGAAAAAGCTAATGTTTTGAGAAGATATGAAAATATGCAAGTTGACCCAGGTGAGGCTGTTGGAGTTATAACTGCTCAAAGTATTGGTGAACCTGGAACACAAATGACAATGAGAACCTTCCACTTTGTAGGAGTTTCCGAACTTAATGTTACATTAGGTTTACCTCGAATTATTGAAATTCTTGACGCACGTAAAATACCAAAAACACCTATGATGGAAGTGTACCTTAATAAACCCCATAATAAAACTTTTTTATCAGCAGATAAAATTGCAAATAAAATTAAGAAAGTTTCTCTTGAAGATGTTTCTTCTGAATTTGTATTAGATTTAGTTAATATTTCATTATCAGTTAAAGTTAATGCAAATTTATGTAAAAAACATTTCATAACAATTGGGGATGCTGCAGCAAATCTTAAGAAACAAGCTAAAGGTGTTGAAATTAAAATTAAAGGTGATACGATAGTTATTTCTACTGGTTCCAAAGATATTAAGAAACTGTATAAACTTAAAGAAAAAATTAGAAGCATGTATGTTTCAGGTATCCCAAAAATATCCCACGTTTTAGCAGTAAAACGAGACAATGAATATCTTATTCAGACATATGGAACAAACCTTGCAAAAATAATTCCACTTGAAGAAGTTGATGAAAACCGAACCACAAGTAATGACTTATATGAAATTCAGAAAATATTTGGTATTGAAGCAGTTCGTGAAAGAATTGCACAAGAAATTCAAATGGTTCTTGATCAAGAAGGATTAAATGTTGATTCAAGACATATTTTACTAATTTCTGATACAATGTGTAAGTCTGGTGGATTACAAGGTATAACTCGTCACGGAATTACTAGCCAAAAAGAAAGTATTTTGGCAAGAGCATCTTTTGAAACACCAATAAAACACCTTGTTGAAGCAAGTGTAATTGGTGAAGTTGATAGATTAACAAGTGTTGTTGAAAATATTATGATAAACCAACCAATACCAATTGGAACAGGATTACCGGATTTAGTAGTTAAAATGCGTAAAGCTAAAACTGCTAAACCTAAAAAGAAGGAGGCTAAAAAATGATTGATATAAGTAAGCTTTTGAAAAGTAAAACTAAACTAGTTTTTGGCAAATCTGAAGTAATACGTTATTTAAATGAAGGAAAATTATCTGAAGTTCTTTTATCCTCAAATTTTCCAGGGGAAAAAGAGATTACTGCACGTGCTAAATTATCTGATGCTGAAGTTAAATTATTAAAACATACAAATGATGAGCTTGGGGCTTTATGTAAAAAGCCATATTCTATTTCAATAATTGGGTTGATTAAATAATGCGAAAATTGACTTCTGAATCAATATTTCAGATGAAACTTTTCCAAGAAATAACGAGAGTTTCTTGTGTTGATTGCTTTTCTATTGCAAGTAGTTTAATATTTATTACTAAAAAAGGAACAACGGGTAGAGCAATAGGTCCGCAAGGTAAAAATATTAAAATATTAAGAAATAAATTTAAGAAAAATATTAAAGTTTTTGAAGAATCTGCAAATAGTGTAGGATTAATAACAAACTATCTTTATCCAGTTAAACCTAAGAAATGTGAAGAAATAAATAAAGATTCACGTCAAATTATTGAAATTGAATTTAGTAGCAGTCGAGAACGTAGATTTTTGTTAGATAATCAACAAAAAGGACTTAAAGATTTAAAAGAAGTTCTTAGCAGATATCATCCTAATATCAAAGATATACGAATTCTTTAGATTATTTTTTAGCAGATTTTGTTTTTTTAATCAATTCATTTTGTCCTAAAATAGTTATACTAACTGCATCTGAACTGTAATGCACCAGAACATTTAGATAAAATATTTGTTTGCGTATAAATAAATTTCTAAGCAGAAACACTTATAAACCACTTGCTTGAGTCTATTGATTGTAATATGGGAAGTAAATCACGCGGACTAAATGCAGCAAAAAAGCTTAAAGGCAGACGTAAAAAGTTTGCTGAATGTAATAAATGGTTTGTTAGACGAAAATATAAGTTAAAAGAAAAATCTGACCCACTTGAGGGTGCACCTCAAGCTAAAGGAATTGTTTTAGAAAAAAGACAATTAGAAGCAAAGCAACCTAATTCTGCTATGAGAAAGGCAGTTCGAGTTCAATTAACTAAGAATGGTAAGCAAGTTACAGCGTTTGTACCTGGAAATTTAGCAATTAAACAAATTGATGAACATGATCAAGTAATTGTTGCAGGTCTAGGTGGTCACATGGGTAAGACAAAAGGAGATATTCCCCAAGTTCGTTGGGAAGTAGTAAAAGTTAATGGTCAATCCCTGGAGATGCTTTGGCGCGGAAAGAAGGAGAAGGGAAGATAAAATGAGCACTCGAGTTGATGCATCAAATGGAACACATCGAATTAACCTAACGGATAATTATTTTACAATTGTTCCACCAAATATGGGTGGTGATGATAAAATTATTGAAAAACCTGGTTCTGAAATTGCAGAACTACTGAAAGTAGCACCTGGCGTAATCCCAATATATTTTTCAAGAGAAGAAGCAAAAGAAAATGAGGTTTTTGGAGAGAGAAGAACTTTTGAACCTGGAGCCGAACAAACACCAAAAGAGTCAAGTTTTTTAGCTGAACTGCTACCTACGTCATTAATTACAGAATTATGTCCAGAAATGGGTGAAAATATAATTAAACAAATTAAAAATGGTAAAAAATAAAGAGACTATGAAAGAAGAAAAAGTAAAACCTACTAAAATAGAAAAGAAGGCTGAAAAACCAAAAAATACTGTTAAAGTAGCTAAATCGGAAAAGAAAATCTCACCAAAAAGTACTACTAAACCTGCTAAAGTTGAAAAAAAAGAAATAAAAGCAGATAAAGTTGTTTCAAAAAAACCTGTTCAAGAAGTTGCTGAGCAAAAAGATAAACCAGTTAAAATTGTTAAAAAAATTCAAAAATCATTAGCGTATAATTTCAAATTATTTGATAAATGGGATTCAAATATTCAAATTGTAGATTTAGGTTTAAAGCGATATATTACATTATCACCTAAATTAATTCCATTTTCACAAGGAAGAAATGTAAAAAAGCAATTTTGGAAATCTGACAAACATATTGTTGAAAGACTTATCTTAAAATTAATGATTCCAGGTCACAAAGGTAAAAAACATTTTAGATCTTCAGGACAAAATACTGGAAAATATTCACGTATTTCAAAAATTGTTAAAGATGCATTTACAATAATTGAAAATAAAACTAAAACAAATCCAATAGAAGTTTATGTTCGCGCAATTGAAAATGGCTCACCTCGAGAAGGTGTAACAACAATTGAATATGGTGGAGTTAGATATCCGAAAGCAGTTGATTTAGCACCACAAAGACGAATTGATTTAGTTTTAAGATGGATTTGCCAAGGTGCATTCCATGCAAAATCGGGTAAAGGAAAGAAAGCAAATATGTCTGAATTATTAGCTCAACAAATTATGCTAACTGCAGATTCTGACCAAAAAGCTAATGCAGTTAAAAAGAAATTTGAAACAGAAAGATCTGCTTCTTCTTCACGTTAAATATAATTAGATTATTAACTTATTTTTTTATAATATCACTAAAATAATAAAAAGTTCTATTCAGTCTTTGCTTTTGGTTCTTCTTTCTTGTCTTCAACAGGTTTTTCAGCTTTCTTTTCTTCTTGTTTTGGGACGGATTCAACCGGTTTAGCTTCTACTGGAGCGTCTTTCTTTTCTTCGACAGGAGCTTCTTTTACTTCTTCTGCTTTTGGTTCTTCTTTAGCTGGCTCTTCAGTTTTTTCTTCTTGTTTTGGAACAGATTCAGCAGGTTTTTCGGCAGGAGTTGATTCACCGTCTTTTTTCTCTTCTTTAGGTGCTTCTAAACCAAGTAATTTAGCAATATGATCTTTACCGGCTTTAATAACTTTACAATTAATTTGTGCAATATCTTCAGAAAGAGTATTACCCCTTAAAGAACGTCTTTTTCTTAGGCCATTAGTTTTTGAATTAAATCCAACACCTTTTGTAATTATGATTTTTTTTCTTCCAGTTCCCGAAATATCTTTTCGCATTGGAAAACCTGAACTATCGGATCCGCCAGTAATTTCTAGCTCATATCCGTTTAATGAAATTATTTCGCCATGGAATTTATCACCAATTTTTTTACCAAATAATTTCTCAGCATCAGCACCACTAACAACATGTTTAAATGTCTTTTTCTCTGCTTTTGAGCCAATTGCTAACTTAATTTCAACCATTGTTTAAATCTCAGTTAAGGGTTTTTAAAGGTTATGCTCACGAAATATGTATAAGAATTAGTTAAAAAATTTACAAAAAACCAGGTATTTTATCAAATTAAATAATAATAATCGTTTCGCAGTATATGGGATAATTTTTAAACAGTTATTTGCAATCTTAATATGGAAAAAACGGACGCATTATCTGATGAGCAGGTTGATTTTCTTATAGAACATTTGGATGATTTACTTGATCAAAATTCAGAAGCAAATACGCGATTAAAATAAGGTTTGGATGCTATGGCTGTTGAAAATAAGATATATGATTCATTTAAAGCACGAGATAATCCCGAAGCGTATCACAATAATCAATCTGCATCAGTTTATCAACGAATATATGGTATGGTTAAAACATGTATTATTGATGGCGTAACTCGATTTACTTCAGGAGAAAGAGCGAACTTGCGAGAAGCATTTGAAGATATTAGAAAAGATACATAAATATATCAAAATATTTTTACACAAAAAGGACATATTCTGATTTTGGCATTTCAGTCTCATCAACAGTTGTTTCAGATAAATTTTCGTTATTATTTGAAGATCTGAATTCTGAAATCGTAGCTCTTAATTCATCACTAAATTCCTTATCCTTACATAAGTATTCTCTAAAACCACCTATTTTTTCTTCACGAAATACACCTTTTTTAGGTTGGATCTTTAATTTTAAGTCTTCACCCTTTTTCTAGTAAATCTGCGCCATGGTTCGTTTAATTTGTGGAAAAAAACGATTATCTGGACCAAGACAACGGTCTATCTGAATATATCCAGATCCATTTTCCTTTTGTTCTATTTCAATTCTAACAGTTCCGCTTAATCCTCGATCATCCATAAACCGATTTGCTGCAATACGTGTGAAACGTTCGATCTTATCGATTAGCGTCTCTGAATTGCGATTAAGTTTACTCTGATTATGACCCATTACAAACGTTGGATCATGCTCCCCTTTGAATTTGTTCATAGTACTACTCTCCGGAAACGCTTTAAAAGTATTACGAACACGCAATTTAATCAAATTCTGGCGTTATTTCATTAAATGTTATTTTTTAAATGTTATTCTCCATGCATATTATGGATAAACAAATTTTATCAGAAGTTGTAGAAATGCTAAAAGACTTAGATTGGTTTTTTATGTCTGGCATGGCTATGGAAGTTTATACAAATGGGCAGAGAAAAGCAGGAGACTTAGATATAGTTGTCAAAGATGGAGATGCGCAGATTTTTGCTCAAAAGCTTGGTTGTGAGGTCAAACATAGGCTAATTCAAAAAAAGAATTTTGTTGTTGATGATTATGGCTTTGTAACACACTATAAAGGACAAGAAATTGAGGTTACAACAGGATATCCTAAGCAAAAAGTACTTGGTAGCTCATTTAATAAAATATTTAGTCAAAGAATCAAGAAAACATACTTAGATGTTGATGTTTTTGTAGAACCAATTGAAAGCTTAATTGCACATAAAAGAAAGTTATCTAGACCAAAAGATTTGAATGACTTGAAATTATTGAAAGAATTACTACATGATCCTGAAAAAATCAAAGAATATACTAAATTTTATGAGACCTATAAAACCACGATTTAGTTTAACAAAATTTATAACCTTTATTTAGTTAATACGTTATGTTATCTTTAACTACTAATGTTGATTTGCAAAATGTGCTAAGTAGTAGAATTCCTCAAATTACTAACGTAATGGAAACAGACGCAATCGAAATTTTTACTTTACCTCAAAATTATTTTCACCCAGATATCGCTAGATATCCTTCAGTAATGCCTGAAAAAAAATCACAATATGGCAAATTTAATATATTAAGCAAAGAATTAGCGCAAAATATTGGTGAGGAAATGCGTAAAAATAGCGTTTCAAGAATACAACTGCATTATCCTTGGCAAAAATCTCTTATGGATATGGATGGTCAACATATAGCACTTACTATTGCTTTTTGTGATATTATTTCAAATGTGGCTGAAGCAGATAGATTTACAATTAATTATCATAATGTACGTAAATTTTCTGCAGATGTGCTTTCGGAAAAATCCCAAGGCGATCGTCAAATTATGCATCAAGGATTAGCTGCACAAGCATTAGAAGCTAAATATATACGAGATGGAATGGAATCAGATTGTTTGTTAATTGTTGAAAATAATCCCGCACTTTCTAAAAATTATGATTCCTTTCAAAAAAGTTTAGTTTTTGATTGTGTAGATCAAGTTGCTGAAGATTTTGCAAATAGAAAACATATTGACGGTATTAATTTTGATGTTTCGCATGCATGGACGGTTATAAAATATTTTACAGAAAACCCTGAAATCGGTACTTTTGGAACAATGGAATGGTTAAGAGAACAATATCAAGGAAAAGTACCTGAATCAGCTAAATCTATGGAAAGTTTTGTAAAAACCATTGCATTAAGAACTAACTGGTTACATTTGTCTGATGAATCTACTGCTTACGAACATTTAGGTAAGCATATTGGAGATGGAAGTATTAATCATGAAGAATCCTTGCGTTTACTAATAAAACATTTAACCGAAAATACGCCCGTAACTATTGAAACAGGTAATGGACACACGCCCGAGGGATTCAAACGCGTTTTAAAACAAGATTTTCCAAGATTAAAGGCGATTTTAGAAACGCTTTAATTATTTCGTCTTTTCCAGAGTTCGCTGAAAACTTATAGACCTCTAGCAAAAGGTAATTTTGTACGATTTTATAGCTAAGTTAAATGTTATGCTCTATAGAATTCGCTTGACATTATCTACATCATATATAGCATCGATTTCTAAAGTCAATGCATATTTTGGATTAGGTGTACCTTTGACATTCCGCTTAACTGCTAAATTAAAATACTTACCTGAAGAGTGCAATGCTCCTTTCCCTTCAATTCGATAATATTCATTATGGTATTTAGTTATTAAACAAAGTATTGGATTCTCGTTAATATTAGCAAGAGAAACATGCATCTGGCAAACACTTAACAGTATTTTATTATCTAGAATACCTTTACAAATTACATAAATTGCGCGTGGTTTAGCTTTTTTAGAACTAGTAACTAAAACTGCTTCTTGATTTATAGCAAATGCATCTTGCCAAGTCATTTTAAAGTCCCCAGATTTCTTTTTCGCGTCGGTGGATTGCTGCGATCTCCATTAAAACAACTTTTTCTGAGCTAGAAAGTAATTTCTTAATACTTTTAAATTTCTTAAAATCTTGTTCAGATACATCAATATATAGCTCATCATTTCCTTCAGCATTTCGACCAATAGTTATACCCTTTACAGAAAGTGCTGCTTGTTCGCCTTGTTTTAATTCAGCGAGTTTCTTGCCTTGATCTTCTACGCTTTTTATATAACCGATAACTAAACCATCTTTATTCATAATTTGCGTATTTTGTTTAATTTTACCTGCAAGAACTTCGACGCCAAATACTGCTGGATGCGATTGCCTGAAAATATATTGTGATAATATTCTGAATTTTCCTGGCCAAGTCAGACCTGCTAATTTTTCTAATTCTCGCTTTTTCTTAAGAATTTCAATTTTTTCGTCATATTCTTCAACAATTTTATAGATTACAGGATGAGTTATAACTAAAATCTTCTCTTTTTCAGCCTCTTTAAGCATAGAATCAGAACATTTTACATTAAATCCTAACACAAATCCAGCTTTAAGTGTGTTTTTTTGGCTTGATGCTTCTAATATGTCTTGTTTTGTTATATTACCGATATCTGCACGTTTGATTGGAATGTCTTTTTGCTTTAACAGATTTGCAGCAGCTTCAATTGAACCTAATGTGTCTGCTTTTAAAATTACGCCAATTTCATCTGTTTCAACTAAAACTTCTTCAATTTCACCTAAAATTCGTTCTTTTGCTTCATTAACTTCTGTTTCATTTCTACCTGAAGCAAATGGTGCTCCTGCAAGTGCTTTATCTAAATCCGGTGCAAGAATTTTTATGCCCGAGGCTGCAACAACTTTTGATATATGATTAAAATTACTTTTCTTATCACGAATTTCAGATAAGGGATTTGGTTTTAAAAGAGATCTTATTTTAGTTTCAAAAACATTATTGGAACCCCCAACTATGATTGTATCTTCTTTTGTTAAACTACCTTCATAAATAATTACATCTGCAGTTGTTCCCATGCCTTTTTCATCTTTAATTTCAAGAATTGTTCCTTTTGCAGGTTTATTTATATCAATATCTAATTTATCCTGCAAGAATTTTTGTGATAATCCAGTTAAAATCGCTAAAAGTTCAGCAACACCTTCACCCGAATGCCCTGAAACGGGTACAATTGCGATTTCTTTGGTATAGTTATCTACTTCATTATAAATATTTGAATTAAAACCTAATTCAGATAAAGATCCTAATAAACGATAAAAACGATTTTCGTAAGTTTTCCTAGCTAAATCGGTTTGTTGTTTGATATTTGCTAAAAAAGTTTTATCATGTGTTTTCCAGCCAGAAATCATATCAATCTTTGTAGCTGCAATAATAAATGGAACTTTAAATGTTTTAAGAATCTGAATAGCTTCTTTTGTTTGTGGTTGAATACCTTGATTAATATCAATAATTAAAACAGCTAAATCTGCAATTGAGCCACCTCTTTTTCGCAAATTTGTAAATGCTTCGTGACCTGGAGTATCAATGAAAAGCAAACCCGGTATAGTAAATTTAAGATTAAATACTTCTAAAAGACCACCGCAAACCTTTTTCAAGGTGCCAATTGGTACTTCTGTTGCTCCAATATGTTGTGTAATCTTACCTGCTTCTCTCTTAGCAAGAGTTGTGCCTCTAATATAGTCTAGCAAAGTCGTTTTACCATGATCTACATGACCTAATACAGTTATTATTGGTTGTCGAATCATATAAAACAAAAGAAATCTAAGTTTTTAAGAGTATTGACTTATTATTTTATCTTTTATGATATCTACTTCTTAATTTATTTTCAAGAAAATCGGGTAACTGTTCCATAAACATATCTAATAGTTCGTAGTCATTTTCACGAATAATCGCACCTTTTTTATTAAGAATATCTCTGAAATCAATGGATTTTGTAAATTCCGTTTGCCAGACGCTTTGAATAAGATCCACACCATCTTTTACATCCATTTTTGCAGCATACTGTTCACGATTAAGGTTAAAAAACGTAGCCCAGAACCCATCGATTTGTGCATGTCCATGATCACCTTCAGATGTGGTTTGTAATCTTATATTTTTCTTACGTAAGTATTTTATTTTTAGAAGGTACTCTCTACTACCTGGTTTATTTCTAACTGTATTAATTGCTTTAAATACATCTACTGGATGTTTTTTAGTTACACTTTGTATTTGCGTACCTTTTTTTCTTTGTAAAATTATTTTTTCATTGTATAAGTTTGAATTAACTCCCAAAGGTATTATTGCAGTAACGCCGTCTTTTGCGCACAGTATTTGCCAAGGTAAATTTTTACGTGACTCTTCAAGAGTATTATTATGTTGACCTTGATCAAAATATTCTCCACCAATTCCTGACCAAAAAAGTTCAAATGCGGAATAGTATTTGGGCGTACTATTTTTATCAGTTGGTCTCAAATAATCTAAAAAAGTAGATAAATCAATCGTTTTTGGTGAAAAAATTTTAACTGACATCATATGCGTACAAAGAAAAACTTTTAAAGTTTTTAGCAAGTCGACCCTTGCTACGTTCAAAAACTATTTATCTACATATTAATTTGTATTTGATGGATATGTTTAAAACTCCCATTCTTAAGAAAATTAAACGCGAAATCAACCTTCTTCGCTTAAAGTTTTTTGCTCGCGGACAAGAAAAAATCCAAAAACTCGAAACCGATGTTGAGCGAGAACAACAAAAAGTCAAAGTACTGGAACTCAAGCTTAAGAAAAAGAATCTTAAGAAAAAAAGAAAGAAGATCAAGAAGAAGCTTAGGAAATAAGCTACTTATTATTCTTACTATAATCACTTATGCTACCAAATTGTTGAAATATCGCCACATTCCCAAACTGTTCACGTTCATACTGTTTACGAAATTCTTCACAGATTTCTAAGCCTAATTCAGTATACGCTCGTGCATTTATGTTGAAACTATACGGTATAAAATTCAAGATGTTGCGTTTTGGGTGTCCTAACTCACACAACTTGAGTTTACTAACTAATCCTGTTTTCAAATATACATCTGTTCGATAATTAAAAATCTTAGATTTTTTAATCAAACTATTTTCTTCAGATTTAAATTTTGAAAAAACATTATCAATAATTGAGTCAACTTTTTTGCAAAGTCCTTCGCATACAAATTTATGTCCTTTAGAATCTTCAGGCACATCCCATGCAACTGGCATGACATCCAAGTTATACTTCATTTTTACGCTATCTTTTGTCATTTAATCATCACTTTTTATGAATAATTCTGGAGCTACTTGTCTAGGACAAGGTACATATGTATGTTCTCCAGATTCAAATGAAGCACGATATATGCATTCATTACAAATTCCAAATTCTTCATTTGCTTTTGCAGTTTTTGAAATTAGTTGATCAAATTCTTCATCAACCATACTATGATTATTTGTTTTTTCAGCATATTGCATTAAGTTAGGTAGACCCAAATAACCTGCATCACCAAAAATTCTTGTGTGGTTGTCTGGATCTCGATTACCCAGTACTTGAATTACTGCACAAGGTACAATATTTTCCAGTGTAGATTTTTTGTTTTTCATTTTTATCATTTCGATTATCACTTATTTAGTGTGTTACTTACTAGTTAAGATTACAGTATATAATGGTTATCAGAAAAAAGAGCTTAAAATAAGCATAAAGTTTATAAATATGGCTTATTTAACGTTAATATGACACAAGGCATAATTTACGGCAAAGAACAGAAAGTTGATGAAAAAGATAAGAAAATTCTTAAAGCACTTTTTCAAGATGGGCGAATGAGCATTGCAGATATATCGAACAAAACTCGCTTGCGTAGAGATTCTGTTGCTCGCAGACTAAAAAAAATGAGAAAAGAACAAGTGCTTACTAGTGTTGTTCCGATTATTAATCCTCCAGCTATCGGATTACCAAACATTGCATTGCTGCTTATTCGGTTAAAAATAAAAAGTAATAAAGATATTTTTCTAAAAAAAGTTATTGCAAATAAGTTTATAGTTCACGTATCTCAACTTCTAGGTAAATTTGACTTGTTTTGCTCGATTTTATATGAAAACACAAATCATCTTAATAAAATAATTGATGAAATCAAACACTATGTGCCAGATTTAGTCGATGATTTTGAATTATATCAAGTTGTAAATGAGCCTAAATTTGAAAAAATGGAAGATTTACTTTAATGATGTGTTTTATCTTGATGCGGTTTTGAACTATGAATATTTATTACATGATGTTTATGCAATAAAGACCTACCTTTTCCCATAATTCCATCACGTATAAATAATAAGAAAATTGATACAATTCCAGCAAAGGTACTTGCGCCCCAGAGTACTATTTTAATCCCATATATTTCAGCTAAATATCCGGCAAATATGGTTGTTATTCCAACAGTAATCGCACATCCGGCTCTGAAAAGTCCGGTTGTTGCACCATGTTCTTTTTTTGGAGTTAAATGGGATAATCTTGCTCCAAGAGGCATCCATGTAAAATTATATCCCACACCCATAGTTGCCCGTGCAATTGCAAGTTTAGTAAAATCTTTGAATACTAAAAAGAAGTAGCCTGAAAGCCAAACTAAAAAGAATCCAGGTATTATCAAATATTTTGATGGAAATTTATCTACCATTTTTCCAATAGGGTAATTCATAACCATGCTAGTTAATTGCATAAAAGCCAAAAGCAAACCAATATTTTTAAAAGCCATACCATTTGAATACAAATAAATTGGCATATATACATACCAAATGCACCATACAACATTGTGTAAAACGCCGATTGTCATTATATTTCTAAATTTTTTGATATTCACAATATGATGATATTCTTTAGCAATATCATGCTCAAATTCGCGCAAGGTTTCGGATTTACCTTTTGCATGATATTCTTTAATAACGAATGTAATGAAAAGTATATTTACTAACCCAATTGCTGCAGCCAAGTAAAACAAATGTGTAAAACCGTACATTGTAATAATAACTCCGCCTAAAATTGGTGCTAAAACATTACTTGCTCCAGTTAATATGTAAATACCTGAAAGTTGACGTCCTTCCTTTCCACGAGTTAGCATATCGTAAATATATGTCCAAAAAGCTGTCCAAAACAATGCCCCAAATAACTCAATTAACAATTTAATACCAATAAAATGCACAGTATTTCTTGAAAGAATCACACCTAATGCAAAAAGCGGATATCCAATTGCACCAAAAATCATAAGTGGTTTTCTACCTACGCGGTCTGCAATAGTTCCAACAGGAAATCGTAAAATGCCTGCAAGCATTGCACCAAAAGCAAAAATTAATCCAATATTAATTAAACTTACACCAACAGAATCTAAATAAATTGGAAGAAAATTTGAAACAAGTGCAAAACTTAATGCAATATTAAAACCAGTTATGGCTGTAATTATTAACTTACGATTCATCATATAACTTATACATAGACTAGTATAAAAAAATGAGTTATTACTCTAAAGCGAATCAAGTATTATCAATTAGTTTCTTAATTGGGTCAATAATCTTGTTTACTTCCGCGTAACCATATGAAGCATCAACATCATGTAAAACACCTTGTTTTTTGTAATATTCAATAACTGCTTTTACGCTATTGTGATAAATATTTAGTCTTTTCTTAATTGCTTCAGGTTGGTCATCATCGCGCTGATATAATTTACCACCACATTTATCGCAAACTCCATCTACTTTTGGTATAATATTTCGCAAATGGAAAATTTCACCACATTTTGAACATTGAATTCGTCCACCTAATCTATCTAAAATAACTTCTTCATTCGTAACTAGATTAATTACTAAGTTAATTTCGGCAAGTTTTGATAATCTTTCTGCTTGATCTAAATTTCTTGGATATCCATCAAAAATAAATCCATTTTTGCAATCAGGTTGAGAAATTCTGTTTTTAATTAATTCGTCAATTAATTCATCAGGTACTAGTTCACCTTTATCCATGTATGCTTTTGCTTTTTTACCTAATTCAGTTTCAGATTTAACTTCGGTTCTAAGCAAATCACCTGAAGAGATGGTTGGAATATTGTATTCTTTTGAAATAATATTTGCGTAAGTTCCTTTACCTACGCCGGCGGATCCAAGAAAAACTATGTTTGCCATATATTTAAATTAAATATTAGTTTAAAGAAGTTTTGCTATTAACCCAGTCAGTTGCTCTCAGTATATCTTCAGGTTTTGATACATCAATCCAATCACCCTCATATTCAATTGCACGTGCAACTACACCTTCATCAATTAGTAATTTAATTGAATCAGTTATTTCATATTCGCCACGCTGAGACAATCCGGTTTTGTTAATTGCTTCAAAAATCTCGGGTGGAAAAATATAGAACCCTGCATTAATCAAATTCGAAGGTGGATTTTCAGGCTTTTCAATAATATCAATTATATTATTTCCATCAAGCACAAGCACACCATATGGCCGAGCATCTTCAACACGTTTGCCTAAAATATTCAGTTCACCTTCTTCATGAATTGAAATCATTTTAGAAATCATTTCTTTTTCAAATAATGCATCACCATTAATCACAATAAAATCTCCATTAACATATGGTTTGGCTGTGCCAATTGATTTGGCTGTGCCTTCTCTTTTTTCTTGTGTAACAAATTTTATGTTTGTGTTTTTGTAATCTGAAAAATACTCAACAATTTGCTCACCCAAATAACCAACAACAATAACAATATTTGTAATTCCAACTGCGATTAAATTATCAACAATATATGCTAATAGTGGACGATTGTTGAGTTTTATCATTGGCTTTGGACATGTATCTGTAAGTGGACGCATCCTTGTGCCTTTTCCTGCTGCTAAAATAACTGCTTGCATTCTTATAAAATTACATAAATTATTTAACTGTAACTGATTTCGCTAAATTTCGTGGTTTGTCTGGGTCGCATCCACGCAAAAGTGCTAACTGATAAGCTAAAATTTGCATCGGGATTATTTGACAAATTGAATTCATTCCTTCAAGTTCTCGCACTTTTATATAAAAATCGAAAAGTTCATTATTTTTCGGTCCGACTCCAATTATGTAAGCACCTCTTGCTTTTAATTCAGAAGCATTTGATAATATTTCTTTTTCAGTTTCTTTTGAAGTAAAAACAATACATGGAGTTCCATGTTCAATTAATGCAATTGTACCATGTTTTAGCTCGCCACCAGCATATGCTTCTGCATGAATATAACTAACTTCTTTTATTTTCAAAGCAGCTTCCATCGCAGTAGGATATTGCAAACCACGTCCAATAAGATATAAATGATTTGTATAGCGCAATCTTTCTGCTAGTTGCGTTATATGTTCTCGTGTTGCTTTTGAAGTTAAGTAATAAATATATCTAATTAATTCTTTTAATTTGGATTTACCTTTGTCCAACTCGCCGGCAAGTGCATGTGCAATTAAAGATAAAATCGCAACTTGTGATGTATATGCTTTAGTTGATAACACACATATTTCAGGTCCTGCTCCTTGTAAAATTGTTTTATGTGATTCACGCATTACTGTTGAACCCATTACATTAACAATTGATATAACTTTAGCGCCATTTAGCTTAGCGATTTTAATTGCATCTAATGTATCGGCAGTTTCACCACTTTGCGAAATTGCTATAACTAAACTTTTTTCATTAAGAAAATGTTTAAAATATCTGAATTCTGAAGCTACACAAAAATTAACAGGCGTTCCTGCTGTTTTTGAAAACATATACAACCCATTAATACATGCATGCGCAGCAGTTCCACAAGCTACAAAAAATAACCCTTTAGCATTTTTAATTTCATCTGCAATTTCTTTAATATTTTTATCAGGGATACTAACAACTTTGCTAATAACATCTGCTTGTTCAGTTATCTCTTTCATTAAATAATGATCAAAATTGCCTTTTTTAGCTTGCTCCGCATCCCACTCAATATTTGTTATTTTACGATTGACCGGTAAATTTTCTTTAAAATTGAAAATAGACAGCTTATCATTAATAATCGCCAAATCATATTCTTCAAGAAAAATAACTTTTTTAGTATGGTCTATAAACGCAGGTATATCTGATGCAACAAAAAATTCATTTTCTCCAATACCTAAAACAAGTGGCGCTTCTTTACGTATCGCTACAAGTTGGTCTGATTCAGCACACATAGCAACAATTGCATACTGACCTTCAAGATGCTTTAATGATCGTTTAGCTGCTTCAACAAAACTATAACCTCTTTTCATATGATACTCAATAGTATTTGGTATAATCTCGCTATCTGTTTCTGAATAAAATTCGAAACCTTGCTTAATTAAAAATTCTTTTTGTTCTTGATAATTTTCAATAATTCCATTATGAACAACAACAATTTTACTATTATTTGATTTATGTGGATGAGCATTATTTTCATTTACTTTACCATGCGTAGCCCATCGAGTATGTCCTAAAGCTAAACCTTGTTTTGGAAGATTTAACTCCTTAACTTCACTGATTTTACCTGTTTGTTTTATAATTTTAAATTGATTTTTATCTTCTATAGCAATGCCCCAAGAATCATAACCACGATATTCTAGCTTTTTTAAGCCAGATAAAACAATTTCAGAACCATTTTTTGAACCTTTATATGCAATAATACCACACATATCTTAATTTAAATGCTATATTAAAAAGAATTATTGAACTAAAAGATAGAACTTTATTCTGTTAGTGGAGCTTTTTCTTTAACAGTCTCTACGTCTTCTACTTTCGCTTCTGCAACAGGTTTTTCAACAACTGCTTCTTTTTCAGGTACTTCAGCTGCTTTTGGTTCCTCTTTTGCTGGTGCTTCAACAACTGCTTCTACAACAGGTGCTTCCTCAACTTTTTCTTCAACGACTGCCGGTGCTGGTGCTTCCTCAACCACGGTTTCTTTCACAGTTTCTTCAACTGCAGCAGGTTTTTCAACAACTGGTTCGCTAACTATTTCTTCTTTAACTGTCTCTACGTCTTCTTGTTTTTCTAATTTAATTATACGTTTTAATGCAATATCTAAGGTTGAAACTCTAACAGTTCTACCTTCTTTATTTTTGAATTCCTCGGAATCCATTGATATTTTATCAACATCAATTTGGTCTCTTAAAAATCGACTTTTAACTACTTCCGCTACATCAACAGCTCTACTAATAAATTTTCCACGTGAGCGAATTGTAACTTGGTCTGCACCTTTTGTCGTAAATTGCATAACTACTGCTGTAACGTAGTTCATAAAGGGTTTACCCCCAACAAAAATTGCGTGATCCTCTGACATCATTTTACCTCTGTAATCATCAAGCTTATATATATTTTATAAAGATTCGTTTATTTGAGTTATTCCTCTTCTTTTTTCAGCTTTTTTGTGATATAGCCGGCAATCATATTTCGTAGTTTCTTAGTTTGTACATCACTGAGTTCTTGAACTTTTTTCTTATTTTCAGGAAAATCCTTAGATAATTGGTCTTTATATAAAGTTATAAATTTATGTCCAATTCTCTTAATTTGTTTTGTTCGTATTCTTCCCATTTTAGCGTTTAGCTACTAAAATCAACAAAGCGCTGATTTCGTACCATGGATAAAAACGCAAAAAGAGGTTTATAAGCTTTTCCAACAAGATAAATTAAACCACGTATATAACAAATATTAAAAATTAAATAGTACAACCGTAAATGGCTGTAAACAATTATTCTTCAATCAAATCAACTGCTCCATACATTTCATCCATGGTTTTTATGTCAATAGGGTCATATATATTTATAACAGATGCTAGAGCATTATCTATTTGTTTTAAACTTATATCAAACATCTTTTCAAACATTATAGATGTTTCTTTATCATCTGAACTTATATCTTCCATTTTTTGCATCAAAATCTCAGTTTTAATTTGGGGCATAATTATGGAAGAAATCAATCCTTTCCCTAATTTTTTAATCTGATCTACATTAATTTGATATTGTTCTCTTGTTGGCCAAATCTGTTGCATAGAAAAATAAATTACATCATCTGTAATTGCTGCCTCAAGTCCATTGTTTCTTGCAAAATGAGTTACATGGTCTACAATAATATCACGAGTAACTGCGTTTGTATAACTGATTTTATGCATATGTGATAAATTACTTAAATAACTTAGATTAGTTCCATTTAGTAACTGTACTTCGTTAAATTCTGCTTCATTTTCAGATTTTACTTCTTCTGCATTTTTAATATACCTATTTTTAACATTCGACATGATTCTATCTGGAGAAAATAATGTTGACAGCATAGGCACAAAGATATCGATTATAGGTTCACATACTTCAAGTAGTTCTTCAATATCTTCTAAGTCTTTTCCGTCTTTTCCTTCAATTATATCTTGAGATACTTGTTGCAAATATTTTTTTACTTCTGATTTAACTTGTTTAGGAACGTTAAGCCATATTGAATCAATACGTTTCTCGACGTTTGGAATATCGGCTAAATAAGCACTTTCTTTTTCACAGATATGCATACCCATTCTTACTCTTATTGTTTTTTCTAAAACATCCATAACTATCACTGTATAATTATAACTAAAAAGATTTAAAAAGGTTTATTTACCGCAAACCAACTCTACAACATCTTTCAAAGCTTGTCCAGTATCTTCTTTTTTAGTTAAAACATACCCAACAACACTAAATCCTGCTGGTTGATAGTATGGGATACGCATCATGCGAACCATATGACTAAAATATTGTGAACCCAACTGTGTTCCCATAACTTCGTCATTGACTAATCCCATTGGTTCAAATATTTCATTAATATCTATCGTTCTTCCCTGTTCAAAAGACAAGTTATTTTTTGAATCTAAAAATATCGTATTATCGTGGTTGTAATTGCTTTCATAAACTACATCAAATAAAAATTTAGATCCAACTGCGAGATTTTCTAAAATTGACCCCATAACCTGCGTTAGATTTTCTTCAATATGAAACATTAGTAAATTAGCCATAACTAAATCTGGTTTATCTGAAGTTAATAACGATAAATTATCGTTTATATCACCTTGTTCAAAATTTACATTTGGTTTTCTAAAAAACGGGAGCGATTTAGAATATACTTCATGATTATCATAATCACCTGGATTAGTATTATATCCCTCCTCAGGTCTTAATCGCTTACTAAAAAATGGATCTTTTGGATTATTTAATTCTGTAGCTAAAGACCAAATTTTTTCAACAAACTCTTCACAAGGTAAATGCAAACTATCTAATTTGGATTCAGCAATATCAAGTGCAGGCTCATATATATCAATGCCAGTCACATTTCTACCAGCTAATCCAACTTCTAATTCAACTCCACCAGTTCCACAACCAATACTTAAAACAGATTTAGGATTTATTGTGTTCACTATATTACGTACAATACTTGTAGGAAATTGACTCCATATAGATGCAGTTACCATATACACTAACCAGTAACACCTCTTTTAAGGGTTTTGGTTAAAAATCACTTACCGCAGACCAACTCTACAACATCGCCATCTTTCAAAACATGTTCTTTACCAATTGGTCGCTTAGTCTTTACATCGTAAGCAGTTACAAAGTTCTTAACAAAATCTTCATGAATATGACGAGCAAAATCAGTAACTGTTGCATTTTGTGGGAATAACCAAGCATCAGGTAAAATATTTCCTTTTGAATCTCCGAGCTTTTTCATTCCACCCGGAAATACAACAATATATTTCAATTCATCAAAAACTGCTGTGTTTAAACATTGCTGAATTCCAGTTGAGCCCCACCTTTTTAGGACATTTTGCTTAATAAATTCAAGAGCTTTCTTTTGTTTATCTGAAAGCTTGCCCGGTTTTAAAATTTTGAAATTCTTGTCTCCTGGAATATATTCAATCAGCTCGTGCTTTGCAGCTTCTCTAAGCGCTAATTCAGATTCTGCTGAACAAGGTATAATTTTGTAATTTGGAAATTTTTTCTTAAGTTTCTTAATATTGGCTTCAGCAGTTGACATATCTGATCGATTTGCTGCAATAACCATTGGTTTTGAAACTTGTCGAAGCTCAGATGCAAATGCTTTTAGATCAATGTCAGTCCACTTACTAATATCACTATTCAAACCAAACTTTTTCATTGCTTGATGAATCATCTGCTCACTAATCTTCAAACCAGAAAATTGCTTATGGATTGCTTTTACTGAATTTTTATGTTCCATAGTAATAACTTTAGCAAACTTAGCCCAAACTTTTTTCATCATCCCAAAAAACCACAT
>CAZGVA010000016.1:0-21574 GCA_964528765.1 Candidatus Woesearchaeota archaeon | reverse complement strand
AATAAATAAAATACCACCAACACCTAAAATACCTACACCCATTAAAATAAGTAAAAATATATCATGCAACGGGTATATTCCAACCATAGTTTCAGTTGGTGCTATGTTCGGTACAATGATAATTAGCATGAGCAGTATTATTATCGAAAAACCAAATTTTTCTACTGTTTTCATTATTTATACAAAAGCACCCATAACGAGTAACATTACAATAACAAGCCAAAAAAGCTCGCTTTCTTCTTTTTTTAGTTTACCAATTAAATTTGACATACTAATAAAGTGTTTAGTCAAATAAATAGGTTTCGGACAGAGGTCTATGCAAAATTTTTTAATAGAAGAATAAATATACTAAACATGTTTGGTCCGAAAAATGAAAAACAATGGGAAGCAAAAATTGATTATGCTGTAAAAAAGTTAGCATTAAAACAAGATCAAGAATTTACTACTTTCGAAGGTGAGATGGAAATGGCTTCAAAAAAGTTTATCGAGGCCATTGAATCAGAGAAAAAAACATATGCAGCAGTAATGAGTTCTGAGGAATTAGTTAAAAAGATAATTGAAATTGCCAATTATTTCAAAAAAGACTTAGTTACACTTAATACGTTGCTTAAACAAAAAGATATTGCAAAAAATTCAGAAAATGCAAGAAACAAAAAACAAGCAGAAAGACAAGTGAAAATTTTAAATAAAAAAGTTGAATATCAAGAGTATAAAATAGCACAAGAAGCAATTAAGAATCTTAATAACTATATTATTCTGTTGGATGGGAAAGTTAAGGAAGCAGATGTTTTATCTAAGGCATCAACTAATTATATAAAGGGTTCAAAAAACATATTAAAAAAAGTAAATAAAGTTGTTAAAGCTTATGAAAAAAATGCAACTAAAGCATTTAATGTAGAGAAAACTGAAGTAAAATTAGAGCAAAATAATAATTCTTAAGTGCGAGGGACAGGGCTCGAACCTGCGTAGACACTAAGTCACTGGATTTCCTAAACCTTTCTTTTTAGCGAACGTTTTTCTTTGGAAAGAAAAAGGTTCCTTGAGTCCAGTCCGTTTGACCACTCCGGCACCCTCGCATATAATAAAAGAAAGTAATTGATTTAAAAATATGACTATTCGTCACGTAGTTTAGCTAAATTTCGTCTTAGCTCTTCTAAAGGATTTAATCTTGCTGCAACTTCTAAAACGGGTTTAGCTACAGATTTTTTAGGTCTACCTCTGCTTCTTTTGATAGGTCTTAGTTCTTTTGGTAAATTTAATTCTAGTTCTTTTGGCATTTTAAGTGCTTTTGGTAATTTAGGTGCCGCTTTAACCATTGATTTTGGTTTTCGAGGTCTTCCCCGTCCAATTGTATTTGGTGTGTTTATATGAACTTTCTTTGGTCTACCTCTGCTACGTTTAGGTTGTGCAATATTTGAATAATGTTCTTCGCCGTTTACAAAAGCACTCAATTCTCTTACTTCAGGTATTAACATTGAGGAAATATCTTTTGCGTGACCCATTATTGCTTGTTTTTCTGCAAATAAATCTTTGATAAGATTAGTCTGATTCATAGCATTGAGAAGTTCATAGTTTAATTCTTTTATTTCGCTTTGAATCTCACCAATACCCTCAATTTGTATAAATTCTTTTACTCCCATATTGAGAGTAAGTACATAGATATTTAAATAATTTGTTGAAGTTATCTATATGCGTTTGTGATCTAATGGTATGATACAAGCTTCCCATAGTTTTCTGCCAGAACCAGGTAAAGAGCGTCGCTAACGTGACTTCGGCTCTGCCGAATAGAAAAAGCTTGTTGTAAGGGTTCAATTCCCTTCAGGCGCATATAAAATAATTTATAGGAGTGATACATAATATTATATGGCACAATCAGATTTAGTAATAGAAACTCTAACGCAAGCAGGCAAAGTACGAATTGAACTAACGCCCACTCCGCCACCAAAAGCGTTGTTATCCGATTTAATTGAATTTAATAAACGTGAGCCACAAGTAATTGGCAAATATACAGTTGTCCAACCCAAAATTTGTGGAGGATTTCGTTTACAGATTTATTCCATCGGTAGTTTACTTACACCTAGTTTAGATAAAGACGAGTTTTGGTCTGGTTTGCCTAAACGTATAGATGGCAGTGAATTTGTACCTGCCATGAAAGATGAATTTTATAATCAAAATGCTCGGGACGTATTAATTGCTATACAAAAATTATGGTTAAAACGCGGGCATATACATAAGCGAACATTGGTTTTATCTGAGCCAACAGAAATGCCTTTTGATAGCACTGTTTTTGCTTGGTCAAAAAAAGATGTAGCTTATGCGAAAAGTAATTTATTTTTTGGAGCCGCACCTGTTGGAGGAAATATTTATTCAATTAGTTGTAAGGGTAATGTATCGGATATTTTAGATGTTATTTGTGATAAAGAAACGTTTTCACAACCTTTTTAACTTGTTTTTTTCACGTTTTTGTAATGGGCCGATGGTCTAGTGGTACGCGTCGAAAAGCTAACACTTTTCGCCAGATTATTCTGTTGCGCGCATTAAATGACGTTCGTTTGACTTACGAGAGATCGCAGGTTCAATCCCTGCTCGGCCCACTTAATATGATAAAAAATATTATTTTAGATGTAAATGATGTACTAGTTACTCGAGATATAAAACACACAAATAAAGTTCTTGCAGATGAATATAATCTGCCGATTTTCCTGCCAGGAAATCGAGATTTATTTGAAAAATTAAAAGTAAATAAAATAAAACTACCTGAATTTTTAGAAAAGTGTTCGGAACGGTATGGAAAAACACCAAAAGAAATTTCTGAAATAATCATTAAATTAATTGTTGCGCACGCTAAATTACATACTAAATTAATTACCTTTTTGAAATCAAAAAAAACTGAAAATAATATTGCGATTTTATCTCATTCAAACCCACTTAGAAATGTTGCAGATAAACAATGTGGTTTATTTGATATAACACCAAATAGATTTTTCTCAGACGAAACAGGGTACCGCAAAACAGAAGTACACGCTTTTAAACATCTTTTATCTAAAATGAATTGGATTCCAGAAGAATGCGTATTTATTGATGATAAAAAAGCACATACTGATGTTGCGGAATCATTGGGGATTAAAACAATTGTATTTACATCAGAAGATAAAACCATAAAAGAATTGATAACCCTTTTTAGTGAATGAAAAAGGAATTTATATTTATTGCAATTTGGATTTTGTTAAGTTATTATCCAAATCCATTGATGCTGTCAAATTCATTAGTTCGATTTGTGAATCCAATTCAGCCCAATTCAATTGGTGATTTTGCCAAAATTATGCCTGATGATCCTGCAGAGATTGAGCGATTAGTTGAAACATATATTCAACCTGAAGGAGATTTTAAACAATATGGCGTACCGTGGTATATCCCTACTGCTGAAGAGGTGATTAACCAACCTAAAGGAAACTGTAAACATCAAGCAGTTTTATTAGCAAATGTTCTAGAAGAAAAAGGAATTAATTATACGTATAAAATTAGTCCAGTTCATTTTTGGGTAGATTATGAGAGTAAGCATGTAGGTAATTTTGAACAAAAATGGGAACAAGGAGATTTACCTCCAGCAGGGTATTGGATACAAAGTTACAAAACAATGTTATGGGATAATTTGCCTCTAGATCGCACAATTGTTCTCTTAACAGGACCAACTTGTATAATCTTGCTTAAGTTATTAAAGAAAAAAATAAAGAAGAATTAGTATTCATCAACTCTTGGAAGTTTTTTATTAACATCTTCAATTCTTGATTTGGCTTCAGTTAATAAACCATTCCAACTATCAATTAATTCACGTTCTTTTACTCGAATATCTCTCATTTTACTAATTGCACCCTGAAGTTCATTAATTCTATTTTCCATTTTATTTACTGTGCTAACAATATCCTTGTATTTATTAAGTTGGACAAATACCTTTGCAGAACGATTAGTCATATCTGGCATCACTGGTGCAGATAATTCTTTTGGCATTTCAGCCGCTTTAGGTAGGTGTATTGGAGCAGGCAAATCTTTTGGTTGATTGTCTTCTAATGAAGGCATATCTAGTGCATGTGGATTATCAGGTATTTCTTGTGTCGGTGGCATATCGGGTAAGCGAGACATTAGTGGTAACTCTTGGGTTTGCGAGATATCGGGTAAGCGTGGCATTGGCGGTAATGCGGGTGCTTCTGGAATTGTAGGTAATGTTGGCATTGGTGGTAAATCCATATTTTCTTCAGAAGACATTTTTGGTAGCGGAGGCAAATTGCCTATATCCATAGCCATCGGTAGTGGTTTTAGTGGCATTCTTGCGCCTACATTTGGTGCAGTTCTCTGCGCATGAGGTGGAAGCGGCGGTAATGCCGGGTCATCTGGAAGGTACGGAAGATTATCAAAATTGTCTTCCTTTTTCTTGAAGCGAGCTAGTAATCCCATTTTATCACAGTTATCTCAATACACCTATGCTTAAAATAATTTCTTTACTCCACCATAGTTAGTACAGTAATCGATAAATAAATTAACCTACTATTATAATATGAACCGTTCAATATTTTTAATATTAATATTATTATTACCAATTACTTCTGCAATTCAAATATCTGAAATTATGTATAATTTGGAAGGTAAAGATGATGGTTTGGAGTGGGTTGAAGTACATAATGATGGTGAAGACATCGATTTTTGTACATACAAATTTTATGAAGCAGAAACACATCATAAAATTAATTCGGAAATATGTACGGTTGAACCTGAAGAATATTTTATTATTGCAGATAAACCAGCTAATCTAAATTTTGATTGTAATCTTTTTGATTCAGCATTTTCATTATCAAATTCTGGAGAAGAACTTTGCATTCGTGATGCAAATAAAGAAGATATTTTTTGCGTGATTTATACGTCAGAGATGGGCGCATCAGGAGATGGTAATTCATTACAATTTGTTGAGGATTCATGGTGTGTTGGAAAACCGACACCTGGAAAAATAAATTCTTGTTTTAATGAAGTTGAAATGGATATACCTGAAGTTGAAGCGAGCGTACCTGAAGCCGAGGATATACCTACAATAGAACCTCTTGTTGTGACTGAATCCGTTGCAACTGAAATTAAAGAAAAACCAAAAAAACTGGAAACTGCGCCAGTTAAAATCGAAATGATAAATGCAAATAACGAAATACCTCAAATTACTGGACGGGTTGTATATGAGTCAAACGCACAAAAATACGAAAATTTACCGATTCTTTTGTTGCTCACAGTTTCGATAACTTTAAATGTAGTATTTCTTTTTTCTTCAATTAGAAAAGAATAATATGAAAGAACGTGAAATTGAACAGAAAATTAAAGAAGGTTGGATTAGACTAAAAATTGTTATTGAAGTTGCAGGATTTCCTAAAGAACATATTGAAAAAGCCATTGCATCAATTGGAGAAAAATTGCATACTGAAAAAAGTAGCATAGTTGTGGAACAAACAACACATCCTGCCAGAAACGTATCTGAAAATATGTTTTCAACATTTATTGAAGTGGAACTTCTTTCAGAGTCATTAACGCAACTAATGGGATTACTTTATGAATATATGCCAAGTTCTATTGAAATTATTGAACCAGAAGACCCAATTTCAGATGATCCGCAAGCAGTTACCATGGTTTTAAATGATTTACTAGCAAAATTACACAAATATAATCAAATGGTTCATGCAATTCAGGCAGAAAACGCAATTTTAAAGAAACAATTACAAAATAAATAGTGATGTTTTGGAGAACATTTTACAAAAGGTTCATTTTAAAAAAAACAATTAAAAAATAAGTAATAGTGATTTACTCGCTAGAAATTACTACTACTTTAATTTTATCTTTTAATGGTGTTGAAAGAATATTACATAATTCCAACGCAGTATATTCTTCGAGTTCGGTGCAATGCACAGAGATTGTATCGCCACGATAACTGGCTCGGCAGTATTCTGGAACCTCAACATTGACATCATCTATTTGGTTAGCTCCCCCAACAAGATTTCCCATCCAGAAACCTGCTGCTAAAAACACTATTAAACTAATACCAAAGAGTATTAGCAATTTATACATAGTTATTTCATACTGCATTTTCACTTCGGTCTTCTTCATTTTCATTTTTTGTTTTGTCCTCCTTATTTTTTTTAGTTGTGATTACAATTGTACTTTGTAGAAATTGCATAACATGGAAGGGGTTTAATCGATATCTTGTTTCTTTTCCTTCACCAATTTTACTTATTAGTCCGCGTTCTTCTAAATCTTTAACTTTTTTTGATGTAAAAGACTTATCAGTATCTAGAACTTTTGCTAAATCTTTATTTCTATCTTTACCCAATGAAATTGCAGTAATTATTTTTAGGTCTTTAACCATCTTATCATTCTTGGGTTTAACTTCACGGTTGTCCATGTTTTTTTTAACTTGTAAGTAAGGATATATAAGCTTTTTTTTAAAGTCATTAACCATACATGTTTCAAAAATTAAACACTTTCGTAACTATGCAGTGAAGAAGAAAACGCTATACCGCGGGCAAAAGACCATAATATATTTAAATGGAACTTAGTTCTATATAAGTAACTAAGTATCGATGAACGCAGAATTCGTTCTGCAGGATGATATTAAAAGGTGAAAAAAATATGCAAGAAAAATTCGTATTAAAAGCAAAGACTGCTATTAAGAGAGTAGCAGCAATGACTACGGGTGGATTGATGTTAGGTGCAACCGCACTTGGCGCAGTTGCCGCAGCCGACTTAGGCGAATACCCTGCACCATTTATTACAGACGGTACATGGACCGGACTTGTTGTAGTTGGTAGTAATGCTAACGCAGCAGATATTGTGGGTGCAACAGATATTGTCGGACGACTAACACAAGCAGCAGTTTCCCCTGTTTCAGGTGGAACAGTTACTGTCGCTGGTGGAAAAAATAAACAAGTTGTTATCGGAACAGCATTAAATGATTCTTCTAATGCATTCGGTGCAGAACTGGATGATAGTGATATTAGTACATTATCTGATACTGAAGTTAATATTGACATTGGTTCAGATAAAGATTACGATTACAGAGAAATTATAAAATTAGATGCTAATCCAGGTGAAGGTATGGAAATACAGACTGCAATAACGTCTTCAACTTATTTGAATGATGATTGGGCAGCAGATACATTCTTAGTAATGCCTACAGATGGTATTCGATATGACTATAGATTTGATGAAAGTTTAACAGATGGTAATTGGTTTAATGATTCAACCTCAGATAATTCAATTGAAATTGACTTTTTGGGTTCATCTTTAAAAGTTACTGCAGCAACTGCTGGAAGTGTTACTGCCGAAGTTGGAACAAATTATTTCCTAACTGTTGGTGATACTGTTATGATTGATGGAAAAACCGTTAAGTTAGTAAATGTAGCTTCAACAGGTACAACAGTTGTTATTGATGTTGATGGTGTCCAAGAAACAGTTACAACAACTTCAAATGAAATTGGTACATCTAATGTTAAAGTAAGAGCAATTAGTAGCTTTTATTCAGATGCATTAGCTGAACGAAGCGCAAAAGTTTTGATTGGAACTGAAACAACGAAAACATATAGTGATGGCGACGCATTTTTAGGTCAAGATGAAGATGATCCGGATTGGGTATGGAATTTAGCTCTTTTAACTTCCGCAAGTCCAACAATCGGTATTGAATATGACCAAGTTATCAACGGTGCTAACGATGCATATATTTCTGTTGAAAACGGTGGAACAATCTGTTTACCAAATGACTTTGTCTGTTTAAGCTTAGATAGTTATACAACAGATAATTACAAGACATATACATTTGAGATGGAACAAGGTGCAACTTTGATCAATGAAGAAGAATCGACAGTAGATTCAACTAATTCAACAAATGCAGAAGTTATTCACATACATGCAGATGGTGGAGCAAAGAACGGATTTAATATTGACGGATCTTCAACAAGTGAAACTGACGATATTTACTTATTTTTGGTTCCAGAAGACGCTGATTTGAATGCAAGTTCCGTAGTTAATGTATACTATAAGGACCACTCTGACTCAAACAAGATTAAATGGGCCAAAGAAGCAGTTGATACAACAGCTACAGAATTATTTAGAATCGTTCACGGCGATGCAACATACTATGTACGTGGAGATTTGAATGGAACAGCCAATGATACTGGATATTTACTTACAATCGGAGATGCCGCAAGTGAAGAATCTGGAGCAGCAAATACTATCGATACATTTTGGGGAATTACTCTAACAAATGCAAATAGTACCAAGTTCGATTACTTTGGACACAGTACACAAGATACGACTAAAGCAAATGATACAAACTATAACTATGCAGCAGGTAGCGCAGTAGATATCTCAGCATACCAAGAAAGTGTCAGAACAAAATACGGTGTAGTTATACAAGATCCAGACTCCAACGGACCAAGCGATAAATTTGTATTAGAAATTCCAGATGAGCAACTTGACTTTAAGGTAAATGTTGTATGGAGAGGAACTGGCGCAACTACAGGATCAGAAGGCGGTTCAGTACAAATTAACTCCATTGCAGGTGTTGACTTAGTTAAATTAGATACAGAAGTTACAGATAAAACAAGTAAACCATTAATTCTTGTTGGCGGACCATGTGTTAACCCATTAACTGCGGAAGCACTTGGACTACAATTCCCAGCATGTGGTGCAACTTCAACAATTCCAGAAAACAAAGCATTAATTCAATTAGTTGAAAACGCATTTGGTGGAACTAATGTAGCATTAGTTGTAGCTGGATGGGAAGCACAAAACACAAGAGACGCAGCAAATGTTTTGAAGCAATACCCAGATTACGCAACACAACTAGCCGGTAAAGACAAAGTACAAGTTTCAGGCACAACTGTTACAGCTGTAACTGAAGCAGCTGCTGTTGTTGATACACCAGCAGAAACAACTGAATAAGTAGTCAAATAAGGGCTTTTAGCCCTTCTTTCTTTATTTTTTATTTTCTCAAACACCACTAAATTTTTATAAGGTAGTTATTTGACGTATTATGAGATACGATCGACTGTTTGGCTTGTTCATTGTCATAGTTATGCTCGGTTCGCTAGCCGGAGTGGCTATATATAATATTGGAGAAGATCCAGATGATCCAAATGTTAATCCAATACAAGGTGAGAGTGATATTGAAGTAAATGGTTTCTATTTTTATGAAGACCCATCAATTGATGGTTTTATTGCATCAGTTCGTGTAACTGAAGATGGTAATATTTTCACGCAATACCCTGTAGCATTTAGAACAGATCCACGAAATGTATCAGATATATTTATCGAAGAAGAAGCAGTCACGCGATTAATTAATGCACAAAAAATATATTATACACATAATCCAAATATATATACACCACTGAGCGAAGATACACAAAATATTCGTGCAGGTATACAACTAGCTATGCCTCAAGTTATTAGATTAATTAGTCGAACAAATCTTAATAATTTTGAACCAGTCGGCGCTATAACTGAAGATATACCAAATGAAACTTATGATGATCAAATACCACTTAAAAATTGTGATGATGCAACAGAAACTACTGCAGTATTGTTCTTTGCAATTACGTCGGAAGATGCAGTTAGAATAAAAGATAATTGTATTACTATTTCAGGCAAGACAGGCGATAGCCTTATTTCAACAGCAGACAAGTATGGAATGCATTTGTTAGGTCTAACCGTGTAGTTATGTGTCGATAAACGGTTACAATGGACTTTGAGAACTTTTTATGAAAAAGTTCAGCAGACAAGTATGGAATGCATTTGTTAGGTCTGACCGTATGGATAAATACCATAATTGATTTAAATTATTTAGTTTGAATAGTATATGTTATATTCAACGCACCAACTATTATTGTTGATTGTTATATTTTTTAGTTTATTTTGTAGTAGTTTTTTTATCCTAACTTTTTTGCATAAACAAAAACGAATGGGTAACCCTAAACTTAAGAAAAATTATACGGTTTCGATAATAATACCTGCATATAATGAAGAACGAGGTATTGCTGAAACAATACAAACAGCATTATCCATGGACTATCCAAAGAATCTTTTAGAAATAATTGTAGTTGAAAATAATTCTACAGATAAGACTTTTCAAATAGCTAAAAAATTTGAGAAAAAAAATAATGTTAAAGTTTTTCATTTAGATAAAGCAGGGAAAGGTAATGCACTCAATTTTGCTTTAACTAAAGCAAAAGGTGAAATTGTTATAACGATGGATGCAGATTCATATGTGCGAGATAAATCTTTATTAAAGAAAATACTTTCTCATTTTTCTGATAAAGATATTGTTTCAGTGGCACCGGCCATAAGACCAACAACGCCTGAAACTTATGCACAACGAATCCAATATATTGAATATGTATTTGGTATTTTTTTGCGTAAAATATTCTCTTTATTAGATTCAGTATATGTTACGCCGGGAGCATTTACAGCATATCGTAAGTCGATTTTTAAGAAAATCGGAAATTTTGATCAAAACACAATTACAGAAGATTTCGAAATGACCTTAAGAATACAAACACATCATTTTCGCATTGCTAATGTAATTGATGCTATGGTTTATACTCGTTCACCACGAACGTTTAAGGCATTAATGGCTCAAAGAGTTAGGTGGTTTTTAGGTTTTATTGATTGTCTGATTATGCATAAAAAATTGTTTAATAAAAAATATGGTTATCTTGGAATGTTTATATTACCTTCAGCAATTATCTCTATAACTTTATCTTTAGTACTTTTTTTATACACGTTGGCAAAAGCAATTATATCCATAACAAACTTTCTTATTGCAGTTTCACCCGCTCATCTATATAACCTGTTAAAATTTAATTTATTAAATATAAAGTTTGATATATTTTTTTACGATATTGACCCAATTGCGTTTGTTGTTTTTGCACTGTTAGGATTAGGTGTATTTATTTTCTTTTCTGCAAGAAAATACTCGAAAGATGATGAAAAATTTTCAATTAGTTTTTTTGTTTATTTGTTTGCATACGTGTTTGTTTTTGCTAGCTGGTGGATTAAAACAATATTATATAAGTTAGTTGGGAAAGATGTACGTTTCGGCGGTGTTGTTTGGAATAATAGTATGTTGCATATGGTTCGCCATAAATTGCGTAATATATAGTCTTATTTTTCATAATACTTATAAGCGAAACATTGGACAAACACGATGCGTAGTATAAACAAAGCTAACATAATTGCAGCTTTTTCTATTACGTTATTAATTTTTATTGCAGGTTTTTCAACTAGCACGTTGGTTTACAATCGGAAAATTAGTACTATTCAAGAACTTCAAGAAAGTCTATATACAGATAATTTAGAAATTGAAGCACAATATGAGTTAGCTTATCAAGATGTTTGTGATATCACTTCATTGCTTACGTTAAATCGTAATCTTAATGAACTATCTGAAAAATTACAATATTTGGAAAAAGAAATGCTCGATGAAAATTCTCAAAGTATTTTGAAAAACATTAAGAGACAATATTTTGTTTTAGAAATTAAGCACTGGCTATTTGTTCAGAGCGTTAAAGAAGAATGTAATTATGATTATTCAACAATTTTATATTTTTATGCAAATAGGGATTGTCCTGCATGTGAAGCCCAGGGATTAGTTCTTACTGAGTATAAACAAACACACCAAAATACAATGATTTATTCATTTGATACACGATTTCCAGAGTCACAAATTGTTAGTAATTTAATTGATAAATATAATATATCTGAAGCTCCTTCGATTATATATAATGACAACGTATTTGATTATTTAGTTTCAAGTGAAGAACTAGAAAATCTGATTAATTAAATAACTCATCAATTAGAACTGTGGCATATACGCCTTTTGGCAATTCAAATTCAAGTTTAATTAAATCTTTCTCAATTTTTTTCTTAAATTTTATGGGTTTTATAATTAATTTTCTTGTAGCGCCTAACATATTTAATTCAGGCATACGTTTTATTTCAATTGGAGACATCTTTAACTCTTGAGGTAATTTATTGGTTTTTAATAATTTTTTTGATTCTTTATTCCAGATTTCACTTTGGTATGCACTAATAAATATCCGTCGAATCGGTTTTGGTATTTCTCGTAAAGCACCACCAAAATCAGTAGGTACTCTAATAAGCCAATTTAAAACTGCTTTTTCTAATCCCAGAAACTTTGGACATTTGTTAATAATTGCTTTCCAATCACCCCAGTTTTTCTTAGCAAACTCACCAAACTCTTGTGCAAGTTCATTGTTTCCATGTTCAGTTATGAATAATTTTGCAGCTTTTTCCAAATCACCTTTAATAATTTCATTACCAATTTTACCAGAGTTTCCCGCATTGCCGAACCGTTGCGTACCAAAAATGTTTAGAAAGCCTTTCTTTTTAATTTCAGGGAAGTTTTTCTCAAATTTTTTTAGTTCTTTTGGCATAACCTTTCTGACAATTATATCAAATTTATTCCCCTTTAAATCACCTAGATTTATTCGTTCATCACCTTTACCTAATACTTTAATTTCAATTTCTTTAAGTCGGATATTTTCTAAATATTCAGATTTAGTGTTCCAAGCAGAACAAACTTGTGAAGTTATTGCAAGTTTATCTTTATTTCCAGCAAACCCGATTCGGTTTTTTGAAACACGTAATCTGCGTGCAACCTGCTGAATTGCTCGTTGCGTTGTCCAATTACGTTTCGTTAGTTTGAAATAAGTATATTCACCTTCTTTTTCAGGTTTAATTTCAGATATTTCATTAACTATAAAATCTTCAGGTGTTTGTTTAATTTCCATTTTAATTTATCCAATAATATCCATTAATTATACTTTGGCTTACTACTAGTGTGATTATTCCTGCAATAATTATACCTACCGAAATAACTATAAATGATTTCTTTTTGTCCATTTCTAGTAAAAATGCTATCAATGAAGCCATCCATGCACCTGTGACGGGTAAGGGTATTGCAACAAACAATAGTAATGCTAATTCACCCCATCTATTTAATATTTTTTCATTTTTTTCAATTTTAGCATATGCTTTTTTACCAAATAATTTTTTAGCTAATTTAATTAATTTTAATTTGTCTAAAGCAAAGAATATAACAGGTATTGCGATTATATTGGCAGTTGCACCAATCAAAAATACTGCAAATACATTTAAATTTGCACTTAATCCATAAATAATTGAACCGCGAATTTCTGAAAAAGGTAATCCGCCTAATATGAAAACCATTAGATACTTCAATAGCATATGCGGATTAACGCAACACTTTTAAATGCCTTTTTATTCTTTCACAGATGGTAGAGCGTAGATGTATATCTTGCAATGAAAGTTTGACAAACGATAAAGAAGCTACTAGTTTTAAGTGCCCTATATGCAATAAAAAAGAGATGTTTAGATGTGGAAATTGCAGAAAATTAGGTGCTAAATATAAGTGTGATTGTGGATTTGAAGGTCCATAAAGGAGTTGATAAAATGGCTATGGTTTATATTAGTATTAAAATAATGCCCGCAAGTCCGGAAACAGATATGTCTGGAATTGAAGAGACAATTAAAGCGATTGTTTCAAAAGATGGCAGTAAATTACACACAACAAAAATTGTTCCAATTGCTTTTGGATTAAATGCTTTGGAAATTATTTTTATGCGAGATGAAAGCAGAGGAGATACAGAACCTATGGAAAAAGAATTTTCTCAAATTGAGGGTGTAGAATCTGTCGAAGTAACTGATGTTCGAAGAGCATTTGGTTAAGCTTTTTTATTTTATTAATTAATTTTTATTTCATTAAAATAGTTAACTTTTTAAATCATTTCTAAGAGGTAGTACTATATGATAAACGCCACAATATTACAAAAAGCAGACGGAAATACCTTCCGACCACGAAAGTTAGCCGAAGACACTGAATTAACAAATATAAACTTTAGTAAGTTGATTTTGTGCTCAAAAGCATGTGATGGAACATATCATCAAGTTAATTCATCTGTTGGCCAAATTCTGGGAGAACACAAAAATACATTAACAAATGGTGGTTTTCAGATAGTTATTAATAAATTTTTTGATGAAGAGATTCATGGTAAGAGATTTTTAGTTTATCCTAATGGAAAAAACGCATTACTTATAGGTAATTTATTTTTCGGATTAAAAAAATTAGCCAAATTAAAATAAATAATCTCGATTAATTGCAAGTGTAGACATCTAAACTGGTGCGGTTTTCAGAAATTCAACGATTATATAAGTGTAATAAAATGATAAATCAACAACTTGGTGGACAACACCTCGATACTGAAGATATACGTAAATATAAAGAAACGTCAAGTAAAAAACATTATGTGGGAAAGATTTATTCAGAAGATGAATTTAACTCTGTCTGGACCAAAGTATTATCTGGCGAATTAACTCGATTTCCCTATAGAATTTGGCAAGAGCATGAAAATTGTTTAACTGTTTTAAGTTGCGCAATAACTCAAGCAAGAGAGGAGTACGATTTAGAGCGTAAACTAATGAAGGATAGGAAAAAACCTCCTAAAATTTTTAAATATCCAACTTGGACCGAATTAAAAATTAAAAAATTAATTGGTATGTTTACAGGATATTCGGCAGAAGATAAAAACCGAATACCTTATTTTAATAGGTCTTTAAGAGACGCATATATTCAAGAGGGAATATTAAATCAAGACGCAATAAACTTTGATTATTTTGCATCAATATTTGATTTAGCATTTCCCGCAGGTGATCGAAAAATGAGTGAAGAAGAGCGTCTTAGACGAAACATTATACGAGATACAACTTTTTTAACTATACTCGATGCAGGAGATGAGGGAATAACTGAAAGCATTATTAAAAATACGGCTATCTCGGGCACATCTAAAAATCGTCCTTATGGTTTTATTTGGGCTAAAAAAAATTTAGTTCCATGGCATAAAGTTACTGGAAAAACCGGTGAACAAAAATGGACTGGTTCAAAAGTAGTTCAAGAAAGTAGTGATTTTGCAAAAAAATATGGTGGTTTCTCAAAAAAATTACTTTTGGAACACCGTCGAGGTGATTTATTAAATGCATTAAGTCCATATGGATTTACAATAAATATAATGCGAAAACGACCAACAGTTGCAGAATATATAAAACTTTAAAATATTAAGATTTTAATTAAAATTATGGGTGTACCGTTTAAGGATCTGGTTGTAAGAGAACCAATTTCCATTGAAGATTTACGTGGTAAAAAGTTAGCGGTCGATGCATATAATATTCTTTACCAATTTCTTTCAGCAATTCGTCAAAGGGATGGAACACCTTTAACGGATAAAAATGGAAATATTACTTCTCATTTAAGTGGCTTGTTTTATCGAACTCTCAAACTATTGCAAGTTGGAGCACAACCCTGTTTTGTTTTTGATGGTGAGGCACCTGAATTAAAATCTGAAACACAAGAATCGAGAGCTAAAATAAAAATTGCTGCTACGGAAAAACACAAAATCGCCTTAGCATCAGGTGATTTAGAAAGTGCGAGGAAATACGGGCAACAAACATCAAGACTTACACATGAAATGGTTGTTGAAGCCAAAGAATTAATTGAAGCAATGGGTTTACCGCATGTCCAAGCAGTCGGTGACGCTGAAGCGCAAGCAGCATATATGGTTCAACAAGGACATGCTTGGGCAGTTGTTTCTCAAGATTATGATGCATTACTTTTTGGTGCAAATAAAGTTGTACGAAACCTTACTGTTTCGCAGAAAAAAACAAAAACGCGATTAATTTCTTCAGAATTACTAACTTTAGCAGATATACTTAATGTACTTAAAATGGATTTACCAAAACTTGTAAATGTAGCAATTCTTGTGGGTACAGATTATAATACGGGTATTAAGGGAGTTGGACCAAAAACTGCAGTAAAAATAATTCAAGAAAATCGTTTTTCTGAATATAAAGAAAAAATACCACGTTTAGATGCAGTACGCAATATTTTCTTAAAACCTGCCATTACTAGTAATTATTCACTTGAATGGAAACCTATGAATTTTCAGAAAATTCGTGAGATTCTTTGCGAAAGACATGGATTTAAAGAAGATAGAATTAATTCAGCATTAAGTCCTAAAAAAATGAAAATAGATAAAAATCAATCCAGTTTAGGCGATTTTTGATTTTAGTATTTTAAAATTATGTAATACTACTAACAAATATAGTAATATAATAAATCCAGCTAAAATGTAAAAATAAAGTGCATCCATTTGATAAATGAACCAACTAATTATTGTAAATCCAATTATAGATAATAGTTTGTAAGTAAAAACTCCTTTTTCACCCTCTTTTTCTTCTAGTTTTTTTATGATTTTGTTGCTTTCTTGCTGGATTCCAAATTTATTCAAATCAAATTTTGTTAGAATTTCATCTAGAAACTCAAGTATAACTATAATGAAAATCAATAGAATATACAACCATATCATGTTTGATTGTATATTTCAAAACATATAAGTTTTCCTAAAAGAAAAGAAGCTTAATTCCAGATAAAATTAATACAATCACTATTATATATCTAACAAATTTGTTACCTTTTTTAATCGCCGCATGTGCACCAATCCAACCACCTAGACTCATACCAAATAGAAGAGGTATTCCATATTCATAATTAATATATCCTAAATATGCAAACAATATTACTGACAAGATAATTGCAAATATGCTCGCGATTTTATTCAAAGCACTTGATTTAATAAATGTTAAACCAAAAAATGGTACAAATGCAACTAGTGCTAATAATCCAGATCCTCCACCGAAAAATCCCGCGTAAACTGAGATCGCAAAATAAATTACATAACCTACATATCTTTTGGATTTTGATGTTTTTTTCTCCAATATCCCAAAATCTTTGATAAACAAAAAAGGAACTAGTGTGATAAGGAGTACTCCTACAATTTTAAGAACAATCTCTGAATCAAGATCTAATAATAATTTCATACCAAGCAATACTCCCAAAATTCGTACAGTTAATATTGGTGCGAAATATTTCCATTCAATTTGCCCTTCTTTATGAAATTTAGCTGCACTAGAACCAAAATAACCTATTGCAGCAAATTTATTTGTTGCAACGGCTACTTGCGCAGGTAAACCTAACAATATCAATCCAATACCTGATAACATTCCACCGCCACCAGCAATTCCGCCAAGAAATGCGGTCATAAAACCTAATATAAATAATCCAATTAGTATAATTATATCCATTTTACTTTAGAATCTTATCAACAATTTTTTCTGCTTGCTTTCTTTTTTTCAGATGTGTTGTACTGAATTTAGTCATTTTTTCACAAGCAATCTTTTTGCAATCACCACAAAGTAAATCACCACTTGAGCAACGTTTTTTAATATCTGCAAGTTTTTTATCATCTTCAATTAAACCAAATTTATATAATTCAAATACTTTGCAAATATCGGGTTGTCCACCTAATGCTCTTTGTTCTTCAGGCGTAATTCGTCCACCGGTAAATGCTTTTTTCTTAATTTTTCTGCAAGCTACTTCAGCAGAGTCATTTAAGAAAATAATTCCTTCTGGCTCACGTTTACTCATTTTTGGAGATCCAGTTAATGCACCAATAAATTTATGATATGTTCCAGCTGGTGGGATTAATTTATGTTTTCTAGCAACATCTCGCGTTAATCTAATATGTGGGTCTTGGTCAAATCCACCCGGTATAACTGTTGGAATTTTCCCATTTTCAAGTTGAGGTTTTAAAATATCTCCAATTTGGGTTAAAGCTGCATTATATAATCTAATTTCATGCGGACCATATATTGATTTGAGCATATTATTTGTTACATTATTTGAAAATACTTGTGCAGCGCGTAGGACTGTGAGATCATTACTTTGTCGGTAAAATATAGTTTTTTTTGGGTCTAGTCCTAAAGCAATACAATCAATAATATTATCTCGAGTTATTTTGGTTGCTTCGTTTAATGGAATTTCATTATCTGCTAAGCTTTCTATATCGGCAATACAAAAGTAAATTGTTCCACCTTGTTTTTGTAAATAAACTAGCTGATCAACAACCATTTTTGAGCCAATATGAAAGAAATTGGATGGTTTAATGCCATGAAGAACTGCAAAAGGCCTTTTCTTTTCTATTGCATCAATAATCATCTCAAAATCACGATGACCATAAATAATGCCTCGACGATAAAGATAAATTGGATTGGGCAAGTATTTTACTAATGGTTTAAATGCAGATACGCCAAACTCTTTAAGCAATTTATCATAATCCTTAATCTCAGATGTTCCAAACGGATCAACTTTGTTTTCTTTACTCATTTTATTTCACCTCGCTTTTCGTTATTAATAGTTTCTAAGTCAATTTCAAACCCTTCACCAGAACCACATCCTTTTGTGTTTGGATTAAACAGTTTTACTAACTCCAACGGTTTATTAAGGATATTTATATCAGCGTGTATTAATTGCATTATTCGTATAAAAAATCCATGCGATATACATAAAATTTGTTTATTATCTTTTGCAAGTTCCTTTAGAACCTGTAGCAAGTCTTGGATACGATTTATTACAGATTCTTTACTTTCAGTTAATTGATTTTTTACAAAAGCCTCAATAAATCTTTTTCTAGCAAGTCTAATATTGACATTAAAATACTTAATTTCAGAACTTGTCTTTATTTTATATTCTTCACCGTTGTTGTTAAATTCCATTTCATTTATGAATTGGTTCATTGCATGAGCTACTTCCCGTAACAAATTAGTTGGAATAATTTTTATAATATGTTTAATCTTTTTTTGAATGAGATTTGCTGTTTGTATCGCTCTTAATGTGTCTGAACATAATATAATCCTTACATCTGAAAAGTCATTCTTTATAACTGAATTATCAAATATCTGTGGTGAATATATACTCTTACCAAGTAAATCAAAGCTTTCATATAAACTACATCCCTCTTTGAGATATGGATATGGTGCGCATTTAATAATTTTCATTTTCATTGAAGTATTTTGATAATGGGCACAGTCACATTAGTTAATTTATCCAGTGGATCGTATCTTGTGAGAGAACAATTGTTAAATAAATTTACATTTGGACTTTCATAATTAACAAATATTAGTTTATCTAACTTATCTATACCAACATGATTTCGTAAAAGCACACTAAAAGCCATATACTGTGCCATATATCGAATAGTTAATTCAAAATCATTTTCGTTTCTACCAAGTATATCTCTATACTTAAATTCACGTTTAGTGGATATATCACCTAAATAATTATTCGTGCTTATGCTCTTTGTTTTTTTAATTCTATCTTCAAAGGTTTCCTGCATTTTGTAAAAACAATCACTTGAAAAAAAGTCCCTAAATCTGTATCCAATAATTCGATTATCTGATTGTTCATTTATCTTATTAACAGATTGCTGACAACGAGCAGTAAATTCATTAAGATCACCGTCAGTTAATCGATTTAATACTTCAGGCATATCTGATTCAGTGTCTGCTAGAAGTATACTAAAAGTTGGCGTAATTCCAAAACTATCAAATAGATCTAATAGTCGTGGACTATTATACATATACGTCCTAGCACTGGGACTGATTCCATCACCCAATGAAAAATCTTTGTTGTAATCAGCACACACTGCACCATATATTGATACGTTATCAAGTTTTTTATCAAACAATGAATATATGAAGTTAAATAAATTATTGCTAGCACCTATTACTATTTTGCTATTATTTCTGCAGATAGATTCCAAATTCATACAAAACTTTAATGTTTTATCAAGAGCAGTTTTATTGTCAAACTTAGTGTAAAAATCATTAGTTCTACTATGTGTTTTTATGACTGATGTAGATATGGTGCTAGGAAATTTAATGCTCTGAGATAATTGACGATATTCTTGCGCAACTTTACTATATGTAGGGTTTTGATAAGCTACAAAGACTTGTTCTAGTTCAGATTCAGAAAAATAATGTAATAATTTATTGCGCATTTTTGGTTTTAATTTATCAACTGATGAAGTAAATAATGCTAATTGTTTTAGTTTCCCCAGTATTTCCTTTTTTTTGTGTGGAACTAAATCAAATAATGCAATATTAATAATTTCTTCAATATTATTACGGTTTTTCATCGCGTCCTACTTACAAAAATCCCAACTACAAATCTTCCTAAATCAGTTAGCTCAACGCTTCCATTTGATATAATTAAATTAGCTCTCTTTAATTTGGCTAGAACTGACTTAATTGTGCTTGTTGCTAAATTCTGTTCTTGAGAAATCCGTTTAACTATTTGATATTGATTCAAACCTTGCTTATCAACAAGAGACAAAAGAACTTGTTTAGTTCGCGTTGAGATAAATACATCTAGAAATGATTCAAACGGTTGTATGCCACTGACATTCGCCAGTCAAGCCAGACTTTACTGACGCCTCACATATTGTTTTTATTTTCATTGTATTTTCTCTTAACTTTATTTAATTTATCTTCTTTAAAAAGAATGGGACAAAAAAATTGTCTGAATAAATAAACTGGGGTCCGAGGGATTTGAACCCCCATTAATCGGGCACTCCTTTCCACAAGAATAATTTCTTGGGATTGTAAAACCTTCTTTTTTAAAGAAGGGATTCCTTGGAGCCGACCACACTGCCGGGTTATGCTAGGACCCCGTTTTCTTTCGCTAAGGCTAACACCAAAAATAATCACCTAAAACGAAACTTTCAGCTAGCAAAGTGTTCTTAATTTGTCCAGGGATACTCACCATATACCATTGCTAACCAATTCTACGTATTTTGAATTGTTTTTAAAGTTTTCGTCATAGTATAGAAAACTATTTATCGATCGATGGAACTCAAAACCTTATGAGAAAATTCACTAAACTTTTACTTTTTTCTGCTGTTGAATTCATCATTATGGCTGCATTTCTTAATTTATCGGAAATTTCCAAGTTAGCGTCTTCAGTTTTATTTCCTCCAATTTTTGCAATAACCCTTTACTTTTTTGTAGTAATTGCCTTTGATGTTGAGAGACAAGGCATTAAACGAATTGATTTTGTTTTTGCACTTTTGTTAGCTAGCGTTGCTTTAATTTCATCTGGTGCAGGTTTTCATTATGCTGCAAATGATATTAATGATGTTTTTCTAAAGGAATCTGGATTAAGTGCGCATCTTCCCGAAGCAATTTTAGATAGAATATATTATTTAGATGAAAACTTTTCTCACGCAATATTATTAGTGGGTTTTTTAGGAATAGTTATTTCAACAATTCTTTGGTGGTATTTACGTAGATATAATCTACCGACGATGTCTGAAGAATTAGCAGGAAGTACCTTTGACCAGTTTATAATTATTTTTATTGGATCACTTTTAGGTGGAATTTCTTCATTTCTTTCGATTGAGGCACAAATTGTGAATTATGTTATATCTATACTAGCAATATTCTCTGTTTTGTTTGTCTTGAAATTCAGAAAAAATAAAATAACGATCGAAGGTAGAGATTTTATTATGTTTATTTTGACATATATAGCAGCATTTTTTGCTATTTCTGTTGTATATTATTTAAT
>CAZGVA010000015.1:0-23020 GCA_964528765.1 Candidatus Woesearchaeota archaeon | reverse complement strand
TTGTTTATATGGAATGTTTGGATTTACAATTCTGAAGGTGACTTAGTTCCAAACCGCGCTTTTTCATTAATTGAGGATGATGAACCTTCGCACACATATAGAACAGATTCACAGGGTGTATATGAAGATGGTGGAATTATTGAATCAATAACTGAAACACACGTTTATGAATTTACAGTATCTATCGATGAATGCGAAATTTCAGATAAAATTTTAATAACTCTTGAAGCACCAGAATGTGCTAATGCCTGTGACTCGAGTGATTATCCAAAATGTGGTGATGGAACTTTGGTTAATTATATCTTAGAATGTAAACGAGAAGCAATCGGATGTTCGTATGAATCTACTAATGAATATTATTGCGAATATGGCTGTGTGGATGGAACATGTTTAACTGTTGAACCAGTATGTACGATAGATGAAGATTGTCCAGAAAGTTATAATTGTATAACACAAGAATGTGTCGAAAAAGATTCATTTGAAGTAACCACTGAATATATTGTATCTATTGCAAAAGGAATAAGTAAAGAGGTAGAAATTTCAGAGGACGAAATCAAAGTAAATAAACTTAAAATTAAAGCAAATTCAGACTCAACCAACTCAAAAGTTAGTATCGGAAATTATAAAGACAAACCAGAATCTGTTTCAGATATTGGTGGAAAACATGTTGAACAATATATTGATATTGCTGTGACCGATATTGATTTGGAAACTGCAGAAATTATTTTTGAAGTTTCAGAAGAATGGATTACTTCGAATAATATCGACAGAAACACAATAACTTTGCTGCATTATAAAAATGGTTCTTGGGTTTCATTGCCAACAGAGCATGTTTCAGGTAATATCTATAAATCAACAACAAATAGTTTCTCGGTTTTTGCTATAACTGCTGAATCCGTAATAGTAAATACACCACCTTCTTCGAGCGGAGATTCCTGGTCTTGGACATCATCAAATTCTGCAATATCTACAACTTGCAAACCCGAAATTATTTGCAGTGATTGGGAAGCGTGTAAAGAAGGTTTACAAATAAGAAATTGTATAGACAATAATAATTGTAGTGAATCGTCAGAATATGAAGATATTAGAGAGTGTTTTGAAGCAATTATTGAAGAAACACCAAAGAGCCCCGCTAAAGAACAAGTAGAAATAGAACCAGATAAAAAGACAAATTTTTGGCTATGGGCAATAATCGTAATACTCGCTGCATTAATTGTATTTTTAGTTTATTATTTCAAAATGCGTGAGCCTCAGCAGGCTTACTATTAGTTTTCTTATTTTTCATTTTATTTGTACATATGGTCCTAAATTTGCGTTAATTTTAAATACTATTAAAAACAATATTAAAATTAATAGTATTTTAAGCACAAAATGGTAAAAGTACAAAAATTGCCGAATGGACAGTTAGTTATTACGATTCCTAAGAAGCTTGCAGAATATGAGGGAATAAAAAAAGGTACTAAGATTGAGTTTAAGAAAAATAAAGGAGGAATTCTTCTAAAATGCGATTAGAACCTCAACCAATTAAACTTCGATGGCAGATGCATATATTATTTTTATTTATGCTTGTTGCAATTTTCCTTCAGCTAATGCTTGTTCTTGAACCAAATATTTTTGGATATTCAACAGGCATGCCAAATACAGGTGGCGGTGTTCAAATTACTGAATTCATTGAAATTGGAAAACCTGTAGAATGGTCTAAACCAATTGCACAAGTCGAACCGCAATATGCTGTTGCAGAATCTGCGGAAAGAACCATTGATTTGCCAACGTATGCACAAAATATACGTGTTAAAGATGTTGTTTTAGACGTAATTATTGATGAAAATTTATATACAATTTCATCCGATTTATTAAAAACGCAAATTGCTTTTTCAGAAGAAATTTCTGAAGAAAAAATTAACGATTTTGAAATTTTATACGCTACACCTTCACCTGAAGTTGAAGAAGTTGAAATAAATTCCAGTGCAAAACAAATCACCGTTTATTCAGATATATCTTATAAAAATGTTAAGACCTATACCTCGATTCAAAATGCTAAACAAGAAAAAATAAAATTATATTGGTATATTAACGGATTTAAAACAGATGTTACAGAAGATTTCCAAGTTTCATTAATATACAAAGATACTGATGGAGATAATTTGATTGATAGATTAGAATGGATTACTCCGCATCTTTCAAACCAAACCTTCGAAGTTACAATTGAAGTTCTTAATGTTGTAACATATCTTAAAGATAATGAATTGTGGCGCGTAGAGTTTAATGTTAGTGGAACTGCCGATCTATCTATTGAATCGCCAAATGCAACCTGGACTGAGACGCTTTTAGATTTAAATGATACGGTGGATGAGCTGGATTTTCGCAATATTCTTTGTGGCGATACAGATATGAGTTCGCAACTTAAGTTAATTGATGCCGAAGGTACGGTTATATTATATTCAGATTTATCTGTAGAAGATAATTTTAAACCTGTAAAGTTCTTGATTGAAAATTATACCTGTTCTGAAACATCTTATTTTGATAATTATGTATATATTGCAGGTTATGCTGCTTTAACGTTTACATTTGGTAATGAGACGGCATGGGCTTATGATCCATTTCCCGATTGTGGATCGCATACTCCCTTTGGTTGTTCTTCAGAGCCAAATGGTTGTACTCAGCAAGCAAATTGTTTATGGTGCGATGGAGATAATATTTGTTATAATGCAGTTGCAGTAGAACCTACTTGCGCAACAGTTTGTACAGGAAGTTGTTTAGGACCTGGTGAATGCTCGGCAAGTGATTCCGAACCTTCAGCAGTATATGTTCAGATTTATCCAGTAGGACCAAATGATACATCTGATTTAACTTTAAAAGGTGGATGTGATGATGATAATGATGCAACTTTGTCCATATATTGGACTGTGTGGAATAGTTCAACTGAAACCATGCCGGATAATGAGAAATTAGCGTATAGTGGAACAACAACTGTAAATGATAATCAAGAAACTACCTTACAAACAATACCCTATGATGCAACAATCTTGGGTGAAGTATGGCGAGCAAATGTTAGTTGTGTTGATTCATTAAGTCAAGAATCAGCTCAATCAGATACATCAAGTAGAGAAATTTTATTTGGACCAATTGTTTATGAAAATCGGACACTCACTCAAAATTATGATAATGAAGTATTAACAAATTTAACTATAAACACAAGCGAAGTTATATTGGACTGTGCGAATTATTATATTGATTCAGATGATGAGTATGTGTTGAATGCATCTCACGTTGAAAACATAACAATTAAAAATTGTTTAATTGCTGCAAATGGTACGTCTACAAGTTATGGTTTGTACTTGAATAATGTTTCAAATTCAACAATATCGGATATTAATAGTTCAGTTACGGGTGAATTTGCATTATATTTAGATGGAGATAATAATGATATAATTAATTCAAATTTTTCTGCAATAACTAATGCAGTTAAAATCGCGATATTCTCTTCAGATAACCGCTTGATTAATAATACTTTAAATGCAACAAATAGTTTAATTATAGATGAATCGGAACCAACTGATTTTAATCAGTTAATATATAATAATACAAATGCACAAGTTAATTGGAATTTAAGTGATTTAGATATCGCAGTAGGTGGAATTCTTGATTTAGGAGCTGATATTAATTTAACAAGCAATTTAATTGAAGTCAATAGTGTTGCTTTTCCAAGTTTTTTAACTACTATAGCAAATTTAACCTTTTATGGTTTAAGTATTAATGAGCCTTATCCTTACAAAGACGGTGCGTTATGTGACGCAGGCATTTGTAGTGATGTAGAAAATTCTGGAAGTACGTATCAGTTTGATGTTACGGGTTTTTCAAATTATAGTGTGGGTGAGGGTAGTGGATTACCAATTTGTACGAATACTACAGATGATGATGTTGATCCCGTTGCAGGTGTTGATTGGTTTATTAATGATACAACGCGTTGTGAAAATGGCTCAATTATTCTTACGCTAAGTAATTTAACGATTATTAATAATGCAACATTGTATATTACAAATGCTACGGTTATTGTAAATGGTATGGGTGGTCCAGGACAAACTTTTGAAAATATTGCGTATGGCGATGTTGTTATAGAAAATGGAACAATTGAATTAAGTAACTCTTCTTTTTCTGCAAATAGAATTTTAATTGGTAAAAATGTAACTTACACAGATATTTGGATAGATTCTTCTTCAAGATTCTTCGCAAGAAATTCTTCAATATCTGTTATTGATATTTTTAATAATAATACTTTTTCGTTAAATGATTTAACGAATTTAACTTTTAGTATTTTTGATGTAACTGATTCAAATATCTGGTCTGGAGCAGGTAATCCATATACGCTGGGTTTCACAAATGATAGTGAAGGATTAAATTTAATTAATACAGATAATGTTTTAGATTTTTATGGATTAAGTTTTACTGCACGTGATTATATTTATAGTGCGTCAAGTACTGGTATTTTACCAGAGTTATCTTTTACTGCATGGGTTAAACCGGGTTCTTTATCTGGAAATAAAACTATAATTGCTGAAGGAGATATGTACGATGATTATGGCTTTTGGTTTGGTTTTGAAGAAGGTGTATTAACTTTACGTGTGGCAGATGGTTATAGTGGATTTGATGAATATATCGCATCAACAGATGGTGCGTATACATTAAATGATTGGCAACATGTTGGATTTACGCACGGACTTTTTGGTTCACTTCGTACTACGGGTTTATATCGGAATGGTACAACTGTTTCTTATACATATGATTCTTCTTCAGGTAATAGTATGAATCCAGATGCAGGATTAATCTATATTGGAACTTCTGAAGATTATTGGGAAGGTTTGCAGTATAATTATTCAGGTGTAATTCGAGATGCTCGTTTTTATGATGATTATATTTCTTTGGGGAGAGCTAATGCTGATATGAATGACCGAGGTATTGGTGAAGATATGATTTATTGGTGGAGAATGAATGATGGAACCGGCACAGCTGTTACAGATAAGATAGATAGTAAGGATTTATCTTTTGCAGGAGGTTTATCTGCACCAGCATGGTTTGGTTCTGCGATACATAAAAGAATTGTTTATACAGATATGACTACAACAACACCGGACCAAGTATACTGGTCATCTAATAATTCAATTAATTGGTTAACTGAGAATGTTAATTTTACAAGAGCGAAATATTTAGGAATGGTGGGTAGCGATAGTTCGTTTAGTTATTCAAATTTTAATGAATTTGAAACAGGTGATTCATTTTATGTAGATGATGCAATATTAAGTACATTTGCTTCAAATCATAGTATTGCAGATGAAGAGTTATTTGGTGATTCTGCAATAATTGCACATAGGCATAATGATTCTGAGGTTGATAAAATTATTGCAACAAAAGCTGAAATTAATGAGCCAGCATTTCAATTTTTGGAAATATTAGGTGGAGAAATTAGTTTTAGAGACTTAGATTGCATATCTTTATCTGTTTCTGAAGAAGCATATGTTAATTTTTCAGAAGGTTCAGCAGTTTTTGCAGCACATGGCAATGCAACAATAAATGGCACATTAAATTTTACGGATTTATTAGTACCACCTAATTTAGATATAATTTTTAGAAACTTTAATGCAAGTGTTGGACATTTTGAAAGTGAAAATGGTATGATAATTTTGCGAACAACTGGAGAAAATGATTTTGGTAGATTTAATACAACAATTCCCGCTTCAGGTATTTGGACGGCAATGGAAGGTAATATTTTGTTTAGTAATTTAACTACTTACGGTATTTTTGATTGTTCAGAAGCAAATTGTACGTTTGGTTCATTGAAAATTGGCGATAGTGGAACATATATTGCATCAAGATATTTTACTACAATTTCGGATACACCTCATGATGCACTTCTTATTGAAGGTATATATACCGGTACAAATGGCACTCTTGAAATTAATAATTTATTGGATGGCTATACTTATGTGAAAGCACAATCAAATGGAAGATATGAGTACAATACTGAAACCGTTGTCTTGAAAGATGGTGTAGGGGGAAATGAAGTTTGTGGTGTTGATTCAACCGATGTTTTATCATTTTACAATTTAAATATTAGTGAAGGAACGTCATGTGGTTTACTTGATGGAAGTATTAATGTAACCAATAATTTATTTGTTGAAACTGGGTCTAAATTAAATACTTATTATGAAAGTTGCGATAATATTAATGACTACAATAATATTACTGTTAAAAATATTACTTATCTTAATGGAACTTTAGATGCAAATTGTAGTTATGTAAATGACCCAACGATTGAATTTAATATCACAATTATTGATTCTGGTGGAAATTATTCTGCGACAAATGGCACGACTTTGATTACACATGATGATACTATGCTTTGTTGGAATAATACGGATGGTGTATTTGAAGATAACCTAGGTACTGTAAATTTTACAGGTGATTGTCAGATTTTAGCAGGTGGACGTGATAATGAGAGTCAAAATTTCTTTAATTTAGAATTAGCTCAAGCCGGCAAAGATAATTTTATTGTTGATACAGCTTTGCAGGTATGGGGAAATACAACTTTAGAATTAGATGGCGCATTAAGATTGGATGGCGGTACTTTAACTGTTGTTTCGCCAGGAAATTTGTATCTTAAACGCGATTATAGTGATGGTTATATGCTTACTTCCGATTCAACTGGAACAATTAATGGCACAGGTTTTGTTGATATGGATGGTAGTCAGGATAGTCTTGATGTGTATCTGCCATCCGGAATTATTTATAATACAACATTTGTTTTAAGATCTTCACATAATAGTGCAATCTATCGAATTACTGCAGATATTATTTTTACTGTGTTAAATATTACTACGCAAGAAATTACTGAGACTGTTAAATTTGATGCAAGTGGTTATGATGTGACTATGAATCGCTTACATTTATATTTATTAAATATGGGGACTGCTGAATATATTGCAGGAACCGGTGATTTAAATGTAACTGCGGTGTTAAATTTGTCTGACGATTCCGGTGGCACTACAACATTTACCGGTGGAAGTGGTACACACACAATTAATAAATTGGAAATTGGCGCAAATACTGCATATACCGCTACAAGTGGTTTAACAAATTTAACTGGAACAAGTACAGCATTAAAGATTGATGGAACTTTTTCACACAATGATGGCCAATTTGATGTTAGTGGTAGTGGTGCTACGAAGAATCTTTATGCAAAAAATGCGAAGTTTTATGATTTGAATGTTTATGATGGAAGTTTAACTGTATTTCAAGAAGATATAACTGTTGAAAATATTTTAGATATTGATGAACTTACTGAAATATCTGGCGGTAATGAAATTACTCTTGGCACGAGCAGTGCTTCTGCTACTGCTGAATTAAGTTCTTTGTATAGTGATTCTTCATCTAACCAATCGACATTAAAATCTGCGAGTATAAGTTATCCTGCTAAAATTACTGCAGGACCACAATGGTATCAAGCAGGTGCAGAAAATAATTGGAATATTAGTGGATTAGATTTTGCTACAAATCATATCGTGATTAGTACCGAAGGTTTAGCTGATTCAACTGAAATTTTTATTGATGACAATTGTTGGTTTTATGATGTTAATGTTTCGGAAGCGGATCGTTTTGAAATATATGATAATGCATTCATAAATTTCAATGGAACTACAAATCTTACTGAAACTTCGAATATAACTTTTATTGATGGTCAAGCAAAAGGACTAAATGTTAATGATACAAATATGACATTTATTAATGGGACTAATTTTGCAGTTAATATGTTAACTCAATTTGTGCCCGATGCTGATGGTTTTTCAAATGTGGGTGCGTATGTAAATGTCACAAATATCGCAGAGACTGCTAGTATGTATTTGAATATTAGTTATGATGAAGCAATAATTATTGCAGAAGGCATGACTGAATCAACATTAAGAATGTCTAAACATGATGGTTCAAATTGGAATCCAATTGAAGAAAGTGGTGTTGATGAAACTGAAAATGTGGTTTATTCAGAAGATGTGACTTCGTTTAGTATTTTTGCACCAGGTCCAATGGATGATCAAGCACCGCAATGGGATACTGCACAAAAAAATGCAACTAACGTATATATTGGAAATTTAGTTGAGCTTAATGTAACTTGGAATGAGTCCGAAGTTTTTGATCGAGGATTAGATGGATATATGTTTTCAACAAATGATAGCGGTGCATGGGTAAATCACACATATATACCGTTTGCAGGTGTGCAAAATGAATCTAATTACACAATTTCAGTTCAAGGAGCTGGTGGAGATATAACTGGTTGGCAATTTTATGCAAATGATACCGTACATAACACAAATGAGTCAGATGTATTTGAATTTACAATTACTCCAAAATCTGTGGCAATTAATTTAGCAGGGTTTTTTGATAGTAGATTAAATTGGAGTACAATGATACCGGATGCATCAGATAGTCCTGCGGATGGTAATAATGGTGCAGGTGTAACTGAGTATTATATTGATGTGGCAGAAGCCATTGGTATGACTGTTGATGTGTACCTAAATGCAAGCGGTCATTTAGAAAGTCAGAGTGGTGTTGAAATAATTGATTTAGTTAATGAGAAAATCTCAAATAGCACTGTCGATAATACTGTTCCTGTAAGTGAAAAATATTCATTAACTACTCAACCAACAGATAATCGTATTGGTGAATTATTAGGTACAAATGATAAAGTTTATTTAAAATTCTTTATATCTGTTCCTGTAAATCAAGCAGCAGGAGAATATAATAATTCATTATGGTTTGTTGCAAATGAAACAGAAAATGCGCTTTAATAAATTCGAGCAAATGTTAAATAACTTGAAAGTTAAATCTAAAATGAAGTATCTTTTAATATTGCTGTGGTTTTTAGTATTATTTTATCCAGCGTCTGCTTCTCCCGGAGCAGGCCTTATTTATGATTCGGAGTCCGTTCTAGTTGAATCCAATCAAGATTTTTGTGCAACATACAGTTTGTATAATCCTTTTGAAATTGATTCACAAATATCATTAAATGCTGAAGGAGAAATCGCAGATTTTGTAACACACTCAGATTCAGAATTTGTTCCAGCAAATACCGATCGTTTAAGTGCAATTGAAGCAGAAATTTGTTTTAAAGCCCCTGAATTACGTGACCGTCGTTGTAAAATTCCATTTCTGTTATGTGCATATAAATGTGAAAAACCTGATATCATTTTTGAAGGTCAAGTTTTAGCAAGCCCATATTTACCAACTGCCTTAGAAGGTACAGGGTCTGTTGTAGGTATGTCTATTGCAGCGCCATTTAAAATACGTGTTAGTTGTGTTGATACAGAGTATAATTATTGGCCACTAATTTTGATTACTACTGCAATTGCTACGTTTGTTTTAATTTATATAATTCTTAAAGCAATACGTAAATCTAATGAAGCAGATAAAAAGGATCGACGAGATGGACATTGGAAAAATTATCGAGGTCCACCACAACCACCGCAACAACCACAGCAAATTCAATATGCACAGAGGCAAATTCCACAACAACCACAACAATACGCTCAGCCACAGCAACAACCACAACAACCACAACAACCACAACAAAATACTCAACAATATCCGCAATATTATAAAAAGAAATAGTGTTAACTTACTTAACATATATATAACTTATGCGTCTAAGTACCGTTATTATTTTAGTTAATTGTTAATTTTATTAACATTTAGTAGTACTTCTTGGTTAAGAGATACATTTATATATAATTTTTGTTAATTTACTTAACATATGGGTAATGCTAGAGATAGATATATCATTCATTATGAAACAAAACATCTATCAAATACTGACCTTGTGCGTTTTTTTTATGAATTAAAAGGCAGAGGTAATAATCCTGGGATAATTAATAAAACAAATTCACAATTTTTAGCCAAATCTTTAGTCGAAATACCTGCAAATTCAATTGAATTATGGCGATATTTCCTAGAAAAATGGAGTTGCAAATATCGATTAATAAAAAAAGTTTCCAAATCTGATGCAAATAATCGCTTGTTTATTTTTAATTCATCTAGATTATCTGGTTCGAGGAAAGTTCGTTTCTTTTATAAATTAAAAGGCCGTGGCAATAAAAAAGGAATATTGGATAAACTTGATGCGGAATTTGTTGCTAAATCAGTTATTCTTGTTTCTATGAAAAATTATTTTGCTTTAATAAAATTCTTGCGAGAATGGGATTGCGATTTTGATATTAAGGAGGTTAGATGTTGATGAAACATAAATATTTACAATCAAATATTCAAGCAATAAATAAATCATTGATTTCACATAAAGAACGCGGTCGTAAACTTGCACAGCAAATGCGTGAATTGCAATTGCAAATCACAAATACAAATCTGCCTGCTAAACATGATATTTTAATTAATCAATATAATTCCTTATGGATACAGTACCAAGAAATACGAAAAGAAATTACGCATTTATCAAAACATAAGTTTGATTTAGATGCTACGCATATCGATTTAGATCATAGAAGTACTGAAAGTAAGGTAAAATCAATTGGCGCTTCTTTTGTAATAATTTTCTTAATATTTGGGATAATCTCTTTCGTAAATCCTGATTTAGTTGGATTAACTGGATATGCAACTTCAGCTACACAGGAAGCAGTATCTAATGTTACAATTATAACAAATATTGCGATGGTCGCAAATAATATGTCTTCTATTGAATTTGGTGCATTGCTTCCAAACACGCAATACAATAAGGCTACATCTAATTGGAATGCAACAGATGATTATGAAGCCACCGCGTATATTGAATTTGGACCAACAAATAGTGTAGCCGTTGATTTATGTATCAATGCAACCGAATTACATACTGCGTCAGGTCTTGATATAATTGGTAGAGACAATTATACATTTACAAATTCAACAAATGATAATGTTCCACCCGATCCATTAGATGGAATAAATGCTACTGAAGAAATTCCAGAGGCGCTAGTTAAATATAACACAGGGCTATCTAGTTCAGATAGAGTGTATCATCGATTTTGGTTAGATGTTCCTGTGCAACAGGCAGCAGGTGACTATGAAAACAATGTTACTTTTAAGGGCGTAGCTGAAGGAATTTCTTGTGAATAAATTAACTGAGAGTAAATTATTTCAAAAAGTTTATAATTAAGTTAGGTATCATATACAATGAACAAGATAGTATTAGGGGTAATCATAGTGATAGTAATAGGTAGTATTTTGTTTTCATATTATTTTGTGCCTGAAGTCGATGGTTCTGATGAACCATTAGAAAATGGTGGAGGCGGATTAGTTAGTATACGTTTGATAAAGTCAGACGTATTAGTTGAAAATGGCGAAGATATCAAAGAAATCACGTAGAGTAAAGAAAAAACAAGAAGTAGTACTTTCAAGAAAGTATAATCAAATAGTAGGTATTTCTTTTGTGGTATTTATAGTTCTTTTTGGTAGTATTTATTTTATAGAGGAATATGATGTAACGGGTTTTAGTTCTACAAATCGAACTAATGGTACTGTCCAAATTTTGGTTTCAGGTGAAGCTGGCGTCCAATTAACTGACAGTTTGATTAATTTCGGTATTTGTAGTATTCCAAATCCTACGGGATTAAATATTACATCAAATAGTACTGTTTCACCTTCAGAATGCACCTCCGGCGGATACCCTGACTATATGACTGTTAGAAATGTTGGTAGTAATGATCTTAATATTACTGTTCAATCTAATTATACTGCAACACAATTACTTGGTGGAACTACACCCGGTCCACCTGAATTGGCTTTTGGTGTTGTTAATTTTTCAGATACAGAGGGTTGCGCAGGAATAACGCCACAAGAGGATTTAAATTTAGAATTTCGCGAGTTTTCAGCTGCTGAGACTGATTATATTCTTTGTGATAATTTAAGTTCAACAAGTAGTCAAAGAGTAAATGTTAGTATGCAGATGCATGTTCCTTCAGATGCTACAGAAGATAGTGAATATTTGCAAGCAGCGATACAATTTACTGCTACAAATACATTATAATTTGTTTCTTATGTTACGGTAGTTCAAAAAGTTTATAATGAAGTGTGTGCTATATAACTTATGAATAAGCTTGTAGCAGGGTTAGTAGTAGCAATTATATTTGGAAGCGTGTTATTTGTATATTTTATTGATACTTTTGAGTCAAATGATATTTATACAGATAACGTTGGCCCGACAGGTGGTATGGTTAGTATATTTATTGAAGCAGAGGAGGATCCAATTTTAACAAATGGTATTGAAGAAATCAAAGCGGGCACGTAGTCACAAAAATAGTTTTTACAAAAAAATGCGTAAATATGATAGTATCATAATCGTGTTAAGCGTTTTTACTATAGTATTTATTACTGCGTTAGCTTTTTCAGGTTTTAATATTACAGGTTTTGATGTTTTGTTAGTAAATGGAACAACTACGGTTACTATTGCAACACAAGTAGAAATATCTGTGAGTGAAAATGATACAATTAGTTTGGGTACATGTACGCCTGAAGCAGGTGGTTTAAATGTAACTTCAAATTCTTCAACTGCGCCTGCGGAATGTATTAATGGCGATTATCCCGGTTATATTGTTTTAAGAAATACTGGAAATCAGGATGTTTCTGTTGGAATTGATAATAATTTTACTTCTGGAGAATTTTTAGGCGGTACTGATCCCGAAATCGGATTTGGTATACAAAATTATTCAGATGCTTCAGGTTGTGAAACAAATGATACTGATGAATGGTGGTTGTTTGATGCACCGTTTACTCAGGAACAAACATTTTGTGATCTGTTTGAAGTAAATCAGCGAATGAATGTTACAATATATATGTTTATACCAGATGATTTTGCACCGACTATTGGTGGTACAGGTGGTATGGCTGTTCAATTTATTGCGACTACACTTTAATTTTTAATTTTTTAAGACATAATCTTTTAATATTTGTAATCTGTTTCTAGATATGAATAAAAAATATGTTGTTGTAGTTCTACTGCTTTTACTAGTTAATTCTGTCTGGGCAATTGGTTTAAGTCCACCAAAGCATGTTATTGATTTTAAACCAGATCTTGAAGACACTATCACGTTTAGAGTACACAACACGAATGATAATGTTGTTTATTTTAGAGTTCTTCTTGAAGGGGATTCTCCAAATTATATTACTTTAGAAGATGAATTAATTGCAATGAAACCAAGAAGTTTTGAGAAAATGAAGATGTATATTAAACTTCCTAAAACATTGCCACCCGGAGATAATGCGCTACCGTTTAAGGTTGTTGAGGAATCACAAGGTGAAGGTACGTTTTCTGTTTCAACGGCAATTCGAAGTTTTGTTGTAGTGGATGTACCTTATCCGGGAGAATATCTTAAAGCTACAATTTCTGCATCAAATGTTCGTTCAGGTGAGCCTGTACCGATTATAGTTACAATTGAAAATGATGGTACTGAAAATGTTGCAGTTTCAAAAGGAGTTGTAAGTGTTACGGGAGTTGATTTGCTAGATTTAATACCGATTTCATTTGAAAATATTCCTGCACAACAATCCGTTACTCAGACAGTTATGTGGGATAATTTGGATGCAGTTGTTGGTGAATATGAAGCTAAAATTGTGGCAGATTTTGAAGGCGGATCTACTTCAGCAGTTACCAATTTTAAAATTGGCGATATTTTAGTTAATATTTTTGATATTGTGGCTGAATCAACGTATCAAGGTTGGAGAGCAAGCGTAGATATTGAAGTAGATAGCATGTGGAATGAGCCAATTGAAAATGTATATGCTGAAGTTAATATTTATGATCAATATGCAAAAAGTCAGTCTGAAACCGTTCAGCCATGGAGTAAGCAGAAATTAACTGCTTATATTGATACAACTAATTTGGCAGTTGGTGATCATAAAGGGAAGGCGATAGTTTATTATGTAAATGAAACTGTATCGAAGGATTTTGTACTCACTGTTGAAAAACCAATTAATATGTATATGGTGGTAGGATTAGTCGTTGTAGCGTGTTTTATTGTGTTTGGTATTATTTTGTTTGTTATTAAATATAAACAGCCTAAACAAGTAAATCAGAGCAGGGGTCGTTATAATCAAAATCAATATAATCAATATTATAAATAATGAAAAAAATAAATTACATTTTAGTTTCAGGAATAATTGCGCTTATAGTTTATCTATTTGTGCCAGTTGGTACAGAGTATGTTGATGTTTATGCTACGGTGGATAATGAGATTGGATTTAATGTAGATCAAGATGCATTATATTTTGGGACAATTCCACCCGGGTCAGAAGCTAAGCGATCTATTGAAATAAGTCACGATTTTTATTTTCCTAAAATGGTTGTTATTAAACGATCAGGAGATATTGCACAGTGGTTGCGTTTTTCTAGTAACTATTTTTGGTTAGATCCACATACAACGAAAAATGTATCTGTTGTTTTAACTGTGCCGTCTGATGCAGAGGTTGGCGAATATACAAGTAGTTTAAAAATTAAATTTAACAATATATAATGAATATGGATCAAAAACGTAAGTGGAAGTTTTTATTTTATGCATATATAGGCACAGCAGTTTTTTTTATAATGGGTATGAATTATTTTGATTCACCTATTTCAGGATATAGTAATGAGGGATCAGGTACAGTATCAATTCGGTTAAAAGACTCTACTTGCGGAGATGGTTTTTGTACGCAAAATGAAACATGGCTCACTTGTTGCTCAGATTGCGGTTGCCCAGAGTATTACGTTTGTTTTGACAACGAATGCGCTTATCAAGGAGGGAAACGTAGCAGTTCTAGACCGATTTTTGAGATTTTTCCACGTGAACAAGAATATTCATTAGGTGTTAATGAAATTTTTACAATTGATTATACGATTAATAATTTAGATAAAGTGCCTATATACGTTAATTTAGGTGTATCTGATGGTGGTGTTACTCTCACTTTAAATGAGACAACTTTACTTGTTGAACCGGGAAAAACAGATATTTTTGAAGTCACTATTTCAACGTTTAGTATAGACACAGGAATATACCAAAGTAATATTGTTGCAATTTCGGGCTTAACAAATGTTAGTTCTAAACTTACAGTTTTTGTTCAACCCTCTCTTTTTCTTCAAGAAGCAGGTAAAATTGATAAATCTCCAAGATTTCAATTTAGTTTTATTTGGTTGTTGATACCCATCTCAATTGCAGGGATTGTATTCATTTACGTGTATCGTCACCAATCTACTAACGTTCAATAGTATTACTCTCACTTTTTTGTTTAATATCTAATTTTAACCATATCTTATCTGCGATTTCTTCAATAGACATTAACTTTCTATCTTTGAGGCAATCTATTTGTGTCCAGTTTTCTTTGGATTCAGCTATCTGTAAGAAGCATTCAGCAGCATCTTCCAGGTGACTTTTGCTAGCTTCATGTATATCTCTCTTTTTACCTTTAGTATATTCTCTATTTTCTTTTTTATCTACTAATTCTTGGTTGTAAGTAGGGGGTACAAAGAGAAATAGTACTTTATCAGGTATAGGTAACTCTAACTTTTTGTATTCTAGATTTTCTAGCCAGTTTAGGAAATTTTTTCTTTCTTCAGGATTTTTTATTTTACTACCTTGATGACCCATGTTGGCAGTAGTGTATCTATTTGTAAGTACAAAATCCTCACTTTCAATCGCTTTAGCTATATCTTTAGCTGCAAAATGTCTATCTATTGCGTAGAAAAGACTTGTTACATGTGGGCTAACTTCATTAACTAACCCAAATTCACCTTGAAGATATGTTTCGACTAATTTTGCGGAGTTTTGTCCATATCTTGGAAAATCAAATGTTCTCACTTTATAGCCGTTATTCCTGAGTTGCTGAGCTAGAATCTTGGTTTGTGTTGCTTTGCCAGACCCATCTGTCCCTTCAATTACAATTAATTGCCCCATTTATTGCTTTCAAATACGTACTTAATAATATTTGTACAGTTTGACAGATGATTAACAAGTTAAACACAAAATCAGTGTACCTTGCAAGTATTTACTTAAAGGGGATTGATTTTATCAAAAAATATATAAGTGCTAAACGAGTTAAACTTATGTTAAACCCATGTTAAACACGTGTTTAGCATGTTGAACATTAAAAAACAGGCAATATGGTAGCTAAAAAAAAGAGACTTTGGGGAAAACTTAAAACTATCTTTGCAAGTAGCGAGAGTAAGCAGAAGAATAAATCTCAGAAGATTTTAGCTGATTGGGAATCTGTTTACAAGGATTTGCAGACACATCCACTTACTCAAGCCAAGTTAATCAATGAACAAATTCTCACAACAACAAATGAAACCATCAAAAAATTTGAAAAGAAAATTGATAGTTTTGATGAACGAATCGTCAAGCTGGAACAACGACGAATTAAGATAATTCGAAATGCTCAAGAAATTCCATTAGAAACTTTGGAGAATCCAGTTCACATATCAAAGAATAGTAAGTCTTCAAAAGGTAAGAAAGAAACTCCTGCTCAAATTGTTCAACGAGTTGTTGCTGACCCACACATGTCTGACCAAGAAAAAGAAATTATTAAGTTAATACAATCAGATAAAGAAGTTGATGCTCAAACAATCGCTGAAAAATTTCATTCATCACGATCAAACGCTAGTTTAAAATTAAATAAACTACATGATTGGGGCTTCCTTAGTAAGCGAATGGTTGATAAGACTGTTTTCTACAGAATAAAAGATCTGCAATTAAATTAAAAGTTTTAATTAATGAATAAGTAAGTTTTATAAGTTTTACTTTTAATCAGTAACATGGGTGGATTTACTGAAGCAAATGCAGAGAAAATTTTGAGCATACTTAAAGATAAAGGATGGAATGCATATCTGCGTTTAAATGATCTATCTGCGGATATGACTAGCGAAGATATTGCAGTAGGACCTGCAGAAAAGTTAGAAGAAAATTCAACTTATGTTTTTCTCCCAGTCACAGAAGACCCTAAGAATTCAGAACAAGTTTTTAGTACCTTTGAGTCTTTATGCCGCAAGATGAGTCAGCAAATTCCATCTGCATCGTTACATGATAGACAGATTCCGATGATAGGCATTACGTTATTTCCCGGAGTTGTTAAAACACATAATCCAGTAAATCCTGAAGATGAAGGTTTTAGTTATGAGGGATTTACTTCAATATTAGATACATACACCAATGCAATAGAAAATTTAGCTAAAGATGATCCAGTATGCTCTTGCGGTTCTTAGGTGTTTTTTCATCAAAGATCATCCATAGGTGATTTGATTTTCTTAAGTTCCTCATTAGATACTTGTGTGTAAATTTGAGTTGTGCTTAAGTCAGCATGACCTAGCAAGACTTGTATTTTTCTAATATCTGTTCCCGCTTCTAAAAGATGTGTGGCGAACGAATGCCTTAGCTGATGTGGATGAACATTTTTTGTAATTTCTGCACGCTTAGAAATTTCATTAAGAGCTTTTTGCACAGCGCGTTTAGAGAGCTGTCCATTTCTACCTGAAAGAAGATAACCTGTTTTTCGATCACCAATAAATTGTCTAATGTGTTTAACAACCATTTCAGATAAAATTATCATTCTATCTTTTCCACCTTTTCCATCGCGAACCCAACCGGTTTTTGATTCAAGTTCAAGTTCTTCAATTTTCAAATTAATTAACTCACTTAGTCTAAGTCCTGATGAATATAGAAGTTCAATTATTAATTTATGTTGATCACTTTTTACATGTGCTATTAATCTCCTAACCTCCTCTTTAGTTAGAACCACCGGAACTGAGCGAGGAATCTTGGGAGTCTTGATTTTGATGTTCTTTCCAAGTATTTCATTTGTCATAAATGCAATTGCAGCTTTTGTCAGCGCAACTGATCGCGGAGCTGCATTGTTTGACATCTTATGAGCAAGATAAGACTTAATATCTTCTTCATTAACATCTTCTGGTTCTTTCTTAATGAATTCTAGAAACTTCTGACAATGTAATCTATATGTTAAAACTGTTTGCTGACTCATTCCTCGAATCTGTAATTCCGTTGCAATTTTAGAAAGAATCTCCATTAATATGGAAAACGTTTTAGATATATAAGAAGTTCGCTTAACATGGTTAGTGTAATCCAAGCAATTTTTTTAGGAATCTTACAAGGTTTAACTGAATGGCTTCCAGTTTCTAGTTCAGGACATCTTGTTATTGCTCAGCAAATTTTTACAATTGAAGTTCCAGTTTTCTTTGACATACTTTTACATCTTGGAACTGCAGCAGTTGTTGTTTGGTTTATGCGAAAAGAATTTATTTCAATGCTAAAAGCATTTTTGCGATTTGATTTTTCAGGAAAATATGGAAAATGGTTTTTGTATTTAGTTGCAGGTTCAATTATAACGGGATTCATTGGATTTTTTGGTCATGACTTTTTTACAAGTTTGTTTTCCGAAGTTCGTTATGTTGCATATGCTTTAATGTTTACAGGAGTTTTCCTTTTGTTGATTGAGCGATTTGAAAAGCAAGGTAAATTAGTTTTCAAACATTCCCTCGTAATGGGTTTAGCACAAGGGCTCGCCATTGTTCCAGGAATTTCGCGAAGTGGAGCAACAGTAGGCACTGCTTTAATGACTGGCGCAAATCGGGAAGAAGCTGCAAAGTTCTCATTCATGTTATCTGTCCCAGCAATTATTGGTGCTGGAATGTTCGAGTTTTTGAGCCAAGATGTTGCATATATATTAACCATTTCAGTTTTAGTTGGTGTAATTTGTGCAATGATTACTGGCTATCTCTCATTAAAGTTGTTTTTGAAGATAGTTTTAGAGAAGAAGCTATGGATATTCGGAATCTATTGTCTGGCAGTTTCTGTAAGTTTGCTAATGTTTATATAGAAGTTTTGCTACCTAACTAATGTTTGGAGGAATGCTCGGTGGAGTTGCAGGAATTATAATTATAATTGTAGCAATTTATTTGATTCTTCATTTGATTCATTCTTTAATAAAAGCCGTAATAATAATAGTTCTGCTTGCAGCAGTTGTGTTTTTCTTTTTTGGACCAAGTTTAAGTTTAGGTGAAACATTTAATTTTTTGTCAGATAGAACGGATATTTCTGCAGAAGGAATTAATTTTAATGTTTTGAATTCAGAAAAAGAAACAGTTGTTCGCGTGTTAGATGGAGATACGGTTGAATTGGAAAGCGGATATAAAGTTCGTTTGCTTGGAATAAATTCACCTGAAACGGGACAACCTTGTTCATCTGAAGCAAAAGCAAAACTTGAGGCATTAGTTTTGAATAAGGAAGTTATTTTGATTCCAGGAAATGAAGATCAAGATATCTATGGCCGTCTTCTTAGATACATTGTTGTTGATGACACTGTTGTTGTTAATGTTGAAATGGTAAAGTCCGGATATGCACATGTTTATGCTTATGGTGAAACTAGTGAATATATTGGTTTGTTAAACACAGCACAGTCCCTTGCTATGAAAGGTAAAACTTGTATGTGGGCAGAATCGGATTATACTGATTGTTTTTCAATTAAGCAAATGAATTATGATGCAGACGGAAATGATAATGAAAATCTTAATGAAGAATATATTGTTTTTGAAAACAAATGCGATGAGGTTGATATGAGTGGTTGGACAATTAAAGATGAAAGTGCTTCAAACTTATATACATTTACTAATTTTGTTGCAGGAGAAGAGTTTACCGTTTATTCAGGTAAAGGTGTTGCAACGGATTCTGAAATTTATTGGGGTAGAACTCAAGCTGTCTGGAATAATGAGGGAGATACATTATTTTTGAGAGATACTTTTGGTAATTTGGTTTTTGTCGAAAATTATTAATTCATTGGCGAAACGTTTTATACTTCTTTTTTATAATTTATTTATGAAATTTGTCATTATATTGTTATTAGTTAGTTTAGTTTTGGTTAGTGGATGCATTGATTTTTCTGACTCAGAGGACATCTTAAATTTTAACGATTGTATTGAAGCAGGATATCCTGCAATGGAAAGTTATCCTCGGCAATGCCGTGATGAACTTACAGATAGAACCTTTACAGAAGAAATGTAGTCAAGCGTATATAATATTTTTCAAGAGAGTTTATTAACTAGTTTTGTTAAAAGATATTAGAAAATGGCAAAAAAAGTACACGACGTATGTAAGTGTGGTCATGGCGGCCTTGCATTTCCAACCCTAATATTAATAATTTCATTATTATGGTTATTTGCAGAATGGGGTTTTATCTCATTAAATGTTCCATGGTTACCTTTGATAGTAGTATTTCTTTCATTGAAACTACTTTTACACTGTAAGAAATAAATTTTTATTTTATTTTATTTTAAAATATAATCTAGTAGATATTATTTTGTTAGTTAACTTGAATGCACAAATTATAAAAATGAAATAAAAATATATGTATATGCATAGTACGAAGTTTATCAAAAATGTGGGTTTGGTGGGAATTGCTAGTATTTTTTTTACATTACCGGGTTTTTTATTAGTCCCGATTTTAACGAAACTGTTGGGCGCATATCAATATGGTATTTGGATCCAAATTTTTGCAGCAGTTACAATTCTTGCATCTGTTGCCACACTTGGTTTTGATAGAGCAACTTTACGTTATTTATCTTCATTAAAAAGTAAGAAAGTAATTAGCACAAAATTTTATACTGCTTTGTTTATTGTAATGTTTACTGCCACAATTTTTACCGTTATTCTTTTTATATCTGCAAATGTTTTAGCTGAATTCGTTATAAAAGACATTACTGTGGCAAATTATATTAAACTGGCTGCACCTTTAATTGTTATTTTTGCAGTTAATCTTTTAGTTAAATCGTTTTTAGAAGCTTTTCAAGAATTTAAAAATTATGCATATTTAGCAATTTTTTTAGGTATTGGTGAAGTTGTTGCAGTTCTTACGACTTTGTTTTTAGGTTATGCTTTATGGGGAGTTATTGCTTCAATAATTGTTGTACATTTTTTGTATGTTGTTGCAGCTTTCTTGATAATCCGTTATCAATTAAGTTTTTCATTACCTAACTATGCATCAATTCATAAATATATAAAATTTAGTTTACCATTAATACCTCTTCCAATTTTTATGTGGATCGTTCATTCTAGCGATATTTATATAATTGGTTTTTTTCAAGGAGCTACATCTGTTGGGATTTATTCTTCAGTATATTCTTTAAGTAAAATTATGTTTTTTTTAATGGCACCCTTATCAACCGTTCTTCTTCCAGTAGTCTATAAAGCATTTGATAAGAAAAATCTTACTGAAACAAGAGATTATTTAGCATATTCATTAAAATATTTTTTGTTGTTAGCAATTCCTGCAGGATTTGGTTTGTTTGCACTTTCAAAACCAATTCTTTTATTGTTAACTACTCCTGAATTTGTTATTGGAGCCAACTTATTTTTACCATTAGCATTTGGTTTAGTTATGTATAAACTTTCAGCGTTCTTTACACTTGTTTTAAATATGTATGAGCGAACAAAGTTTGTTGGACAAGTTTTTGGAATTAGTACGGTATTTAATGTTGTTATGAATTTTATTGCGATACCTCGATGGGGTTTAAATGGCGCAGCACTTTCAACTTTTTTAACCTATCTGTTATTATTAGTTTCAATGTTTTATTATTCACGTAGATTTTTCAAATTTAAATTACATTTTGGTTTTTTTATAAAGAGCATATTTGCTTCATTTAGTATGATTTTTATTTTAGGATTTTGGAAAATTACAAATATATATGAACTTGTTTTAACTGGAATAATTGGTTGTGGTATTTATTTTGTTATTATTGTTGCGCTCAAAGGCGTTACTAAGCAAGAAATAAATATGTTCAGGAATCTAATTAAGTATAGAAATAATTAAAAGAGAAATTTAGAATATGTAAAAATGGTTATGGAATCAACGCAATCGCAGATAGTTAAATTATTGAGTTTGACTAATAAAATTATAAGTTCTAATCAAATAACTATGTATTTAACTCGACAGTTTTTGGCACTAATACCGTATCATAAATTTAAACTAGAAAGTGTATCTGTTGAAGTTAATAACATATGTAATCTAAAATGTAAGCTTTGTCCAGTTCAAGGCCTTACTCGTCAAAAAGGATCCATAAAATTCAATGATTTTAAAATAATTGTCGATAAACTAAAAAAATCAGGCGTTAAACATATTGATTTAATGATGAGTGGCGAAATGACCTTAAATCCACATTTATTTGATATGATTCGCTATGTTCATAAAATAGGTCTTACTGTTTTTGTAGCCACAAATGGTACTTCACCAAAAACAAAAGAATTAATTGAAGCTGAACCAGATGGAATTGAATTTGCAATGGATGGAATAAGTAAAGAAACAGAAGAGTATTATCGAGTGAATTCTAATTTTGATAAAGTAAGTAAACATCTCCAAGAATTATGTACTTATCGAGATAAACTGAAAAAGAAAACGAAGATTATTTGGCAATTTATTGTTATGCGACATAATGAACATGAAGTTAAAGATGCGATTAAGTTAGCTAAAAAACTTGGTGTTAATCAAATTAGTTTTAAACCATTATCTTTAGTTGAAGGTTTTTCTGAAGAAGATAAGCGGACTTTGGCAGAAAAATGGTTACCTCGAAAATGGAGTCATAGTAGATATGATAAAAAAATTGATGTAAATAAACCGTTATTATGCCCAGCTATTTTTGGACCAATGATTTTGTATAATGGGGATGTTGCTTTGTGTTGTTACGATATTAATGGCAAATATGTGGCAGGTAATATTTTGAAAGAAGAATCTTTTGAAAAAATTTGGAAATCTAAGCGATTCAGAAATCTCCGTAAAAATGTTATTAAAAATGAATTACCTATTTGTAAGAAATGTGGCATGGGTTTAGGCGGAAGTAAAATATATACTTTTTAATTTTCTAATTTTTTAGTAATATAAGAAATGTTTTATATATAGTGCGTTAATGCAATGCATCAATGCACATTGGATAGACAAAAAAAGATCTTAGAACTGCTCAGAA
>CAZGVA010000014.1:8116-23369 GCA_964528765.1 Candidatus Woesearchaeota archaeon | reverse complement strand
TTTATGATTTTTCCTTTTAATAAATAGTATTTCTTTGCTTCGTCAGGGGTTTCTAACAAGTAATCCCTAAGACCTAGAAAGGATTTTTCTTCGGACGTGGCTTTCCAAGTGAGATGAATATGAATCCAGTTTTCTTCTTTCTTTTTGAAAAACAAACGTTCATCATAACGAGTTTCTTCTTTAAATTCAAAACCCTCTGCTTGAAGTTGTTCGTTAATCGTCGAGACATCTGATTTTTTGGTACAGACAATAAGAACATCTAGAAAATTTTTCCCACCCAAATTTGGAATCGCAGTACTGCCAACATGATGTATTTCTACATTTTTAAGTTTCTTACTTAATTTTTGTTTAATTTTTCGAAAACTCGCAGAAAAATCCGAAGTTGTTGGTTTAATTTGTATTTTTTCAGACATAAAATCATAAGAAAGTAAGAAATTAAAGGGTTTTGATTAAACATGTTTAGACTCGTTCGATAAAACGAGAAGTGCTTTCTTGAGATTCAAACCAACTCTTTACGAGTGTTTCAGCAGAAGCTCTATCAAACTCCTTGCATGAAAAAATATTTACATAAACTGCTTCGAGTAAATCCAACGTATGAACTACAATTGTGCTAGTTAGTATGAATTGAACTGCTGAAGTTCCCATTATATGTGGTGGAGCTAGCTCTTTTTCTTCAGGGTATCCTTCATAATCCCAAAAATGTAAATCTGCCGGTTCCATATCGATTTCCTCACACAGCTTTGTAAAAAACTCACGCAAACTTTTTCGGTTAAATTTAGAACTGTTGCATTTATGCAAATCTAGAATAAGCTCATATCCATAGGGTTTGTTAGTTTCCATAGGTATTAGATTAACAATAATATAAAATCTTTCTGAGTACGTCTCAATAAGTTTTGATTAGATTTTTATACTTAGAATTATATTAATAAATATGAAATTCAATAAACTGGTTCCTGAATTAAGTGTAACTAATTTAGAAAAAAGTATAGATTTTTACACTAAACTTGGTTTTAAGGTGGAGTATGAACGCAAAGAAGCTAAATTTGCTTTTCTATCTTTTCAAGGGAGTCAAATAATGTTAGAAGAAATAAACAATCATTGGGAAACTGGAAAGCTAAAATATCCGTTTGGTCGCGGAATTAATTTCCAAATTCAAGTTAAAGATATTAAACCAATTCTAGTTGCTTTAAAGAAAATTAAACACTCTTTGAAAGTTGAACCAAAAGATAATTGGTATCGTAAAGGGAAAAAATTATTGGGAAATAAAGAGTTTTTAGTTATGGATCCAAGTGGTTATCTTCTACGATTTTCCCAAGATATTGGTGAAAAATCAATATAATCATATAGATTCAATCTTGACAATATGCTTGTGATTTACTCAATAGTATTGGTTTAACTAAATATTGTGCCGAATTTGCAAAGCTAGTTCTGTAAAACCTTTCTGATTCTCGCTCTTCTACTAATCCGAGAGGAATTAACAGGTCTCTAATCCAACTATTAACAAATTCAATTGGAGATACATCTAACTCATCTACTTTTGCACCTTTTTCAGGAATACTTGCTAAAAGATGTGCTACACCCAATCCAATATTTATTGTTTTTAAAAATCCTTTACCGAGTACCCACACAGCAGCACCGCCCAATATTTGAACCTTAGCAATTTCTTCCAATGATTTTAAACTATTATAATTATCGTCTACCATATTAACTGTAAAATGGTGTATTTTTAAATCTTTTGTGCTGGCTTAAAAGCACTTAAATCAACCTTAGAACGCAATTTTTTAATTTCTCTCGCATCGTTTGATAGCATGTTTATTATATCGTGCCTTACTTTCTCAGATTCATCAATGCTAATCAAAAATAATTTTAATTCTTCTTGTAGATTATTTACTTCTTTTTTCAGATTTGCAGATACAAATCTATCAAATAACGCTCTCGGACTAAGATTATAATGCCACAATTTAGCTTGTCTAAGAAGCTGAACAACAAGGTAACCAATTACATAATGATACTCTTTGGATGAATTATAAACAGTTTGTTCAAATGAACCATATTTAACTAAATTTGAATCCAATTCATCGAGTTTATTTCTTAATATAACGATATTTTTTTCTAAAACATCTGGTTTAGCAGATTCGCATGAAACAATAAATTTTTTCTGTAACAAAAATATTTCTTTCAAAGTTTTAGTAACATTTGCAACGGTTTTAGTAGAATTTGAAATTATTTTCTCAAACAATTGAATTTTGTTTTCCACTAAAAATTCTGATTTGAATTTTCGTACGTTTATTAAACCTTTACGTACATCAGGATCAGGTTCATCAATAGACATAGAATAATGACCATATTGTTGACCAAAATATTCTGCTTCACCCTCAAGTGTAGCTAATCTAATGAAATGAGTATTATCGGTCTTAATTATACTTAACATTATACTCAATCTTTGAAAAATATCTTCACTTCTACCCAGCATACGTTTAAATATATCTAAATTTAAAAAAATACCTCGTCTTGATTCTAATGTATATTGAGCAATATGTATGGTCTCATGCACAAGTATACTTACAAGTTTATCACGAATTAAAAGTTTCGCTGTACTGGATGTATCTTCTATGTCGGAAAGTTCACGTAAGATCATAGTTCCATTCATATTAATTTTACAAATAGGTATTTTATCATTAAATGCCTTAGAAAGTTGCAGTACACCCACCGAACCTGTCTCGGTTTTCCGAATATTATCAATCGACCAAACAACCTTAATATTAAAATATTTATATGTATTTTCTTTAATCAGAAATTTATGAAAATATGTTTTACAGTAATGTTCGTATATATTTACTACTTCGTCAAATATTTGTTTAATTTCTTGGGGTGTAAATTCAAGTTTTTTTGTCAATGCTATATATCTACGAAACTGAACTAATCCTTCATGGAGAACTTTTATTTCCATAATATAAAATAACTTCAAAATATATATATCTTACCACAAACATATGAAATTTATCAGTTTTTAAAAATAAACTATCACGTAGATTAATAACAATAAGTATTTTATTAGTTAATAACATCAATTATATGGACCCAATAAAAATTCTTCAGAAATATTATGATAAAGACTCCGCAGAATATCAAATAGTACTCGAACACAGTAGAGCTGTAACAAAAAAAGCTTTAGAAATTGCTAAACATGTTCCTGAATTAAAACCTGATTTACAGTTCATCAAAGAAGCAGCAATGTTACATGATATTGGTTTTATCAAAACTCGCTGGGGTCTTGGAAAAGAAGATTACATTCTTCATGGAATTCTTGGAAAAGAAATTTTAGATAAAGAAGGTTTGCCAAAACATGCTCTTGTATCCGAAAGACATATTGGTGTAGGTATATCAAAAGAAGACATAAAAAAACAAAGACTTACGCTACCAAAAAAAGACATGATACCACAAACAGTTGAAGAAGAAATTATTGCTTTAGCAGATGGTTTTTTCACGAAAAGTAAAAAAAATCAGTTATCAAAAGAAAGGACATTAGAAGATGTTAGGAAAAACTTAGCGCAGTTTGGCGCTGAGAAAGTTCAAAAATTCGATTCTTGGTTAAAGAAATTTAATTATCCTTTAACGAAAAACTAAACACAACTCAAATTTGAGGGTGAAACTAGTTTCATACAACTTCTTAATAGTTGTTTCAATGATAAATATATAGTTAAAATGGAAAAGAAAATAATATTAGGTGCCATTGTAATACTTGCGATTGCATCAGTAATTGCTGTTGTGGTAAATAGCCCAACAGGAAATGCTATAACTAAACCTGCACAATGTAGTGGAAATTGCGGAAATTCAGATTGTGCAGCTGCTCAAGGTGGAGCATGTAACTGTGAAGAATGTCCTGATTTAACTTGTGAAACTGGAAATTGCGGTGGATCATGTAGTAACGCAGAATGTGGTGCTAAAGTGGGACAGGGTTGTGGTTGTAATAATTAACCGCAACTTTTAAATTTGAGTAAAATTAAAAGATAAGATGATTTGTATACTTGCGATGATTGTGTTTGGAATTATGGGTATTTTTTCAGCTAGTCATAGAAAATTAGCCAAAGAAGCATTTGACTGTGTTTTCAGAATGATTACCTTAAGACCGTGTAATTCAACTTTTGATCAAAGAATGAAAGGTAAAATTGTAGGTAAATTACTTACAAAATCACCCAAGTTTGCTCGTTTTATAAATAAAAACTTTAAGTTATTAAGTACACTTATGGTTATATTGTTTTTTATTAGTATGATTTATTCAGGAATTGCAATATATAACTTAAGCGTACATGGAACTTGTACACCTGAAAATCCAGATATGTGTGTATTTACTCCAGATCAACCTGTAGAAACTGAATGCGGTGATTGTGGCATTATGGGATGCACAATACATGAAGAAAATTGTGAAGGACAATCTTGTGACTGTGTTGATGAGACCTGTTCCTAAACTTAAGAAATTCTTTTAAATGTTTGCTCATTAAAAAAAGTGAATTATAATAGAAAAAAAAGGTGAAGCTCAAAAAATTCTTGATGAAATAACTAGCAAAACACATCATCACCACAAAAAACATAAATTATCTTGGAAAAAAATCGCAATAGCATTAGGTACTTTATTAACAATTAGTGTGATAATTAATCTTTTTAGTGTAGGTCTAGCTGATTTATCAATAACATCAAATGACGAAGTTGGTTCACAAGTTAAAGAATATATTGAAACAAACTTCATAGGAACTACTGTAGAAATTATAAGTGTTACAGCCGGTTCAGGTATATATGAAATAGAAATGAATTTACAAAATCAGCAAGGTTCGCAAAAAATAATTAGTTATGTAAATAAAGATGTAGACTTATTGTTCCCAAGTGCAATAGAATTAGTAAGTTCTGAAAACGACGCAACTAATACACCAAGTACACCTGCACAACCTTCGGCAGATATTGTAAAATCCGATAAACCTGTAGTTGAATTATTTGTAATGTCGCATTGTCCATTTGGAACACAAGTGGAAAAAGGTATTTTACCTGTAGCAGATTTACTAAAAGATAAAATCGATTTTGAAATCAAATTTGTAAATTATGCAATGCATGGTGAAAAAGAAGTTAATGAAGAAATGAGACAAGTCTGTATCCAAGAAGAACAAAATGATAAGTACTTCAAATATCTATGGTCTTTCTTAGAAAGTGACGATTACGCCAAAGCACTTAAAGACGCAAACATTGATGAAACAAAACTTGGCACTTGTGTAGAAAAACTTGATAGTGATTATACAATTACAGAGTTACTTGAAGATGAATCAACTTGGCAAGGCGGTCAATTCCCACAATTTAATGTGCATGACGCAGAAAACCAAAAGTATGGTGTACGTGGATCACCAACATTAGTAATTAATGGTGAACAAGTTTCAAGTGCAAGAGATCCAGCAAGTTTATTAGCAAACATTTGCGCTGCATTTAACAACGCACCAGATGAGTGTAATGAAGAACTTTCTTCAACATCACCGGCATCAGGTTTTGGACTTGATGGTGCTGGTGCAGCTAGTGCAGCAACTTGTGGTTAATACTACAAGTTTATTTTTTATTTTTTTATAATTATTATTTAGAAATAACTCGTTCTTCTTTAAAATCTAACTCTAAAAACTCTTTTTCAAATCCAATCTCTTCGCGATCAAGACGTTCTAATTGTTCTATTTGAAAAATTATACTACTTAAATATTTAGGAAACATTTTACGATATCGACGAATTTCTGCAAATGAACCATCGCCCGAGTAAACACCGTCGGAACCAATAACTGCAGTTAATATAACTGGGAATGAAATACTATTCCAGGTAGTTGCGCCCACATTATGTACTGCTTTTTTCATTCCGCCAGTAAGCAATATTTTTAACATACGTTTAACATTTAACCAAATTGCCTGTTTCTTTTTTAAAATAACTTTTCTATCATTATCTAACTTATTATACTCCGAATAAACATTACGTAAATATTTTTTATAGATATATTTTTCACTTATAGACAGTTTAGATAACTTAAGTTCATTCTCAGAAAATAACTGTATTTGATTTACTTCTTTATTAATGCGTTCTAATTCAGATAAAAAAATCTTTCGATCATATTTATTAAACGCTTTACGATTGCGAATATCAACAATTTTTGTCTGTAACTCGATTAGTGCGTTTAGTAAATCTCTAAGATTAATTAATTCAGACTCTTCTAATTCGCGTAATTTATTATGATTTACCCAATCAGAACGAACAGCTTTTTGCAAATCCAAATTAGTAACCATACTTAACTATCTAAACAAAATATAAAAACTTACTGTATTTTTTTATAATTATTATTATTAAAACAACAAGCTATTTATTTTGCTACACTTAAACCCTTTATGCAAATTAAAAAATTAAACGCATCTGAAATTATCACAACAAAAGATTTCCCAGTTTATAATGAACACATTTTAAAAATTTATTTTACAATATGCAAATCCGACAGCAAAATATTACCACCAACACCTGTTGTTCCAATTTCTGCAGGATTACCCTTACTAAACGCAAAAACAAAGAAAGAAAAAGAGTACAACAAAAGAATGCGTAAATATTTAAAAGAAAATAAAAAAGTTAAATACATAATGTGTGACGGTAGTCATAAAACAACTGCACTAACTTTAACAAATAACAAAATACATTGTGCAATTTTAGAAAATAATAAAGATGTTAATGAGTTTATATCACTTGTAAAAGTTGGAGAGATATTTAGTTTTGCAGCAGGAAACACAATTAAAAAAATACTGCGCGAAAAAGCAGAACATTTGAAAGATGCAAATTTCTTTGAAACCGTAAAAGACAAAACAAAAAGAATGGTTGACAAAAAAGTAATTCCAAATTACATGATAGAATATTACAAAAACAAATAACATTTAATTTTGTAACTACTTTGCATAACTAAGCAAAGTATATAAAGAATCAAACAATAGTATAATTAATAATTATGGAGGAATACAATGGTTTTCGGTTTAATACGTAAAATAAAAAGGCGAGCAACAGCAAAAAAAACAGTAAGAAGAACAACAGTTAAGCGACCAGCAACTAGAAAAGCAACAACTGCACGAAGAGCAACAACTGCACGAAAAGCAACTACAACACGACGTGCACCTGCAAGAAAAGCAACTACAAGACGTGCACCTGCAAGAAAAACAACTGCAGCTAGAAGAAGAACTACTGCTAGAACAACTACCCGCCGTACTGCAGCTAGAAAAACAACAGCAACACGAAGAAGGACTACTGCAGCTCGAAGAACAACTACGACTCGAAGAAGGACGTAGTTTCCTTTTTAGGTTAGTATTTATTTTTTCTATTTATAATCAATTAATTTTTAAATACATAAGATTATTTAGAATATGACTAAATTAAAAATACTCTGTTTAATTAGTGGTGGTATTGATAGTCCTGTAGCTGCACATATGATGTTAGACAAAGGACATGATGTTGAATTTGTAAACTTTGATTTAACACCTGTTGGAAATGATTACACACGAGTTAAAATAAAAAAACTTGTAAACAAACTAAGTAAAATACATAACAAAAAATTAAAACTCACTTTCTTAGATCATGGAAAACAACTTATTAATTATTACAAAAAACTTACTGAAAAAGAGCAAAAACAAATGTGTCTTCTTTGTAGAAGACGTATGTTAACTGAAGGTGAAAAATTTGCCAAAAAAATTAAAGCAAAGGCACTATTAACTGGAGAAAACCTGGGTCAAGTTGCTTCACAAACCCTTGATAACATGTTCGTTGAAGATAAAGCCGTTTCTATCACGATTTTGCGTCCATTGATAGGGTTCAACAAACAAAATATAATTGATACTGGCCGTAAAATTGGAACATATGAAATATCAATAGAACCTGGAGGATGTTGCAACATAACTCCAAACAAACCCGAAGTTCATGCTGATTTGAAAGAAATAGAAAGAATAGAGAAAAAAGTCAAATAAAAACCCTTAAAAAGGGATTCTGAAACTTTTATAATGGCAATTAAAAAAGGTGATAAAGTTAAAATTGAGTATAAAGGAACGTTAGATGATGGTACTGTTTTTGATTCCTCCGAAGGCCGAGATCCTCTTGAATTTGAAGCAGGTTTTGGAATGGTTATTCCTGGCTTCGACAAAGCAATTATAGGAATGAAAAAAGATGAAGAAAAAGATGTTCATATTGCTTGCAAAGATGCATATGGCGAACCAAATCCAAACATGATTCAGGAAATTCCAAGAGACAAATTACCTGCTGATCAAGAACCAAAAGAAGGTATGATGATTGGTATTGGCTTACCAAATGGTCAGCAATTACCTGCAACTATAACAAAAGTAACTGCTAAAGCTGTTACAATGGATCTTAACCCTCCACTTGCTGGAAAAGACCTAAATTTCCATCTTAAAGTTGTTGGTATCAATTAGATATCCACTTTTTAATTTTTAGTTAGTTTTTTAAGTTTTTACTTTATAGTTAATACATGGGAATTACTGACTGCGAGCGAATTACTCCAGAAACATTAAAAGCGATTGTTGGACAAATTCCATCAAATCCATATAAAATCACACTAGGTATAACTAGCTTAGATAAAATTGGACTTGAAACAGAAATCAAAAAAGAACACGGTATTGAAACAAAAATTGATGGATTAACTATGGCAAACGTTAGTCATCCCACAAACCAACAATTAGTCAATCTGTATACACGAGAAGAACAAGTTCTAAAGAATATACTCGGTGCAAATCATCAAGATCAAGACAAACTAATACATCAATCAAGAATATATTTCCAAAAAGCTACATGGCGAATTGACGAGGAAGATATCGAAATAACACCTATTAGTATACGCATTAGTTATTATAGAAGAATGATGGATTATCAACAAAACATGATCGTTATAGCTAAACGCGCGGGTATTGAAATAAATACCACTGATAAAGATTGTATGGTATAATTACGTAGCTATTTTTTCTTCCAAGAACCAATTTGTTTTCCTTTTAGAATTTTATCAACCATTTCTAATTCTTCCCAGATTCCGGGAATTAACTCATAACTTTTAGCTTCTTCAAGATTAACCCATTTGTATTCAATTAACTCATCACAAAGAACAATTTCATGAATATTTTCTGACTCAAGCAAAATATAATAACTATTAACAAAAATTGGAATACCATTAGGAAGTTTAAAAGATAAACTTGTAACATAATTCAACTGTTCTATTGGAACATCTAATCCAACTTCTTCACTAACTTCGCGCTTACAAACTAATTCACCCACATTATACCAATGACCTGCCTCAGTATCAGGTTCTCGATTGTAATCATGTGTTTTTAGTGAACCACCTGGAACAGTCCACATTTCTGGAAATGCTTTTTCAGTAGGTGCTCGCTTTACAATTAAAAATTTATTATTTTGCACAATAATGGCAGTATGTGATATATAATGTGCTTTATCTGGATTATACATGTTATCAATAAATACGATAATTTAAATAAACTTATATTATATAACTTATTGAAAGGTTATGCAAAATAAAATTAAACAAGCAATTTTACTACTACTTTTAATTATGGTTATAACAACTATGATACTGCAATATATCTATTTTGGTAAATCTGGGTATTGGCTAACGGTATTTGTATTATTAATTGCTTGGGCAATAAGCAAATGGCTTCAAAAACAAAACACTTAAAACAAACTTATTTTTAATCTAATATGCTGGACTTATTAAATAATAAATATGTTATTGCAATTGGCATTATTATTGGTACTCTGATTATTTCTCAAATAGTTAACTTCATTATTAAAAAAATAATTCACTTGTCTGCAAAAACGAAAACTAAACTTGATGATATTATTTTTGATACACTTAAACGCCCAATTCAATTAGTTATACTTACAATTGGATTTTTTGTAGCAATCCAATATATTTATCCGGGATTTAATATTGGAACTATAACTTTAACAACAATATTTAGTGTTATTTGGATACTAACTGGAGCATTTTTATTTAACAAAATCATAAATGCATTTTTTATTTGGTATACGGATGAACTACAACATAAACTTCATAGAAAAATTGATCCCACAATATTTCAATTTATACGAAAAATTATTAACATTTTAATTTACATTTTTGCAATTATCGCTATATTGAGTACGTTTGGTATTGAAATTACGCCACTTATCGCCGGTCTAGGAATTGGTGGTATAGCCGTTGCTTTGGCACTTAAAGATACATTGTCAAATTTCTTTGGAGCTTTGTTTATGACTATTGATAGACCAATGAAACTAGGTGACTATATTGAATTAGATAGTAAAACTGCAGGGTATGTTAATGACATTGGTTGGAGAACAACTCGCATAAAAACTTGGGATGGAAATTTCCTAATTATACCTAACGCAAAAATAGCTAACGCATTACTTAAAAATTATAACTCGCCTAAAACTAATCTAACTTTCTCAATTGACTGTGGCGTATCCTATGATTCGGAGTTAGATAAAGTTGAAAAAATAGCGATTGCTGTTGCTAAAAAAATTATAAAAAACGAGGCCGTTGCAGTAACTGATTCCGAGCCAGTTGTCAGATTCAAAGAATTTGGTGACTCGAGCATAAACTTTTCAATTTACTTAGAAGTTCACAATAGAAGTGATAAATTTAGAATTCGCCATGAGTTTATTAAAGCATTACATAAACGTTTCAATAAAGAAAATATTGAAATACCATTCCCACAAATTGATATTCACAAAAAGAAATAAAAGCAAACTTTTAAAATATCTAATTTTCTATCAAAAATTATGAAAATATATTATATTTTTGGAATTATTATGGCAATTTTCTTAGTAGGTGGTTGCTTGAGCGATGGTGCTGAAGAACAAACTACGCCAGAAGTGCCAGACACAAATGGAGATGAAATTATGAGTGTAAAAAATGGAGATACAATAGAAGTTGATTACTGGTTAACGGTTGAGGGTAAGCAAATTGATACATCTGAAGGTAGAGGTCCTTTTGAATTCACAGTAGGTGCTGGACAAGTCATTCCTGGATTTGATAAAGCAGCAATGGGTATGGAAGTAGGTGAAACAAAAGAAGTAATTCTCGAAGGCGAAGATGCTTATATGGCAGGTCCACTAGCTGGAAAAATTCTAAACTTCAAAATGACTTTATTAAAAATCGTTTAATTGATAGTAAAAATTTCTATTTACTATTAATAATTTTTTTAATTTCTTTTAACTCTTTTTCTAATTCTATCTGTCGAGTTATATCTGTAGCAACTTCAACTCCCGAAAGACTTCCATCAGGGTTTTTAATTGTAAAACCACACACTCGATAGGTTTTGCCATTAATCTCCGTAATATGTCCTTGACGACCTTCGATATTTTTATTCAGAAACTCTTTAACTACGCAGAATTTTTTGCATGGAGAATCATTTTTCAAAAGAGTATAACATTTCTGACCTACAAAATTACCAAATTCTTCTCTAGATGCTTCATTCATATAAATCAAAGTATAATCTTTATCAACTACAAAAACTAAATTTTGCGTTTTATTAATTACTTCTCGGAAAATACTTGCTAACACTGAATCAGTTCTATCTGTTTCAAGAATAGACGAAAATGGTGTCTTATTTAAAAACCATAATTTAGCCATACCAACTTGCCTAAATATTAAAATATCTTGTCCATTTAAAATTTCTAAATGTTTTGCTAAAGTATGACGATTAACTTTTAATTCTCTTGTCAATTCAGAACCAAGAACACCTTCATCGGTGTTTGTTGCGATATAATCAATAATAGCTTGTCTTATTTCAGATGGTTTCATAACTTAATAGACCTCTAAAAACTTATAAAGCTTACCTTTATTGTTGAACACTACTGTTTACCAATAACATACATCTTTATATATTTTGGCAACCTATATAGTTATATGGTATTGGTAACCAATAGAAAAACTATAATGGGACAATGCTATAGGGGGTGTTTAAAATAATATACAAAGTTCCACAACAATTAATTAATAACAAACAAATAGAAATCTCGGAGATATTAGATAGCTTAAAACAACTATTAAGCAAACATAAATTAACTGAAGAAGAATTCGCAATACTTTATGGTTACACTTATCTCGCTAAACAAGAACTTATGAAGATAGATGATCTACGATTCATACTATCAAATACGTTAGTAAGAAACCAACAAATGTAGATATATGACCTAGACTCAAAGTTAATTTAAACCAACAACACTAGAAAAGCATATGCTTGCTAAAAATACTTGTCTTATGTGCAAAGGATCTCGAATGCTTTGTGGAAATAAAACCTGTCCTTTACTTACTAAATTTAGATCAAAAATAAAGATTCCAAAAATAAACGAGAACTTTCAAGGTCCATCAGCAGGTATTTTTGTTGGAAAATATAATTATCCGAATATTAATATTGGTCCCATTGCAACCATCGATAGCACAATATTAACTAGTCCTGCTCAAATGTTCGGAACAGATTACAACAAAGTTATTGAAGCACATACCAAATTATTAAGAAGCGAAATACAGCAAAACATTAAATCAAAAAATAAATTTATACAAGAAAACCAATTATTGGCGATGGCTGAAAAACCTGCTGAAACTGAATTCAATTTCAAGCAAGCACCTAAAATGAATATACGCTTCTCAGATATAACGCAACCAAGTGGTCCTATTGGAAAACTAAAAAACATGAAAATAACTGAAAATGTAAAAATATCACATAAAGTAGATAAAATAGTCTTTGACGATTTGAAAGCAGTAGACGCTAGTTACAAATTATATAATATTGGAAAAGATGTGTACAAAATAACAAATATACTCTCTAGTGGGGCTTTGGGAATCGAAAGAAACAAAAAATTAGTTCCAACACGTTGGAGTATTACTGCAACAGATGATATTGTCACAAAACAGCTTTTATCTCAAATAAAAACATATGCACAAATTAATAATTATTTTGTATTTGAATCAAATTACATTGGTAATCATTTTATAATACTTTTAGAACCAGGAAATTGGGAATTTGAAAACTTTGAAGCATGGGCTCCTGGCTCAAATTGGGCTCAATCATCGAAGCAAATTTCAATTATAGAAGAATATGAACCATTTGAAGGACGTAAAAAATATGCAAATAAACAAGCAGGCGGATATTATGCAGCAAGATTAGGTATTACGGAGTTTCTTAAAAAAATGAGAAGACAAGCAAGAGTAATCTCTTTTAGAGAAATTTCAGAAGAATATATCTTGCCCCTAGGTGTCTGGGTAGTTAGAGAAACTGTAAGAAATGCTTTCAAAACAAAACCAACCATATTCTCAACAAAAAAAGAAGCTATGATCTACATTAAAACAAAACTAAAATTACCTATGATGGAATATATCAAACAAAGTGAACTTCTTAGACAGAAAAAATTAGATTTCTTCTTCAGCTAATAACGTAATCTTTTTATCAAACCATATTCTACAGTATATATGGTTAAAAGACGAGTTCTGATAATGGGTGCAGCGGGAAGAGATTTTCACAATTTTAATACAGTATATCGCAACAATCCAAAATATGATGTTGTTGCATTTACAGCAACACAAATAATGGGAATTGCTGGTAGAAAATATCCTGCAATCTTAGCTGGAAGACTATATCCCAAAGGAATCCCAATATATGATGAAAAACAATTAGTTGAGTTAATTAAAAAATTTAAAATTGATGATGTAATCCTATCTTATTCAGATCTTCCACATGAATATGTAATGCAAAAAGCTGAAACAATTCTTGCTACTGGCGCTAATTTCAAATTACTTGGTCCTAAAGATACACAAATTAAATCAAAAAAACCCGTTGTATCGATATGTGCAGTAAGAACTGGTGTTGGCAAATCTGAAGTAACGCGTTATGTTGGTGAAGTATTAAAATCACTGGGAATAAAATATGTAGTTATTAGACATCCAATGCCATATGGTGTATTAAAGAATCAAATTTGGCAGAGATATCAAACATATGATGATTTAAAGAAATATAATTGTACAATTGAAGAACGAGAAGAATATGAACCACACATTCAAAGAGGTGAAATTCTTTATGCAGGTGTTGACTATGAACAAATTATACGCCGGGCTGAGAAAGAAGCAGATGTTATTTTATGGGATGGTGGAAATAATGATTTTTCATTCTATAAAACTGACTTACTTATAACTCTCGTTGATCCACACAGACCAGGTCATGAATTAAACTATTATCCGGGTGAAGCAAATATGATCATGGCAGATATAGCATTAATCAATAAAGAAAATACTGCAAAAAAATCAAACATTGAATTAGTAAGAAATAATATTAAAAGCAAAAATCCAAAAGCAATTATTGTTGATGGCGCGTCATTAATCCAGGTAACTCAACCTGAATTGATTAGAAACAAGAGAGTTCTAGTTGTTGAAGATGGACCAACATTAACTCATGGTGGAATGCGTTATGGTGCTGGTGCAATTGCGGCTAAACGATATGGATGCAAACTTGTAAATCCAATTCCATATGCAAAAGGCTCAATCAAAAACATGTTCAAACAATTTTCTCAACTCAAAAATGTTTTGCCCGCACAAGGATATTCACCAAATCAATTAAAAGAACTACAAGCAACAATCAATGCAATTCCTGCTGATGCTGTTGTTATTGGAACACCTATTCGATTAGATAAGATTCTCAAACTCAACAAACCAGCTGTTAGAGTAAATTATGATTTCAAAGAAATCGGAAACAAACTTCCTAGGTTAATTAAAGGCGTATTAAAAAAATGATAACTATATACACCTCTCCAACCTGCCATGTTTGCAAAGAGCTAAAAACATTTTTAGATTCTAAGAAAATAAAATATACTGACAAGGAAGTTACTAATCCAGCAAATGCAAAAAAAGCTATAGCAATATCTGGGGGAATGTCGGTTCCAGTTACAGTTATTGGCAAGAAAGTTATGGTTGGCTTTGATGAAAAAGAATTATTAAAATTTTTATAAATATATGCATTATGAATACACATTCGAAACCTTTTTATACAGACATTATGAATACATATTCATTAAGGAGGTAAGTTAAAATGCCAAATAAAGATGGAACAGGACCCGAAGGAAAGGGCCCAAAGACTGGAAGACAAATGGGTAATTGCAAGGGAGCAGTGCCTGTAGACGGAACAGTATATGGGCGTG
>CAZGVA010000014.1:0-8106 GCA_964528765.1 Candidatus Woesearchaeota archaeon | reverse complement strand
AATGCCAAATAAAGTTGGAACAGGACCTGAAGGAAAAGAACCTAAAACTGGAAGACAGTTAGGACCTTGCAAAGGAGCTCAACCAGCTGAACGTAGTTCAGGACAAGGAAGAGGTCGAGGAATGGGTTTCCAAAAACGAGCAGTTCAAGAAGATTGATTTGCTCTTTTTCTTTTATTAAACATATAAATCCTTAAATATAATTTACATTCAGTAGATTATGGACAAAAAAGGTGAAGTAAAAATTTATGTTGCATCACCACTTGGTTTTTCAGAAGTTGGAAGAGATTTCATGTATGCTAAAATTATTCCACTTATTGAAGAGTTAGGCTATACTGTTCTAGATCCGTGGAAATTAACTTCTCCAGAAATTGTTCAATCAGCATCAGATTTACCCTATGGTCAAGAAAAAAAAGAAAAATGGATGGAAGTAAATAAAATACTTGGAGAAAATAATGAACGAGCAATTATGGAAGCAGATGGTTTATTTGCAATCTTAGATGGGGTTGATGTTGATAGTGGAACTGCTTCAGAAATTGGCTGTGCTGCTGCAGTAGGAAAGCCTATTCTCGGATATCGGGGAGATTTTAGATTAGCTGCAGATAATGAAGGTTCAGTTGTAAATCTTCAAGTTGAACATTTCATAAAAAGGAATGGCGGAAAAATAATAACTCAAATATCTGATCTAAAACCTGAACTATATGCGCTCTTTGGATAATTTCTACAAAGAACAACAATAACATTTTTATTTGAATACTAATTCATAATTTATGACACCTCGACCGTGCATAAATCGCAAAGTAAAATTTAATCCAAATGTGGATTATTTTAAGCCAGCAGGTATACCTCTTCGTCAGATTGAAGAAGTAGAACTCTCACTTGCTGAAGTTGAAGCTGTCAGACTATTTGATGTTCAGAAACTTGAACAAAAAGAATGCGCTATCAATATGGAAGTTTTTCAACCAACTTTTTCTCGGATTTTAGATTCTGCACGTAAGAAAATCGCAGATGCACTAATCAATGGAAAAGCAATTCGAATCGAAAAATAACCAAAATTTATTTATACATCCGGAATATAATATATAATGCCATATTATGAAGGAATAGAAATTTTTAAGAAAAATTGGGAAAAAAAGATCAAAGACCAGGGAGAAAGTGACATTAAGGAACTTAATGAAATTAAAACTGATTGGATGACCTTGATTAAAAAAGCTAGAAATTTTCCAGAAGCTCGTATGAATGACACATTATTAGCCCAAATACAAAATCTTAATTCTGATTTAAATATATTAGGATCTTTTGAAATGAAAACTCAATTTGAAACAAAGAATTTTGAAAGAAATAGAACCGCATTACATAATATATATGAAGATGAATCAGAATTTAAAAAAATAATTAATGAGCAAAACAAAATGCGTTGGCAATTACATTCAACATCGCGTGAGGGTGAATTAGTTGAGCCAATCGGTCGCGTTAGAAAGTTTACTGTAAAAACATCAACTACTGAACTTGAGTTATTTAATCGCATTTTTAAAAACGTAATTATATTACTTATAGCAATATCCATAAATACACCGGAAAATGTTGGTAAATATACTTATTCGGATAATAATCGATTATCGAGGAGTTATAAAAATTATTCAAGAATAGAAAAATTACATAAAATTTATATAACTGTTCTAAAGGTACATAAATTAATTAGTAAAGATAAAATACTAATTAAACAATGGGATAAATGGGAAAACATAAAAGGAGACCGTTGATTTCAAAATATCTATTTCGCTAAAATAAGTTTTCAACACACAAGCTTTTTATCTTTATTTGAACTTTAACTTTCATGGAAAAGAAAAAAGGATTTTTCAAAAAATTATTCGATAAAGCAGATAAAAAACTAGAAAAGAAGGCTGAAAATAAGGATGATGAATGTCGTTCTTGTTGTGATTGCAAGTAATGCTACAAGCTTTTATTGACTGGCTAATTTATTCGGTAATTGGTTTAGCGAGTGAGTCAAAACTAGCGCACTCCATTAATTTTTTTATATATGATTCAATTAAAATAATTGTATTTCTCTTTTTCATGATTTTAGTTGTGAGCTATTTCCGCACATACATATCAAACAAAAAATTGCAAAAAGCGGTTAAAAATTCCAAGTATGGTTCTGGAAATCTGCTGGCTTCGATTTTTGGGGCAATGACTCCATTTTGCTCATGCTCATCAATACCTGTTTTCATTGGATTAATTGAAGCAGGAGTTCCGCTCGGAGTGGCATTCTCTTTCTTAATCACATCCCCATTAGTCAATGAATATGTTGTAATAATTATGCTTGGATTTTTTGGTTTGAAAATAACTGCACTTTATGTTTTAAGTGGAATTATGATTGGAACGATTGCAGGTCATATTTTAGGAAAAATGAAGCTTGGAAAATATATTGTTAAAGACTTAATCTCAAAACAAAAAGAAGTCACTTACTCAACATTTCGCCAAAGATTTTATTATGGATTAAGTGAAGCAAAATCAATTGTTAAAAAACTCTGGCTTTGGATTTTAGTTGGAGTGAGTATTGGTGCAATAATACACAATTACGTCCCACAACAACTTATCGAAAGTGCAGTTAGCAAGACGGGAATACTTGCAGTTCCAATTGCAGTTTTACTTGGTGTTCCAATGTATGCTAATTCGGTGGCCATTGTTCCGATTGCGGTTGCATTATTTGAAAAAGGTGTTCCGCTTGGAACAGCTCTAGCATTTATGATGGCAACAGCTGCACTTAGTTTACCTGAAGCAGTAATTCTCAGAAGAGTACTAAAATTAAAACTTATCCTGATCTTTTTCTCAGTTGTAGCTATTGGATTAGTAATAACTGGTTACTTGTTTAATCTTGCTCAGAATTTAATTTAAAAAAATAAAAAATCCAACAAAGTAATACTTTGCCGGCCTTTGATTACCGAGTAATCAAGATTTATATTTTAACCACTTTGTTTAATGGATGAACTACATATCTCCAGATTAGTGCATATACAATAGGTGCTACAATTAACATCCAATATGCTTGTGGTAAAGCTATGCCAAAAAGAGCCATGTCAATATTGAACACATACAAACCAACTAACGCAATTAAAAATCCCAAGGTTCCACCATGAACCAAATATTTGGTTTTTATATCCTTAATTACACACTTATCTCCTACTCCGATCAGAAATACATTCCATAATCCCCAGATCATTGGAACAAAGTACAATGGTATATGTTCCAAAACATTAATCTTTCCAGTATACGCTAACCACATAAAAATTAATGGACAGACAACTACAGGCAATACAACTCCAGCCATAAATGCTTTTAATAATTTCATTGTAAAATAAATTATTGACTCAAATATATAATCATTTCTTATTATTTAATTTCTTGTTGTGTAACTCTAAATAAATTCCTGCGCAGATTAAAATTACTCCACCCAAGATTGTTCGAGTATTAATTTGCTCGCTAATAATTAAAACAGCTAATCCGATCCAAACCTACTTAATTTCTGGTTTTTTTACAGTTAAATTATGAATTGTGTTCTTCATCTTTTTCTAAAAATACAACGCGATGTGATGCATAAGCTTTTTATTGGCTTCAAATAACGTAAAATATGAAAACAGAAGGCGTTGCAACATTACTGGGAGATCCAAAGAAAGCAATCATAAAGCTTTCAATTCCAATGATTGTAGCTATGTTAGTTAATTCTCTTTACAATGTAGTTGATACTTTCTGGATAGCCGGTCTTGGTGCAGACCACTTGGCAGCAATTGGATTTGTTTTTCCACTCTTTATAATTATGATTGCAATTGCCAATGGTATTGGAACCGGTGGTGGTGCAGCAATATCTAGGTTCATTGGAGCAAAAAATAAAAAAAACGCAGACAATGCTGCAGAACACACACTCCTATTTATGATATTAATTTCGGTAGCATTCACAGGCTTGCTTTATACTTTTGCTGAACAGATTATAAGTTCTATGGGCTCAGGAACAACCACTTTACTTGCAGTACAATATGCTAGAATAATCTTTCTTGGAACCATATTTATGACATTTTCATTTGTTGGAAATGCAATTTTGCGTAGTGAGGGTAATGTAAAAAAAGCTATGATTGCAATGCTTTTAGGAACTGTTTTGAATTTGATTCTTGATCCAATTTTTATTTACACATTAGACTTAGGAATTGCTGGAGCTGCATGGGCAACAGTAATAAGCATGGCAGTTGTTTCGCTGATATTATTTTATTGGCTTTTCCTTAAGAATAATATATACTTATCTTTTGATTTTAAGAATTTTAAATTTAGTAAAGAACTAACTAAAGATATTTTTAAAGTAGGTTTACCTGCATCTTTCCAAAACTTTTCAATGGCGCTGATGATGGTTGCAATTAATTTTATTATAGTAGGCATTGCTACAACAGATGGTGTTGCTGTGTTCTCAACCGGATGGCGAATTGCAACAATTGCAATAATGCCTATTTTTGGTGTTGCAACTGCAGTAATATCTGTTTCAGCAGCAGCATATGGTTCTAAAAATTATGCAAAACTAAAAATCGCATTTCTTTATGCAATTAAATTATGTTTTATGCTTGAATTAATTATTGCAGCTGTTTTGTTTTTGTTTGCACCGTTTGTTGCAGGAATATTTACATATTCAGATAATACTGTAAGAATTGCCGCGGATTTGATTATTTTCTTTAAGTTAATCGGTTTATTTTATCCAGCTGCAGCTATTGCAATTATTTCTTCAGCAATGTTCCAGGGAGTCGGAAAAGGTCTTAATGCTTTGATTATCACATTTTTAAGGTCAATTGTATTTATTATTCCTGCAGTTTGGTTGCTATCTAGACAATATGGTCTTGTAGGTGTTTGGTGGGGAATTGTTATTGGGACAATCCTCGGCTCAATTGTAGCAATTATTTGGGCTAATCAATATATTACTAAACTTATTCAGAAAAGCTAACGGATATGTCTCTGTCGAAGCGGAATAACTTTTGAGATAAAAAAATTACTCACTAAAATTAATAATTTTATCAACTTTTGAAGAAACATCTTTGATTAATTCTTCATGTTCATTTTTCAATAAAGCATAAAATAAAATACGTACATTGATTTTACCTACCTTGCGAAGTAATCCATTAATAAATCTTCCAGCTTGTGGTTTATTCCGATATACTAAAAGATTTGTAAGTGAATCAAAAACAATATGATCAAAACCCTTATTTATCAATTGATCCAGAACATGATTTATTTCAGTAAAAGTAAAATCTGATTTAATAAAATACTGGTTTGTGTGCTTACGTGTTTTATGAAGTTTTTCTGAGATAACGTCAATAAATACAATACTATCTGTATTAATGCCTTTTTTATTAAAAAATTCAATTAAAAACTCACTAGTTTTGTTAAAAGTTATATAACAAACATTTCTTAGGTGAAGCTGCTTTAGAACTGACGTAATATTTTTCTGATAATTAACATCTTGCATAAGCAAAAGCAAACTATTTCCACTTCTAAAATCCACCATAATTCAGATAGACTTTATTATATAAAATCCTTCTTAATGTAAATCATTTTAGTATTTTCCCAGTTTCAATATACCAAAGATACATATCTAACTTCCCAAGACTTAAACCTGATTTATACGCTAACTTTCTAAGAACTTCTTCAATTTCTAAATAATTCTTTTTGCTTAGAGTCTTTGGTTGTTCAATCAACTTATGTTTAACTAACAAATCAACAATATGAAAATCAATAATTGCAAAGTCATTATATCCAATGTTTCTCAAAAAGTGGCTAGCTTCTTTCATCCCCAATCCTTTTACATTTTTAATTAGCCAGTCTCTTTGTTCAGCGCCAGTAAGTTTTTTTAATTTACTTAAATCAACTTTTCTTGCTTCAAAAATATAACTTGCTCGTGCATTTGGAAAACGATGTCCGTATTTCTTTAGCTGAATTGCAAGGTCTTGCTCAGATAAAGTAGAAAATCCAGAACCAATTGCGTTTTGTATTCGAATCCCGCCATTTGCACTAAAATTAGCAGTCATAAGACAGAAACAAAGCTCAGAAAATACATTCTCAACTTTCTCAAACTCTTTCATCTTTTGATCAATTGTTTCTCGCACTTCAGAATTTCTCAGAGTTTCAATCTGATTAAGAATATTTTGCATAAATCGCCTAATAGTTAGACTTAATAAATTTTAGTTTTACTTAAAATATGACTACCTTAGATATATTAATTGTGGGTGGATGCAAAGCAAATCCCGTAGATTCCCGTGAAATTGTCTTTAACAAAATGACGAGTAGGACTCCACAATATGCAAATATGGGTCATGGTTCAACCGTTTCGCTAATAACTGGTAACAATGGAACTAAAATAATATATGATTCTGGAGATATATCGGATAGAGATGAATTAATTCAGCAAACAAAGCATATAACTTCTGATGAAATTGACTATGTTGTTATGTCGCACGCTCATCCAGACCATTTTGCTAACAATGATTTATTTCCAAATGCTATTTGGTTTTATCCAATTAATGATGATTGTCTACAGAGTGTTTTATCTAATTCAGGTAAGTTTCGAGGTTTCGCTCAATATTACACACAATTATCTAAAAAAACTCGTGAGTTTAGTAAATACACTAAACTAAATCCAGATCAATTACCCTCAAACTGGCCTGAAGAAATCCAAATAATGGATGCTAGTGGGCATCAAAATGGTTTGCAAGTCTTACATATTGTTGATTCCATTGCAGTTAATCAACCATTACAAAAAACACATACATCAGACACAGTTTTACTCACAAGTGATGCGATAATTAATGAAGCCTATGCAAAAGCTAAACAAACATATCAAATAACTTACTATGATGGTTCAGAACAAGAAGCTACTCAAAGACAAATGGCGATTAGAAGAATTGGTGGCCTACTTTTTCTTGCTAAATCAACTAATTCACTTATAGTTCCAGGTCACGGTGCACCATTTACAATCTAAAATTAGGTTAATTGTTGGTTTTTAACAATTCTGAAGTTTAATTAGTTTTTCCATAATCCATGAAGATTACAATAAGCTCTTGCTGTAACTTGGCCAGTAATACTGAATTCTGCTTCAGGTGCATCACCTAAATTTAGATATTTTATGCAAGTTTTTCCATCAGCCTGAACTTCAATCCATTCAATATAATGCTCTTCAGTCATTGGATGGTCAACAGAACCAACTTTTACTTTAATTCCATTTTCTGTTTCTTCAACAACAGGAATATGTTTTTCTTGAGCAGCATTAACTGAATTAACTTTCAACAATTCCATATCTTGACCACAACAGACAAGAGTTCCTCCACCTATGTGCAAAACTTTTACAATATTCCTACATTTATTACATCGATATACTTCATTTAGTTTTGTCATTATACGAATACCTCATCACTTTCTGCCCAAGGAGGTAAGCAAATAACAAGAATCTCTGCGTCTTCTTTACTTGTTTTTCGAGCTTTATGATTTGTTTCTGGAAAAATCATAATCATCTCTCCTTCAGCTAAATGTTCGACTTTATCATCTAATTCTACATCAATAGCGCCTTTTAGAACAAAGTAAATTTCAGTTAATTTCTTATGATAATGTTTTTTTGTGCTATCTGTAATAGTTACATGAACCATGTCCATATTCTTACAATCAGTAGAATTAGTTAAATCACGCATTACACCACAAGTTATATCGCGTGGTTTTGCATCTTTGACTTTTCTAACAATATGTGTCATAATTAATAATTCTCCGCAAGTCTTTCAAAATAACCTTGAGGATGTGCGCAAGCAGGGCATAATTTCAAAGGTGTTTTTCCTTCATGAACATAACCACAATTTCCACATTTCCATTTAATTGGTTTATTTTCTTTAAACATACTTCCATCTTCAACTCGCTTCAAAAGTTTATTGAACCTTTTTTCATGTGCAACTTCTGCTTCGCCAATCTGTTTAAAAACTTCTGAAATTTCAGAAAAACCTTCTTCTTCAGCAATCTTTGCAAATTCAGGATACATATGAGTTTGCTCGTAATGTTCTCCATCAATTGCTGCCTTAAGATGCTCTTTCAAA
>CAZGVA010000013.1:0-24274 GCA_964528765.1 Candidatus Woesearchaeota archaeon | reverse complement strand
ATTCCTTCATCAGATAACCCAAAAACAAGTTATTCGGCTGCATTATCTGCAGTACAAATATTAAAACAAGCTGTTGGATACCAACAGACTGTGAAGGTAGGTAATTAGGTGATAAAAATGTCAACTATGGCTATTAATGAAAACAATTCGTATGTCGTTAGTACCTCTATAATAAACGCTTTAGGTGCCAACTATGCACATAAAAAAGCAGTAGTTTCAATTGATATGACAAATGATTTTATCAAAACAAACTATATTCACAAAGGCACTAAATACCAAGGTACACTTGTCGCACCATTAGGTGTAACAATTATAGACGAAGCAGGAAAATTAATCGATGGTGCAATTGAAAAAAATATTTCAGTGTTATATGTTGAAGATGCACATGATAAAAACTCTAAAGAATTAAACGATTGGCCTGCTCATAATATGCGCGGAACACCTGGTGCAGAAACTGTAGATGAATTAAAAAGAACTGGTGAAAATGTTTACAAAATTGCAAAAGATGCGCATTCTGGATTTGAAAATCCGGCGTTAGATATTTTACTTAAAGAAAAAGGAATTTCAGAAGTTTATGTAATGGGATTAGTTCAAGAAATTTGTGTGTTACAAACAGTTAATGGATTTCTAGATCATGGATATAAAGTTAATTTAGTTATTGATGCAACAGTTCCATTCAAACCATATGACGGATTTAGAGCTATGCAAGATATGGAAAATCGAGGCGTTAGAATGATTAATTTGGAGGATGCTCTTGATGAGCTATAATAAAAATGAAAGCTAAAATATTTACCGTCATCGCAGGAACAAAAGCATGTAATGCGCAATGTCCATATTGTATATCACGTATGACTCCCAGTTGTGGTGTTGGTTTAGATGTTAGAAACTTTAACTGGAGAAATTTTAACAAGGCTGCTGTTTTAGCTGACAAAAGCGGAGTAACAACAGCATTGATTACCGGTAAGGGCGAGCCAACATTATTTCCAGAACAGATTTCGAGAATAATTTGTGAATTAGATAAGCATAATTTTCCGATTATTGAATTACAAACCAACGGTATTATTTTAGATACTCATTTTCCTAAGTACAAAAAACATCTGGAAGACTGGTACAAAAATGGTTTAACAACAATTGCAATATCAATTGTTCATTACAAAAATAAGCGCAACAATATAATCTTACCAAACTATCCTGTAAAATTAGAAAGACTCATTGCACGATTACATAAAATCGGATTTACTGTACGATTTAGTTGTTTACTTGTAAAAAATTACATACACTCAACTAACGATCTAATTGAATTAATTGAATTTTCAAGAAAAAACAATGTAGAACAACTAAGCTTGCGAACATTACATGCGCCAAACAAGCCCGAAGATTGCAATGCAAGTAAATGGATTGTTAAAAATAAACTTCCAGATAAAAATCTAAAAGACATATACGATTTCTTAAGAAAAAATGCAGTAGAATTAATGAAAACAAATTATGGTGCGATTGTATATGATTTTAATGGTCAAAATGTCTGTGTAACAAATGCACTTACTTCTCAAAACGAAGAAGAAATACGTCAGTTAATTTTCTTTCCTGATGGACACCTAAGATATGATTGGCAATATAAGGGGGCAATATTATTATGAAATTAGACGCGACTAAAGTAGTTTATTGTTATTATTTTCCCGAAGTTCGAGAAATAATTGATAAAATCGTAGAAAAATATCCACATGATATTTTCTTAAAATCGATTAAACCTGGATTAGATAACTTTCATGTTCCGATAGTTGAAAAATTTGTAAAATTCCATTCAAAAAATATGCCTAAATTAGCAGACTTTTCATATAGATATGTTACAAATGGTGCAAGCGAAGGTATTTTCAAAATACTTGTTCAATTAAAATCTGAAAATGCAGATACACGAATATATGTTTTACAAGGTGAATATGAAGGTTTCAAAGCGTATGCTGAAAACATTGGATTAAAAGTTTTTGTCGTTGATAAAAACGAAGATCCAACTAGATTAAAAAAAGGAGTATGGTTTATTTCAAATCCTTCTGCAAGAAATGGTAACATTATTCCAAATGAATTTATAAACAATATTTGCAATGCCGGACATCGAGTTGTTTTCGATGCAACGTATGTAGGACTTACAAAAGCATATAAATTTGATGTTAGTCATAAAAATATAATTGCAGTTATTTATTCGATGAGTAAACCTTTTGGATTGTATTATTATCGAATTGGGTTTACATTTACTCGATTCGAATCACCAACTTTGGAAGCAAACAAATGGTTCAAAAGTATTTTTTCATTAATTATAGCAGATAAAATTTTATCTGAACTAGAACCTGATTATTTATATCGACGATACAGACCGATACAAAATAAAATAATCAAAAATATAAATCAAAAATATAAGTTAAATCTCAAACCAAGTGATGCTATTCTTTTGGCAAATACAAAAGATGTACTATCTAATGAGATGCTGAAGTTTAAGCGAGGTAAATTTTACCGATTTTGCTTAACTCCTTATTTCTTAAAAACAGAGGTGAAAAATGAAAATAAATAGAGCAGAAATTAGAGAACTTTACATACAAGACCCAATTAAAGCACTTGACAATATAGTAGAGCCAATTGAAGAACTAAAATTTGAAATTGTAAATTGGATTACTGACTACGCTGCCAGATTTGGCATTAAAAATGCGGTTGTTGGATTAAGTGGTGGTATTGATTCATCAGTTATTGGACATTTAGTAACCGATGCATTTGGTAAAGATAATGTATATGGTTTAATCATGCCATCAAATTCAAATCCATCTCAAGATGAAAAACATGGAAAATTAATTGCAGAAACTCTAGGTATTAATTACGAAACAATATCTATTGAAAATACAATTACTTCTGCAAGAGAAAATTCACCAGGATATTTTGAAGGCAATACTCCAAATGGAAATCTTAAAGCGAGATTTAGAATGATTTTACTTTATGATAAAGCTTGGAAAGTAAATGGGCTTGTTGTAGGTACTGATAATAAATCCGAAAATTTAACGGGCTATTTTACTAAATTTGGTGATGGCGGTGTTGATATAAATCCGATAGAAGAATTATACAAAACACAAGTTAGAAAACTTGCTAAACACCTTGGCGTATCTAACGAAATTATTGAAAAGCAACCAAGTGCAGGTTTATATCTAAATCAAACTGATGAAGGTGAAATGGGTATGTCCTATCGTGATTTAGATTCAATATTATTTGGCAAAGAACTTGGATTTTCAAACAACGAAATTAAAAAATATGCAAGAGTTTCTGAACAGCAAATACAAAAAGTCGAAAGATTGGTTGTTAAATCCGAACATAAAAGACATCTACCGCCAAATCCTGAGGTGATGCAATATGTCTAATGCATTAATTATTGGAAGATTTCAACCACCTACATTAGGTCATATGGATGTCATTGAAAAAGTAGTTTACGAAGGATATACGCCAATAATTGGTTTAGGTAGTATAAATCGTGGACAATCAGGTAAAAATCCATTTACTAAAGATGAAAGAGTAAAAATGCTGACTGCAAGTTTGGATGAATGCGGAATTGATTCTGCAGATTACACATTTGCATATATCAATGATGTAGGTAATAACAAAAAATGGGTTGATTCAATTGTGCCAGATTTGCCTGAATTTGAATGTGTGTATTCAGGAAGTGCTTTAGTACGAAAACTATTCAAAGACAAAGGTTTTGATGTAAAAGAAATTGAATTTGCTAGAAATTTGTCTGCAACAAATGTACGAGAACGAATATATGCAAATGAATCTTGGGAACATTTAGTAACCGATAGCACTGCTCAAATCATAAAAGACATTGGAGGAATAAGTAGAATAAAATACTTTATGGATGCTCCAACAAGAATATCGCCAATACTAACTGTTGATGGAATTATTAATTATGACGGAAATTTAGTTTTAATTAAAAGAAAATTTGAACCATTCAAAAATCAATATGCAATTCCCGGTGGGCATGTAGAAATTAGTCAAACACCCACACAAGCAATAGTACGAGAAGTTAAAGAAGAGACTGGACTTGATTTTGAAATACTTGGGACAAGTGGCTATTATGCTGATCCAGATCGCGATCCAAGAGGACCTTATTTAGACAAAGTTATGTTTGGAAACGGAACAGGCACATTAAAAGCCGGCGATGACGCAAAAGAAACATTATTACTTCCAATTAACCCAGAAAAACCACCAACAGGTCTTGCCTTTGATCATGATTTAATAATGAAAGATTTATTTACCAATCCAGAAGCATTAAAAACATTTCTCGGGAGGAGTGAAGATGATTAAATTAACATATAAGCCAGATAAAGCAGAAGATGAAATAGTCGGACCACAAATTAAACGAGCGCAAGAAATCATAGATAAATATCAAAATCAAATCACAAAAAACATTGCAATATCTGTTGGTGGCGATGGAACGCATGTATATTCTACGCTAGAAAATCCTAACGATGAATTATTATTTATCAGAACAACGGGTAATCGTTCTACTAATTATTTACCCGATAATTCAATTGATGAATTAGAAGACTGTCTTGAACAAATTAAATTGGGAACATATATTCTATCTACTGTATCTCGACTAAATGTTAAATTAAATGGCAAAACAGTCGGAGATTGTTTACAAGATGCATGGATAGAAAGAGACAGTAATACAATTGAATGTGCGATTAATGTATATGATTTCCAAGAAAAACGAAATCTATGGAATGACCTAACAAAATTAGATGTATTAGTTGTATGTAATCCATTTGGTGCTTCAGCATATGCGCATTCAGTAAGCTTTCCAATAATGGAATGGGATGCGCAAGCAATCGGGATTGCACAAGTTGCTCCAAGTCGCTCGTTAGTTGGGCGTGCAGGATATATTTTCCCTACAAACATAGGAGATAGACGTGTAACGGTAACTTTAGCTGGATGGGAAGGTGAAGCTGGAAAACTCTGCACAGATTATGGTGCAAAAATTAACGTAAAACATGGAGATACAATCGAATTTAGTAAATCCGATAATACAAATCAAATAATTCGCATAAATCCCGAACCAATTTCAACAAAACAACTTCGCAAGCAAGAAATTAATTTAATAGCTATGCATAAAGACTTAGGTACAATTACAGAATTAGAAAATTTAATCAAAGTTCATAGGTAAAAGTTATAACATATTGTTGCTTAAACACGAATAATGAAACCAGACATATTTGATTTTCCCAGGCAGTTTGTTACAGTCGATCCTATTTTGTTCACAATTCAAGAAAATAAACTCAAAGTTCTTTTAATTAAAAGAGCTAAAGAACCATTTAAAAACCAGTGGGCAATTCCGGGTGGATTTTTACATAGAGACGAATCTTTAGAAGATGCCGCTAGAAGAAAGTTAGAAGATGATACTGGATTAAAAAATATATATTTAGAACAATTATATACATATGGTGAAATCAATAGAGACCCACGTGCTAGAATATTAACTGTAACTTATTTTGCGTTAGTTGATTCCGATAAATTAGAAGAATTTAAACCTGCTAAAGACAAGGTTCTGGAAATCAAATGGTTTGATGTTAATGACTTACCTGAAGTTGCTTTTGATCATAAAAAAATGATTGAATACGCGCATCAAAGACTTAAATACAAACTAGAATATACGGCAGTAGGTCTAGAATTATTACCCATATTATTTACATTAACCGATTTACAAAATATATATGAAGCAATTCTTAATGAAAAATTAGATAAAAGAAATTTCAGAAAAAAAATATTATCATTGGGTTTGCTAAAACCAACTAGCCAATTCAAACTAGGTCCTCATCGACCTGCACGTTTTTACAAATTATCCGATAGCGGTAAAAAAGGAACTATGCCTGGATTTAAATGGACAAAATTAGAAAAATAAGAAGAATTTTAAATCAAATTTATTAAAATAAATATGCTATGTCTTGGAATTGAATCAACAGCACATACACTTGGAATTGGTATTGTAGATGATAAAGGTAAGGTTCTAACTAATGAAAAATCTACGTTCACAACAGAACAAGGTGGAATCCATCCAAGAAAAGCCGTTGAGCATCATCTTTTGATGTATCAATTTATTTTAGAAAAAGCTTTGAAATCTGCAAAAGTTAAACTTTCAGATATTAATTTAATTTCATTTTCACAAGGTCCTGGCTTAGGTGCTTGCTTAAGAGTTGGAGCAGTTTCAGCTCGCTCACTGGCTAGCTTACTTAAAATTCCAGTAATTGGAGTTAATCACTGTGTTGCACATATTGAAATTGGGAAATTAACGTCTGAATTTAAAGATCCAATAACGCTTTATGTTTCGGGAGCTAACACACAAATCCTTGCCCAGGCATCTGGCAGATATCGATGCTTTGGAGAAACTCTGGATATCGGCGTTGGAAACTTTCTTGATGTTATTGGCAGAGCAATGGGTTTAGGTTTTCCTGCAGGTCCAGTAATTGACAAACTAGCTAAAAAAGGAAAGAAATACATTGAATTACCTTATACAATTAAGGGAATGGATTTTACATTTTCTGGAATTCAAACTAAAATTAAACAGTTAATTAATACTAAAAAATACAAGATTGAAGATTTGTGTTTCTCTGCTCAAGAAACCGTTTTTGCTGAATTAACTGAAGCAACTGAAAGAGCAATTGCGCATATCAACAAAAAAGAAATATTGCTAACAGGTGGTGTTGCGGCAAATTCAAGATTGCAAAAAATGCTTAAAACAATGTCTAAAGAACGTGGAGTTAAATTCGCAGTTGTGCCTCAAGAACTCGCAGGTGATAATGGTGCAATGATCGCTTGGCAAGGAATTCTAGAATACAAAGCGGGGAAAAAACAAAATATTCGTGAAACTGCAATTAAACAAAATTGGCGAACCGATGATATTGATATTACGTGGAATGGATAAACATTAAAAACCTATTTATTTAATACTAAAATGGTATCAAAAGGGCTCTTAGAAAGAAAAATATTAGAGTATCACGACGAAAAAAATTATGCATATATTGAAGCTTTTGGGAAAAAATTTGCTCTTGCACTTATTCCGAATATTACAAAAGAAGACGCAGCAAATTTTGGCAGAAACTATAGTATGGGTTTTTTAAATGCAGATAAATTAGAACGAACATACGATCCCACTAAATCCGATATACATTTAGCCAATTTAACGCACTCACTTGAAACAGCAGGCATATATTTAATCGGAAATAAAAAAGGACGCGAATTTGGCGCAAATAAAGTTGATTGGTGGTTAGCTTATAGACAAAAAAATTGGGAAGGTGTTGAAAAAGGTCTTCGAAAAGAGTGCGCAATATTAATGGATGCTAATCCCGAAAATAAAGAAGTTACATCTGCGGTTTATTATATGTTAAAAGCATGTACAAAAGGGCATGATAAAAATAACTGGGATGTTTGTGAAAAATATTTTGATAAAGCATATGCTATCATCTCAATGTATATCCCCGAAACTATAATTTCTTAAAAAACAATATCCTGAATATTAATATGAAGCATTTAGGAACTATTTATGGTAGAACGACTACTCATGAATTTAGGTTTAAAGTAGAAAATCCTGTCAAAAAATGGGACTATATCGCAGCCAACCATCCTGACGTTGGTCCAGTATTATCACAAGTTCTTGAAATCGAAGGTGGTCAACACACTGTGGCAATTTGCGCAATAGTTGGTTACAGAAACGAACGCGGATTATTACGAAAACCACGAACACCTTTAGCTCCAGGAACACAAATATTCCCTGCTACTGATTATTACATAGCAAATATTATTGGAATAAAAAAAGAAGGAATTTATCTTGGATTTTTAGAAGGTAAGGACAATTTGAAAGCATATATTGACCCAAAAAAATTAGTTACAAAACATTTAGCGGTGCTTGCTAAAAGTGGTGGTGGTAAATCTTACACAATAGGTGTTTTATTAGAAGAATTAGCAAACTATGGTATACCTTGTGTAATTATTGATCCACATGGCGAATATTCTGATATTAAATACCCAAATACAAATGAAGATGATCAAAAATTCTTCAAAACATATAATATCAGTTCAAAAGGTTTTGCAAATATGGTAAAAGAATTCACCATAAATACTGCTATAAATAAAGAAGCAACTCAGTTAAAATTAGAAGTTCCACAAGATGCTTATGGAATAATTAATGCAATGCCATTTAAGTTATCTTCAGGTCAAACGGGATTGGTACATAATACAATCAACCAAATCCAAGAAACTAAGTCCAAAATAAGTTTTCAAGATGTTGTAGATGAATTAAATATACTTGAATCTAATGCTAAATGGAATATATTATCTGGCATGCAACAACTAATTAAAACAAATCTATTTTCATTTAGTCCAACACCCGTAAATACGTTAGTCAGACCAAATCGTCTATCAATTGTAAATCTAAAAGGTTCGCCACCAGAATTACAACAAATTGCCGTGAAATCATTATTAACCGAATTATTTGAAAAAAGGAAATTAGATGAAATTCCACCGTTCTTTTTAATTATAGAAGAAGCTCACAATTTTTGTCCAGAAAGAGGATACGGTGAAGCTAAATCCTCTGCAATAATAAGGACAATTGCTGCCGAAGGTAGAAAATTTGGATTAGGCATATGCATAATAACACAAAGACCTGCAAGAGTCGATAAATCGGTTCTAAGTCAATGTACAAGTCAAATTGCAATGCAAGTTTCAAATCCAGGTGATTTGAAAGCAATTTCAAATTCTTTTGAAGGAATAACTACTGAAACTGAAAGAGAAATCAAAAATCTCCCTGTAGGAAAAGCATTATTAATTGGAGCAACAGATTATCCGATTTTTGTTGATATTCGAGTCAGACGAAGCCAACATGGAGGCCGTGCTAAAACTTTTGATTTAAATAAACCAATCTCCGAGTATAAACCAAATAAACAAGAAAACATACCTGCAAGAACCGCTACTGAAACCGTTAAAAAACCTAAAAACATCGTTAAAAAATCCGCATATATTATTGAACCAAAAATAGGTCTTAAAGAAATTAAAACTTTAGAAAAATCTGAAATAAAAAACATATCAATTATATTACGTCCATGCTTACTTGCCAACTGTTCATCTAAAAATAATACATTTGATATACTTTTTGACTTACATAATTTACAAATATTTTCACTAACTGATAAATTAACAACTATTCGAATTCCAACAAATGTGACGAACTTATCACCAATTCAAAAACAAATACTTGAATTAGCAGGTACTTTGGAACAGACAACGATTTCAGAGCTTTTTGCTAAAACCGGTTTAGGGTTTAGTCAAGTAGCGGGAATAGTAAATTCACTTGCTCGAATGAATTTGCTCAATGTTTCCGGAAATCAAATATTAAGCAACTCTGAAATGCTAGCCAATTTTCAACGCGTATCTTTCCCAGAAAAACCGAAATATCTGGATATTCCAGCATCAACTAAACAAGAAATTAAAGTTAAAGAATCACAAATTCAGACATTTCTAAATATTTTTAGCATTCGCATAAACTCCAAAAAACAGTGTTGGTTACCGTTTTTTAAAGTAGAAACTACTTCTGGTGAAAAAATAATCGATGGCCTAACATATTCACTTAAAATCTAATAAGTATGCAATTATATGTCTAGAGAAATCTTTATAAACAGTAATTTTAACTCAAAATATCACTGCTTATGCAGGAGGCGTCAGCCGGCAACTTAGTTGTAATCCTTATGCTAGCAGTTATATTAAAATGGAAAAAGCCAAAGTTATTGAAGCAATAAAGGACGCCAGAAAACAATCAAAAGAAAGAAAATTTTCTCAATCATTTGATATAATATTCAATCTAAAAGAATTTGACATAAAAAAAGAAGCCAAAGTCGAAGATTTTATTACGTTTCAAAACGGGAAAGGTAAAGACTCAAAAATTTGTGCACTTGTTGGTCCTGAAATGAAACAATCTGCCAAAGTTTGTGATAATATGATTTTACTTGATGATTTTGTTAAATACCGTAAACCTCGAGAAGCAAGAAAATTAGCTCGAGCATATGACTTTTTCATTGGACAAGCAACAATTATGCCACAAATAGCGCAATCATTTGGTAAATATTTTGGTCCAATTGGAAAAATGCCAAATCCCAAAGGTGGACAAATAGTACCACCAAACATGAATTTAACGCCAATTGTTGAAAAATTAAAAAAGACCTCAAAAATAATTGTTTCAAAAGTCCCAATTGCAAGTTGTAAAATTGGTGATGAAAAAATGGATGATGAAGAACTTGCAAAAAATATTATTCTCGCAATTGAACATATTGAACATGCACTTCCAAAAGGAAAAGCAAATATAAAAAACATTCTTATAAAAACAACTATGGGGGCAGCAATTAAAATCTAAAATGGAAAAACATATCGCTCACGTTCAACCTTGGAAAAAAGAATTAGTTGCATCTATTTCTAAAGAATTAGGTAATTACTCCACTATTGCAGTTATTAATTTAGAAAATTTACCAAGTAGACAAAGTCAGTTAATACGATCAAAAATTCAAGAAAATGCTAAGATACTTATAACTAAAAAACGTTTATTTAAATTAGCTATTGATAAAGCAGGAAACGATAAATTAAAACAACTGAAAGAATATTTAATCGGAATGCCTGCATTAATTCTTACAAATAAAAATGCATTTGAATTGTTTAAAATATTAAAAGAAAATATGACGTCTGCACCGGCAAAAACCGGACAAACTGCTCCAGAAGATATTTGGGTAAAAGCAGGTCCAACACCTTTTGCACCAGGTCCAATTATTGGGGAACTGGGTTTAGCAAATATTGTTGCAGGAATTGCAAATGGTAAAGTTATTATTAAAAAAGATTCATTAGTTGTAAAAGAAGGAGAAAAAGTTCCTGCTGCCGCTGCTGGAATTTTAGCTCGATTAAATATTACTCCAATGAAAATTGGTCTAAATTTAGTTGCTGCAATTGAAAATGGTGAATTATTTGAACGTAAAATATTAAACATTGATATTGAAGAATATACGGAAGATTTAAAGACTGCAATTATTAATGCTAAGAAATTAGCAATTGGAGCTAATATATTAACTGCTGAAACCGTATCAATCAAACTTCAGGAAGCACACTTAGATGCTAAGAAATTAGCAATTGGAGCAGAAATTCTTTGTGACGATACAAAAGAATTATTAATAAGAAAAGCTGAAGCTCAAGCTAAAGCATTAAAATCAAAAGTTCCAGAAACTACTGAAGAAATTAAAGAAGAATCACAATCATCTGATGCTTCAAAAGAAGCACCATCAGAAGATAATCAAGGAGGACAATGAAATGGAATATCTATACGCTGCATTATTAATACACAAAGCAGGAAAAGAGATAACTGAAAGTACCTTAAAAAAGACATTAACAGCTGCCGGTGCAACTGTCGATGAAGCTAGAGTTAAAGCAACTGTAACTGCCTTAAAAGACGTAGACATCGAAAAAGTCTTAGCAGAAACAACTATTGCTACAGCTCCGGCTGCAAACGGCCCAGCACCAACAAATGAAGCTTCAACAGAAAAGAAAGAAGAAGAAAAGAAAGAAGAAGATTCAGGCGCTAGCGCAGAAGAAGCAGCTGCAGGTCTAGGTGCACTGTTCGGTTAAGTGATTATGGTGTGTTAGAAGTATTTTCTTTTAACACACTATATCTCCATATAAGGGAGATACAACCGTGGAAACTGAAAAAGATGCTGAAAAAGTAGAGTCATTAAAGAAAGAAATACACTCTATTAGTTCTGACCTGAAAGATCTTGGTAGTCAAAAGGAAGAACAGTACCAGCAGAAGAATTCTTTAGAAAAGCAGCTTAATAAATTAATAAGCAATGCTAAAGAACTTAAAGATAAGAAAAATGTAGTAGATAAAGAAATTGTTAAGCTTAAATTAAAAAGAGAAGCTGCAAATAAAGACTATAAAGAAATACTGTTACAAGTTAAACAAGAACGTGAAGACGTTAAAAAACAAAAAAGAAACAGTCATGTTGCGCCAGTTAATCTACTACGAAAACAAATTAAAGAATTAGAATATAATATTCAAACTGAAGTAATTAGTTTTAATAAAGAAAAACAAATTATGGGCCAAATTAAACGATTAAAAGTTACATTAAATCAAAGTTTGGATGATGAAAATAAATTTAAAACTTCTAAAACTGAGTTTAAAAAAGTTAAAGAATTAAAAGTTGGAGCAGATGACATTCACGAAAAAATTCAGAAATTAGCAAATGAAAGTTCTCAGATTTTCAAAGAATTAACTCAATTGTCACAAGACATCGCAACAATTAAAGCAAAAAGAAACACTGTACAACTGGTCCTAAAGAACTTAAAAACACAAATGAATCAACTAAATCAAAAATTAAGTAAAACTTTGAAAAACTGGTCAGGTATTGCAGATAAATTCTTACTAAGAACTGCAAATAAAAGTAGGTCTTTAATTAATAAGAAAACCGCAGAAGTTAAAGAAAAACTAAAATCCAAAAAGAAACTTACCACAGATGATATTCTCTTACTACAAAGAGAAGCTATGGGTAAATAAAGTTAAACTTTTTTCATTTTTTCTAAATATATTAATTTTTTCTTTTCTTTTGAAATCATATCTTCCATATCAACATAGTTTTCATCTGTTTCGTTAATTAAATCCAATAACTGTTTAAAATATTTCTTTAATGATTTAAGCGAATGTGATTCAGATTTAACTTTATCATCTTCCAACATTAACCGAATCATGGTCTCGGGAGTTAAATTGCATCTATGTTGTTTAGAGCGAGTTAATATGTACATTATAACATAACCAATATCATACATAATTATATCCTGCAAATTACTAATCGATTTAATATCGATTGCATCTGTATTTTCATTAAATTTCTTCAAATTATTTTCAATACGTGCGCGAGACTTAGTAGATATGGTTAACTCGTTATAATCTGAAATCAAACTGAAAATACCTTTTTGTAATCTAATATTTGTAGAAACTAATCGATTTATTTGCTTTAATTGAATAATTGCTTTCCGTATAAACTTTATTGATAAGTCAACATGTTCTTTAAAATCCTGCAAAGTTATATCTGATCGAGTAGATATTTGAGAATTTGGATCTAAATTTGCCAAAATATGTATAAAACCGCGTAAATTTAAACGCTGCATTAAGCCAAAAAAAGTAGCTTCACCTTCCAATTTAGTACTATTCAAAAACATCTTATTTTTTAATAAAATATGACTGATCTTTTTATAAAAATCGATTAAATAAATAATATTTAATTCAATTAAACGTTTCTCCGCCAGCGTAAAATCTTGATGGTGAACAAATAATTTCTGATTGTGTATACATTGAGCGATATGAACAGTTTCATGTACAAGCGCATTTAATATTGAAATACCTAAATTATAATAAAAATTTCGAGTGTCTCCCAATTCATTAAACTGCGACTTAATGACTTTTTCTAGCGCCGCAGTACGGACTGTAATCTGAAAATAAGCAGGAGAAGTATGTTCATTCACTGATGCAATAATCTGATCTGAATTAATATTTGCTAAATGATCTTCTTTACGGACTGTAGATAATGCATATACTTCAATTAGAATATCTCTACCAAACCCTTGTCGCACAACAAATTGTTTAAAATGTTGCAAACAGTATTTTTTATAGGATTCCTCAACCATATCAAATATTTTTTTAATTTCAAACAGCTCTTTATGAACTCCTTGTTTTTCAAGAAATTTATGCATATAAATATTGACGTTTTCAAATCCACAGAGTTTAACTTTAATTTTCATGCTAAAACCGCTTTAATTCGTCTAACACCTGCTGAACTTGATTTTTCCTTCTTTATCTTGAATTTGCCGATCTCACCAATGTTTTTTACGTGTGGTCCGCCACATATTTCCTTAGAAATCTTACCAATAGTATAAACACGCACTTTTGAGCCATATTTATGTTCAAAAACTCCCTGTGCTCCACTTTTTTTAGCTTCAGAAACACTCATTTCTTGCATTTTTACAGGTATTTTTTGCGAAATCCACTTGTTTACAAGGTCTTCTGTTGCTTTAATCTGCTCCGGAGTCATTTTCTCAGCCCAATTAAAGTCAAATCTTAGCCGTTCGGCAGTCAAATTACATCCTCTTTGAGTAACTTTTGGACTTAGTACTTCTTGAAGCGCTGCAACAACAAGATGATTTACTGTATGATACTTTACAACTTGCTCTGAGTGGTCTGCTAATCCTGATGCAAACTTCTTAGTCTGTCCCTTCTTTGAAACTTCTCTGTGCTTGTCAAATTGTGCGTGATAACCTTTTTCATCAATTTTAAAACCTTTTTCAGCTGCAATTTCCTTCGTTAGCTCCATTGGGAAGCCAAATGTATCAAATAAATGAAAAACGTCTATTCCTGGCACAGTTTTTGTCTTTAAGTTAGACATAAGTTTATTCAGCTTTCGATTACCTTTACTCAAAGTTTTACTAAAATTATCATACTCTGAGCCAATAACTCCTGATATTTGCTTGTTTCTCTGCTGAAGATAAGGATAATCTTTCTTAAAATCATCAATTACAAAACGAACAAGTTGCTTTATTCCAGTTCTATCAATATTTAGCTGGTTAGCATACCTAACCATTCGTCTAATTAACCTACGAAGAACGTAACTTTTGTCCTTTTTTCCCGGAGTTATGCCTTCTCCTGCAATAAAAACAGAAGCACGAACATGATCTACAACAATCCTGAATGCTCTCTTATTGCTTGCATATTTCTTACCAGATAGCTTTTCAGCCATCTGAACTAGTGGCTTAAAACAACTTGTCTCATAAGCATCAGTTACTCCTTGCAAAACAGCCACGATACGCTCAAAACCTGCCCCTCCATCAATACTTTCAAACTTAAGTGGAGTTAATTTGCCACTTAAATCCATATTATACTTAATCTGAACACAAGGATTCCATATTTCTGTAAATCTTTCACAAGTACAAGTTGGATCACATTTTGCAGTTTTGCAACCTTTTCCTTTACCATAATCATAGTGCATTTCAGAAGTTGGTCCGCAAGGTCCTGTTGCTCCACTCGCCCAAAAAACTTCGTCTGAATCGGCCATAAAGATTCTTTGTTTTGGAATTCCAATTTTTGGCCAAGCATCTGCTAAAATTGTATCTTTTCCCAGACCAAGCGTCTTATCTCCTTTGAAAACTGTAGCCCATAGCTTATTTTTATTCATTCTATACTTATTTACAAGCAAATCATATGCAAATTGAGCAGCTTCTACGGATCCATAGTCGTTAATTGACCAGCTCCCTAGCATGAAAAACAGAGTAAAATGATTAGTATCACCGACTTCATCAATATCACCTGTTCGAATACATTTTTGAATGTTATACAATCGATTTGCAGGTGGTTTTTGCAGTCCTATAAAATACGGTTTTAGTGGCTGCATTCCTGCGCTAATAAATAATGTCGATGTATCGCTTTCTGTAGGAATAAGTGAAACATCTGGAGCTTGCTTATGCCCAAGACTTTTATAATGTTCAAAAAATAATTGTTTGATCTTATCGTGATGCATATAATTTATAGAACGAGATATTTATAAGATTTTATACTAACTTTTTAAGTTCTTTAAGGAATAATTCATTTTGCTTACGTGTGCCAATTCCAATTCGTACATGATGTTTAAGAAGTGGAAACTTACATAAGTTTTTAACAAAAATACGATTCTTAGCTAATATTTCAAGTCTTTCTCTAAATCTTTTAGCCGGAAACTTGGCGATCAAAAAATTTGTACGCGTCATATATGCTTTCACACCATCCAAATTATTAAGTTCGCCATGTAGCCAAGTTTTTTCTGAATCAATCTGATCTCGCAATTTATAGAAATGATCTGCATCTTCTAATGCATACTTAGCAGCTAATTGCGAAACTCTACTAATTTTTAACGGAGGTCGCTTTTTTAGAAGTTTAATTAATTCTTCTGAGCCCAGTCCGTATCCAACTCTTAACCCTGCTAAACCAAATGCTTTTGAAAAAGAACGAATAATAAACACATTATTATATTCATCAATTAGCTCAATATTATTTTCTCGAGCATACTCTGCATATACTTCATCAATAACTAACAAAACGCCTTTTGAATATGCAGCTTGTGCAATTTTAGCAATATCTCTTTTTGGGATAATATTCCCTGTTGGATTTTGCGGATTAACTAGTAAAATAATTTTCGTGTTTTGATCAATTGCATTAATAATTTTAGTTGGATTTAAGTAAAAGTCCTTTTCAAGTTCAATTTTTTTAAGCGTTCCAAAATTAACATCAACTTCAAAATTTAATACGGGGTATGTTGGTGAAGGAATAATTACATTGTCACCTGGTTGTAAAAAAATTCTAAAAAAGTGGTCAACAACATCAATTGCACCATTACCTACAAATAATTTACCATATGAAACTTGATGATATTTCTGTAACGATGCTTTTAATTCCCTACAAGATGGATCTGGAGCAATATTCAACCGCGTATCAATATGAATTAAGTCGCGGATTTTTGGAGAATAACCAAACATATTTTCAGTTCCATCAAGAATTGCACAAGCATCTAAATCACGACGAATTTCAGGACTAATTTTACGAATATGTGGTCTCATTAACTTATTCAAATTAATACGCTTCATGAAATATATAAAATAAAAAGCTTATAAAGTTGTTCCACAAACAAAATAAAAAAACTTAAAAAGTTTTTACTCTTTCTTTGCTTCAGGCTTAGCACCTTCAGCAGGTTTAACTTCTTCTTTCTTTTCGCCTGAATCAGCACCTTCAGCAGGTTTTTCAGCTTCTTTCTCAGCAGCAGCTTCAGCAGCATCAGCAGCTTCTTCAGCTCGGTGTTCTGCAATATCTGCCTGCAGCTCAACTTGCTTTGCTTTAAGCTCTGCAGCAGAGTGCTCTACTAAAGCAACTTTACCTGAAATCTTACCATCAAATTTGCCGTCTTTTACTGCTTTTATTGCGTCTTTAGGCATTAATCCTTCAACTTCAATTCCCATTGAAGTACATGTTCCGATTATTTCAATACATGCTGCCTTTAAATCAGATGCATTTAAGCGATCTATCTTGATTTTTGCTATCTTAATAATATTATCAATTGGAATATCTGCAACCATTTCAGTTTGTGCTTTTCCCGATGCTTTCTGAATTCCTAATTCTTTCTTAATTAAAGCAGCAGTTGGAGGTGTTCCAATCTCGATTTCAAAAGATTTATCAGAAATATCAATATGAACTTTTACTGGAACTTGCATTCCGTTCATCTCTTTTGTTTTTTCATTAATTGCTTCAACAACTTTATTTACTGGAATTCCTGTTGGACCTAACTTCGGACCTAGAGGTGGACCTGCAGTTGCTTTCCCACCATTTACCAGCAAATCAATTGTCTCAGTTGCCATCTATAGACCTATTTAGAGGCCTTTTTAAGGTTTATGTTATACAATTACTTATAAATTACAAAATAAGTTTCTATGATGAGGGAAATAATTATCGCAGATCCGCGTAGTCATTCTCAAGAAGATGTATTTATAGTTAACAGAGATATTACTGGCAAAATCAATTACGTGGCGCAGGGAATATTATCTATGAACTGCGAAAAAGAATCAATTAATCTACAAGGAAATAAATCATATATTTTTAAACCAAACACGCTTAATGGGAAAATCTACATTCCAGATGTGGATGATTTATCTAAAGTAAAAAAATTACCTTTTGATTCTTCAGGTATTTATCACGCTAAAGAAAATAAACAAGATTCAACTGATGTGCTTCGAACCACAAACACTGTATATTCTTTAACAAATCCCGATATTGAAAAAATAGTATCCTTAATTCCTGAGATCGTAAATGAAGTAAGCGACATTAGTGAAAGATATCGCGATAAAAGTGAAATTGCGATAATTTTTGAAGAATTGCGAAAAAGAAATCATCCATTAATGCGAAATGCGCAAACTACGCTATATGCTACAGATAACACCGAACAATTTTTTGAAGACTTATTTTATGTTATTGAGAAATTACATCCTAACAAAGAAATTGATCGAATCAAAGATAAATGGGATTAATAAATTTATTCCTCAGCGTCTTCTCGTTTTCCAATAACTTTCACAGAATCTAAAGCTATTGTAATTGGAATTGGGACTGCTGCTTCTAGCAATTCTACAACAATCTCTGCTTTTTGCGTGTTGATTCTCGTAACTTTTGCTTTTTCGCCCTTAAATGGACCTGCAATAATTTGAGTAATATCTCCTAAATGAATATCAATATTTTCGGCTTTAAATTCAATTAAATGCTCAACTTCAGCATATGTAACGGGTTTTGATAAAACTCCTCTAACATATGGAACTCGAAAAGCAACTTGCTTAACAGCTGTATCTCCATCTGCTTCAACTAAAATATATCCGCTCATCCCATGAGGATAAACTAGACTAAATACACCGCCCATTTTTTTTGCATTACTAGCCAAAAAATCCATAACTTGGCCTTCCCTGCCAATAGCTGTTCGCACAATAAATAATTGTGTTTCAGATTCTTCTTGTGTTTCAACTTGTTTTGTTTCTTTAGCTTCCATTTTATTTTATTAGCTCAACAACCAGGAAAATCGCAAAACCAATGCTACCTACAATCAAGATTCCTAATCCTGTAACTTTAACAACTGCTAGGTATTCAGTTTTACCTGGTTTCTTAGTGATTTTATATACTCTACGCCATTCTTTTAATGTTTTTCTTATTTTACTTGGCCATTCTTTAGGCGAACCTAAATTAATTTTCGGCGTATCAAATTTAGTTAAATCAACCATAAGAAAATCAGGAAATATAGTTTATAAGACTTTCTGAAAGAAAATATATCTTACTAATCAGCTTACTTAGCTCAGAAATATTTTGCAGAACATAATCTACCAGTAAGACTCAGATAATTATAAGAAAGTAAAAATATAAAATAGTTTAGCTGAATTAGTCAACAAATTCGATTCCTAAGTGATCAGCTAAATCTGTTCGCTTTTTATCCGAATAAGTTCTACGTGGTCCAAAAATCTGAGGAGATTTTACACCCACTACAACAAGCATAGCTCTAAGTGTATTTTGTAAATCTGGAGAAATCTGTGCACCCCATATAATCTTGGCAGTATCATCTAATCTTTCAGATATAGTTTCAACAACTTTTTGAGCTTCTTCTAAACTCATATTTGCACCACCAACAACATTAATTAAAGCACCCGTCGCACCGGCAATATCAACATCTAATAAAGGATTTTGAATAGCTTTTTCAACTGCTTCAACAGCTCTATTTTCTGTATCTGATTCACCAACTCCAATCATGGCGATTCCACCAGAACTCATAACTGCTTTAATATCTGCAAAATCTAAGTTAATTAAACCTGGTTTTGTAATTAATTCAGCAATTCCTTTTACTGCATTAGTTAAAATTTCGTCAGCCACCTTAAATGCTGTTTGCAAAGGTAAATCTGGAGCTAATTCAATTAATTTATCATTTGGAATTACAATAAGCGTATCAACAAGACCTTCTAATGCCTCTAAGCCAACCATTGCATTTTCATATCGCATTTGACCTTCCATATTAAATGGCAAAGTTACAATAGCTACGGTTAAAATACCTAATTTTTTAGCAATTTCTGCAATAACTGGTATCGATCCTGTGCCTGTTCCGCCACCAAGACCACATGTTAAGAAAACCATATGTGCTTCTTTTAATATTGTTTTCAAATCATTTTCAGATTCTCTTGCTGCTTCTTTACCAATATTTGGGTCAGAACCTGAACCAAGTCCGGCAGTTATTTCTTTACCAATCAAAAGCTTTCGGTCAGCTACAGATTTTAATAAATCTTGAGCATCTGTATTTACTGCAATTGTTTCTGCACCAATAACCCCAATTTCAGCTATACGAGTTATAGTATTATTTCCTGCACCACCACATCCAATAACTTTAATTCGTGCTTTCTTTGCTTGTAAAATTTTTTGAAGTTCTTCATCATCCGGATTAATTTGTGGTTTTGACTCATCTTGATAATTAAAATTAGCTGGTTCTTGTTGGGGTTGAGGTGTAGGTACTGGTTCTTGCGGTGTTGTACTGCCAAATCCAAAATCAAACCCTTGCGGTTCAGAACTTGCCTTCTGTTGCTGATTCATTTCACGATCAGCTCTCTCTTGCGCGCTCTCAATAAAAGATTCCATTAATATCACCAAATAAGAAACTACGGATATATTTTTTATAAGGTTTCCTAGCTTCAACAAAATAATTCAAATTAACCGTTACGCAAACTTAATATCTATATCCGAAACATATTTTTTAATTTCTGGGATTAACATACCTTGTACCTCTTTAGGCAACTTACTTTCAAACGTAATTGTGGCAGTTTTATCAGTTACAGATACACTCTTGTAAGGTACACCTAATAATTTAATCGTTGCTTCAACTTTTTGCTTAGCATCTGTAATTATGTTAAGAACTTTAACCCAATAATGAAGATTTTTTCCAGATAAAGGGTGATTAAAATCTAATACAACTCTACCACCTGTAACACTACGAACAGTTGCTAACGCACCATCAATATCAAGCTGTATACCAGGTATTGGACGAATATTACGTTTTTTGAATATTGCTAAAGAAGTTAATTGTATTAATTTAGGATTCTTTTTACCAAATGCTTTTTCAGGAAGTACATCAAATTCAAATTCATCGCCTAATTTTTTAGAAATAATTTGTTCATCAAACCCTGCAATTAATTGTCCTGAACCAATACATGCTATAAGTGGCTCAAATTTCTCTTTGCGCTCTAATCCTTCTTTTTTAGCCACAGATTCAACAGTTAAATCAAAAATTTGGTTAGTAATTTTAACTCTACCAACAAAATCCAATTCAACAAAATCACCTTTCTTAACAACATTTGTCATATTGTCGCTATAATATTACAGTTAAAAGCTTTTTGACTCTAAAATAAATATTGTAATATATAATAGCCATCACCTGGAAAAACTGGTAAAATATTAATTGCAAAAGATACAAATGAAGGTACAATAATTAAAATTAAAAGAATTTTAGTGACTTGGCTTCGTTTTGGATTAAAATAAAAAAACAAACCCATGCATGCCAAAAATAAATTAGCAAAAGGCCCTGCAGAAGCAATAATTGCATCTTCAGCAGTTATGCTAGTTGTATCTGAAGAATACTGTACATAAGCAATACTTGAATCCATAGAATATAAACCTGAAGCAGACATCCCCTCTGGTGCAAAATGCATCTCTGGATCTAAATTATATGCATCAGCCACAACATAATGTGCTGTCTCATGAAATATAATGTTAAAACTAATACTTGCAAAAAACACTGCAAAAAACATGATTGCTAGAGTAATTAATTTTATCATATTCACTTAATAGTCGTAAAGTTAGTTCTTAAGCCTTGCCTTTTCTATTTTCTTTAATATTTCTATAACAATAACAATACTAAAACTAACCAATATTATCCATAACCAATGAATCGCTTTAATTGGTGCTGTTTGAAATATTGGATTAAAGAAAGGTACATACACAACTAAAATCTGCAAGATAACCGAACTTATTACGGCTAAAATTAACCATTTATTATTCCATAAAGATTTACTAAATATTGACTTATTTGTTCTAGAATTAAATACATTCCACATTTGGAATAAAACAATTGTTGAAAAAGCCATACTTCTTGCATAATCAATACCGTATCCTAAAAACTTACTAAATATACCGACTGTGCCGATCATCATTACAATACCAACAATACTAATAAATCCCCACATTTGTTTATCAATGGTTTTTTCATTAAGACTACGTGGTTTACGACTCATAATATCTGACGCAGGGGGATCTACACCCAAAGCTAAAGCCGGAACACCATCTGTTAAAAGATTCATCCAAAGAATTTGAACTGCAATTAAAGGTAAAGGAAATCCCATCAAAGAAGCGGTTAAAATCGTCAATACTTCGCCAACATTTGATGAAAGCAAATATCTAATAAAATTCTTTATATTATCATAAACACCTCTTCCTTCTTTAATTGCACTAACAATTGTTGAAAAATTATCGTCTTGTAGTACCATTGCGCTAGCTTCTTTTGCCACATCAGTACCAACAATACCCATGGACACACCAATATCGGCATTTTTAAGAGCAGGTGCATCATTTACACCATCACCTGTCATCGCAACAACTGCACCTTTTTTCTGCCAAGCTTTTAAAATTCTAACTTTGTGCTCAGGTGAAACTCGCGCATACACGCTTATCTTATCCAGTCTTTTACTAAAATCTCTCTCATTGAGTTTATCTAATTCTGCACCAGTGATTACTTCCTGACCATCTAAAATCAATAATTCTTTTGCAATAGCTATGGCAGTGATTTCATAGTCTCCCGTAATCATAATTGGCCTAATACCTGCTTTTTTACATAATATTATGGAATCTCTGACTTCTTTTCGTGGAGGATCCATCATTCCTTGCAAACCAACAAAAACTAATTCTTCTTCAATATTTTTTGATTCAAAATGCTTAATTCGTGGTGGCAAAACTCGATACGCCATGCCTAAAACGCGTAAAGCAGATTTAGCCATGTCCGTATTTGCATTAAGAATATCTCTACGATCATAGGCAGTAATTTTAGTGACTTTGCCTTCTTTAAATATATGTGTACATTTTTTAAGTAGAATTTCGGGTGCACCTTTAACATAAGCAATACTTTTATGTGTAGGTGTATCATAACAAATAGTCATTAATTTACGTTTAGAATCAAATGGAATTTCGCCAATATGTTTATATTTTTTAGTCAAAGTATCTTTATCCATACCTGCTTTTTTTGCAGTTACTAATAAAGCGGCTTCAGTAGGGTCACCAAAAATTTCCCAACGTTTATTTTTACGAAGTCTAGCTGTATTACATAAAGAACCGATTGTTAAAAGCAGATTTAGGGTTTTATCTTTTATTGCCTGTATTTTTCGTCTTCCTAAAAAGAAGTCTCCTTTTGGTTCGTAACCCTCGCCAGTAATTTTAAAGAACTTGCCACTTGCATATATTTTTTGCACAGTCATTTCATTTTTCGTAAGAGTACCCGTTTTATCCGAACAAATAACTGTTGTAGCACCCAGAGTTTCAACTGCAGGTAATTTACGAATAAGTGCTTTAGATTTAGCCATACGATTTAAACCAAGAGCAAGTGTAATCGTCACAACTGCGGGTAATCCTTCAGGAACTGCTGCAACGGCTAATGCAATTGATGTAATTAATATATCAAAAATACGCCCGCCACGTAATAATCCTATATCAAAAATAATTCCGGCAATAATTATAACAGATAAACCAATATATTTACCTACCACTGACAATTTCTTTTGCAAAGGTGTTTCTTTTTCTTTGGTATCTTGAATCAGTTTAGCAACTTTGCCAATTTCGGTATTCATTCCAGTTGCAACAATTATTGCCTTACCTCTTCCATATGTAACAATTGTATCCATAAAAACCATATTTTTACGGTCAGCTAAAACTGATTTTTCTGAAACAACGTCCACAATTTTCTGCACAGGTGTGGATTCACCCGTTAGTGCGGACTCGTCTGTTTGCAGACTAAATGATTCAATTAATCGTCCAGTTGCAGGAATACGATCACCTTCTGCTAAAATAATTATGTCTCCTGGAACTAACAATTTTGCAGGTATTTTCTGTTCCTTACCATCTCGGATAACTATTGCAAGAGGTGCCGACATCTTCTTAAGTGCCTCCATGGCTTTTTCTGCACGGTATTCTTGAAAGAAACCTAATAGTGCATTGGCAATAACAATAATTGCAATAACTACTGCATCAACAATTTCACCAACAAGCAAAGAAATGCCTATTGCTGCAATTAGCAACATAACTAACAAATTTTTGAATTGGCCAATAAATATATCAAGTTTTGAACGCCCTTTTTTATGCTGAATCTCATTATATCCATGTTTTTTAGTGAGTTCATTAACTTGTATTTCAGAAAGGCCTTTACTGGCAATAGATTTTAACTGCTCAATTGTTTTACCTATAGTTAAAGAATGCCAGCTAATTTTCGCCATTTAATGCTAAACGTAAAAGGTATAAATAATTTACTTAAATTAAAGAAAGATAGCGTCGGGAACGGGATTTACATCGAACAAGTTCGCTTAAAACGAACTACGCTCA
>CAZGVA010000012.1:0-24800 GCA_964528765.1 Candidatus Woesearchaeota archaeon | reverse complement strand
AAACACCATAAAATATGTGATTTATATTGGTTCAGGAATTTTTGGACTAAATTACTTAGGCATAACACCAATAATTCTAAATATAATTTTTGTAAGCTTAATATTAATAATAATTTTAACAGTATTTCTTAGTCTCAAAGATTTTATACCAAACATAATTTCTGGAATATACGTAATTTCTATAAACAAAATCAACAAAGGCGATAATATAACGGTTATAAATGTAACTGGCAAGGTCCAAGAAATTTCACTTACTGAAACAACCTTAACAAGTGAAGATGGCAACATGATTATGATTCCAAATTCTACAATTATGAAAAGCCAAATAATTATACACAAACCGTTAAAGAAAACCTCGCGCAAGAAAAAATAATTCTTACAGTAATTATAAATATTATAACAAGATAGATGTTATATGAATTCTAAAGAACTGCATGATAATTTTGAAGGACCGTTATTAAGTGCTATTTGGAAAACTAAAAAATTCAAACCAGATTCAGTTAAGTTTCAATCAAACATTGTAAGGAAAAGCGGAAATGCTATTCAAATAACGATTAATGAAGGTGATTGTGCATCAAAAAATAGAAAAACTGAACGAGATGAACTTCTTGAAAATAAAAAACTCGGCCCTCAAGAAAATGAGATATATGAATATGCATTTAGCCTGTATCTCCCAAGAAACTTTCCAATTGTATCAACAAGATTAGTTTTAGCACAATGGAAACAAAATGATGAAAAAAATAATGCTCAAGTAGATAATCCAATACTTGCAATTAGATATGTTGCAGGTGAATTTTACATTACATTACAGACAACTAGAAAAAAAATTAAGATATTCAGCACAAAAAAAGAAATTAGGGGAAATTGGATTGATTTGATATTTAATATAAAATTTACACGAAAAAAATATGGATTTGTTAAAATATGGATGAATAAAAAACAGATTGTAGATTACGGTGGCATAACTGCATATGTTGCAAAATATGGTTATCCATCAACTGGAAAATTTTATTTCAAAATGGGTTTATATCGTGATAGAATGAAAAAACCAATGACAATTTATTTTGATGAATTTCATAAAAAGATATTATAAACAAACGTTTGAAAGATTTTTCTCAGTCTCAAATAAGTTTCTTTTTAAGAAAAAGGTTATAGGCCCAAATGGGAAATTCTCCTAACATGGAAGCTTTCAACCCTTTCGGTAACTCAAATTCCACGCTTTGGAACCTTTCCGAAAACTGAGAGATGTTTGTAATAAAGAAGCTACCCACGGAGTTTCATAGGCCTACATTCTCCGCAGAGTGCTTTTGAGTAACCAACAGTTGCCCTCAATCCCCAGCTAGTGATCTATCACGGATGTGACTTCATAACCATCTAACCCACTTGGTTTGCCCTTTATGAAAATAAGTACATCTGCTACAATATAAAGAGTGTTTATCATTGAAGGGTTGCAAGTCCTAAATGAATCTCTTCAAAAAAAATTCGCTTAGTTTGCAAAACTCTCAAATTAAAACCCATAATATCTAAAACTTTCTTTAACTTCTCTTGATTTGCATGAGAACTAAAAATAAATAAAATTTCCGCACGCTCAGTTAAAAAATCTGTTGCTTGATCGAAAAAATCTAAAATAATCTCAATGCCTTCATAACCACCAGACCATCTCAAATCATCATTATATCCATCTGAAGGTAAATATGGTGGATTAAAAATAACTAAATCAAATTTTTTCTTAGGAGCTTTCTCAAATAAATTTGATTCAAAAACATGTATTTCCGCTTTGTTATTTTTGGCATTTTCTCTTGTACACATAACTGCTCGCGGATTAATATCACTTGCATATATTTCTGCTGCTCCGGAAAGTGCAGCCGAAATTGCCTGAATACCTGAACCACAACCAATATCTAAAACAATCTTATCTTTTGCTCTTTTTTGAACTTCATTTTGTATTAATTTAGAATCTTCCATTGGTTCATAAACTGTATCCATTACCTTAATTTGCATAATGCTTATATTCAATTGACTTTAAAGGATTTATGCTAAATACGGCAATAACTGGAATTTTGGCGGGAACTGGTTGGCTCATAGGATTCTTTTTATTCAAATATACAAAAGAAGAAATTTCTTGGATTGCAAAGAAAGTAAATAAAAAATATAGATATTGGGTTATTTTTTCAGCAATCACGGGCCTAGCATTATTTAATTATTCACCATTTACACTTAATTTTGAATCAAGAGCAATTCTTATATTCACAATAAGTTTATTACTTTCAAGCTTATATGGAATCAAACAAAAATTTAAGCATCATATTATTTTTTTCTTAACACATACAATTATTTTCTTGTTAATTTATTACATATCACAACATTTTTAAATGGTCAAATGCGATTTCTGAATGGCATCAATACATAATGTCGAACCAATGACGTTAATAGAAAAAGTAGCTGCAGAATTAGCTAAAAATCCTGAATTATCTATGCCTGATTGGGCTAAATTTGTCAAAAGTGGTGCTCATGTTGAAAGACCACCTATTCAAAAAAATTGGTGGCAAATTCGTTCCGCTGCAATTTTAAGAACTTTATATAAAGATGGTCCTGTTGGAGTATCAAAATTAAGAACTAAATATGGTGGAAGAAAAAACAGAGGAGTAAAACCAAATCGTTTCTATAAAGCTTCAGGTAAATTAATTCGCACAATGCTACAGCAACTTGAAAAAGCAGAGTTAGTTCAACAAGCTAAAAAAGGTTCAAAAGGTAGAATCGTCACACCGCAAGGTCAAGCATTATTAGATAATACTTCAAATAAAATATTAGGAATCTCTAAAAAAACTAAAGCAACACCTAAAAAAACCGAAGAAAAACCTGTTGTCGAAGTTAAAGTAAAAGAGGAAAAGAAATAAAATGAGTTCAAGAAAATCATCTGGAAAGAAAAATAGACTTGTTAAAGCAAAACAACATACTAAATGGGCACCTTTTTGGATAATCCCAAAAGTATTTGGTTTAGGTCGAAAAGTACATCCATCTAGATTAACTCGAAAAAAGAGAAACTGGAAACGGAATAGGATACAAGCTTAAAATGACAAGAATTAAAGTTGGCGAAAAAAGAACATACATCATCCCACTTAGACGTGAATTTCTTAAAGTTCCTCGTTGGAGAAAATCAAAGCGTGCAATTGATGCACTTCAAGCATATATTTTAAGACATACTAAAGTTGAGAACATTAAATTATCAAATTTAGTCAATCAAGAAGTTTGGAAACACGGTGGAAAAAACCCGCCATCAAAAGTAAAAGTAGAAGTTACAATTGAAAATAAAAAAGTTCAAGATAAAAAAACAAAGAAGGACGTCGATATTCCTTTTGCAATGGTTGAATTAACTAAAATATCTAAAAGAGATATGCGAATTATCAAAAAAACTGAAGAAAAAGCAAAGAAATTCAAAACGCAAGGCAAATCCGAAACCAAAGCAGATGTTATGGGCAAAGATCCTAAAAAATTAGCTGAAGAACTAAAGAAAAAACTAACTGGAAAGAAAAAAGAGAAACCTGAAGACGAGAAAGCAAGTAAATCAACTAAAGAGTTAGCAAAAGATCTTCATAAAGCAGAAGAGAAAAAGAAAGCAAAAGTTACAAAGGCACAAGAAGCTAATATGCATAAGTAAACTATTCTAAATATTTGATTTTTTATCAATTAGCAACACTTAAAAATCAATTTCTCGCTCTATATATATACACGATTTGCATATTGCAAATACAAAATAAAATGAAACATGCTATAAAATTAAACATTGACGGTGACCCAAATATTGGACTTTACGGTATCGCTACAGATAAGTTTTGTATCGTTGGTAAAATCGTTCCTGAAAAACATATTAAGAAAATCCAAGATACTCTTAAAGTTCCCGTATATCAAATCAAATTATATGGTACTGATCTAATTGGTATTTTTGCAGTAGCTAACTCAAATTGTGTGCTTATACCAGATATTATTTTCAAATCAGAATTAAATGAACTAAAAAAATTACCGATTAAATTTGTTACAATTAAAACTGAAAAAACTGCATTAAACAATAATATTATTTGTAATGATGAAATTGCACTAATTAGTAAAGAATATACAAAAGAAGAAGCCAAACAAATTGGCGACGCATTGGGCGTAAAAATCATTCAAATAAATATTGCTGAAACAACTGTGCCTGGATCTTGTGGAATACTAACTGAAAAAGGTGCTATATTTAATTCAAATGCTTCTGAAGAAGAAATTAAAAAAATAGAAACTACGCTGGGTTATGAAATTGGCTTAGGAACAATAAATTTAGGAAATAATTTCGTAAGTTCAGGATTACTGGCTAATTCAAAGGGATTTATTGCTGGGTCGCTGACATCGGGTTTTGAGATTATGAGAATTGACGAAGCATTAAGGTTTGTTTAATTTTTAAGAATTTATATAGAGTAGTTACAAAAACTTATTTAATGCAACTTAAAAATTGTGTATATGAAAAAATTTAACCTTTCTGGAGAATTTAAATTAGGTGAACAATGGAAAACATTCTCAAAAGACATACCTGCAAACGATGAAAATCATGCAAAAGACTTACTTATGGCTCGATTTGGCTCAAAACACAAGCTACCCAGAAGATTTATAAATATTGTTTCAGTCTCTGAATCAAAGGAAAGCATAGTGCTTCAGGAACCTAAAACAAATGACAAAGAAAGCAGTAAATGAACAAAATCTTCAACAAATGTATATGCAATTGCAATACATTGAAGAGCAAAGTAAACAACTAGACCACGAAGCGCAAGCTGTAGAACAAAAACGTAATGAATTTGATCAACTATTATCACAACTTGATGTTCTTCCTAAATCAAAAACAGGTACTAAAGTATTTTCAAATATTGGTGCAGGAATTCTTGCGCAAACAAAAATTGAAAATACAAAAGAATTTTTAGTTAATATTGGTGCAGGAAATTTCGTCAAAAAATCACTTGACGAAGTTAAAGCAAGTCTTAAAATGCAAGTTGAAGAATTCACAAAAGTCCAAACACAAATAACTGAAAATATTCAGATGCATGCAATACAAGCCGAAATTATACAATCCCAAATGCAAAAAGAATTGGGAATGTAAGAAATTTCTCAAATAATTTCTAATCAAAGCTCTTAAAAACCATTTTTAGAGAGTAACTTATGCAAGATAACTTAATTAGTTGGCAAGATTTAATGAAATTTGAAGGTTTAATTGACATTATCTCAGTTGATTCCAAAGGCTGGCCATATGCTAAAAATATGCATAATATACTCACTAACTCCAATAAAGCTGGTTCCTTTTTGCAAATCAAACCAATTCGTAAAGAAATTATTTTTTTTAAAACTAAACATATTTTAGGATATCTTAAGGGTAAATTAAATTCCGAAAGGATTACTATTGCGTGTGATGACTATATACATCAAGGATACACATTGCATTATATATATAAATTTTTAACAACTAATCAAAAAGTTCCAGTGAATAATTTAGTTTTTTTCAGTAACGGTTTTTCAACAGAAATATTAAAGAAAACACCACAAGCAACACTATTGGATAAAGAAAGTTGTCCTACGGAGATAAGAGATTTTCATACCTATGCAGTACCGCTAGATAAAAAACACGATGCACTTTTTGAAGAATATAGAAAAATAAGACATAACAATGATATTAATTTTCCCCAAAAGCATCGTTGGATTTGATAAAGTTTCAATTCATTACCTTTAAAAACGCTAATCTTTCAAATCTAAGATGTTTGGAAAATTAAAAGAAGCATTTTCAAAATTAAAAAAAGACACAGCTGACGAGCCAGAAAAACCCAAAAAAACAGAAGAACCAAAAATCAGTTTAAAAGAAAAAATTGTTTCTAAATTCAAAAAATCTGAAGAAAATGACGTGGAGTATAAAGAACCTAAAAAAGGTTTTTTTGTTAAACGCTCTGAAGAAAAAATATCTTCCGCATTAGATGATTTTGAAGATGAATTAATTCAAAACAATATTGCATATGATATATCTGAAAGAATTCTTGATGAAATAAAAGAAGAATTAATTAAGAACAAACAAAAACCAAATACTGATATTATTCAAGAAAAATTAACTGAAATTCTCAAAGAAGTTCTTACTAAACCTAAACCGCTTGATCTTATTGAAGAATCAAATAATAAAAAGCCACTTGTGTTACTTTTTGTTGGTGTTAATGGTGTAGGAAAAACAACAAACCTGGCTAAACTAGCAAAATTATTCCAAAATAACAAAAAATCTATAGTTTTTGCAGCAGCAGATACGTTTAGAGCCGCTGCAATTGAACAACTTGAAACACACGCTAAAAAACTAAAAATAAAGATGATTAAACACAAATATGGTGCAGATCCGGCAGCTGTTGCTTTTGATGCAGTTGAACATGCCAAAGCAAAAGGTATTGATATTGTAATGATTGATACGGCGGGGAGACAACATGCTTCAGAAGATTTAATGAAAGAACTTCAGAAAATTAAACGAGTTACTAAACCTGATTTTACCATATTAGTTGTTGACGCATTAACCGGTAATGATGCTGTTGAGCAAGCGCGTTATTTTTCAGAAAAAATTGGAATTGAAGGTATTATCATTTCAAAAACTGACGCAGATGAACGTGGTGGAGCAATCATATCTGTGGGATATGAAACAGGAAAACCAATTATATTCTTAGGTGTAGGACAAGATTACAAAGATTTAGAAAAATTCGATGCAGATAAGTTATTGAAGAAGATGCTTTAAAATGGAACCTTCGATTAATTTATATCAAATACCTTTCGACATAAAAGCTAATAAAATAGATGTACGACCCGCTCCATTTCATAAGAAAATAAATCAAGAGTTTGCAGTTGATTTTGCACTTCCATTAAGTACGCCGATATTAGCTGCTGAAAACGGTACAATAAAAGAAGTTATTGATTCTTTTGGGCCCGGAGAATCTGACGAATCTTTTGCGCATTTATGTAATTTAGTATGTATAGAACATGCGAATGATGAAATTTCAACATACGTACATTTACAAAAAGGAACTTCTGTAACCGTCGGTGAGAGAATTGTAAAAGGTCAAGAAATTGGAAAATCGGGTAATTCAGGATATACTACTTATCCACATTTGCATTTTTATGTTGAAAGAGCTAAGGAAGTTATACCGATTCGATTCGGAAACAAAATTATTGAAAAAGATGATTTAATAAAACGCCACTAATCACTTATCGCATTCTTTGTAAGCATATTTAAAAAAGTTAATAATACAAAAATAAATTATGTATAAGATCTATCTGTTGAAGAATCAGAAGGTTTCGAATCTGCAGGTGAATCCATGTCTTCATGCTCACGCAAAGTTATACCATTTGACCCAAGCAATTCGTTCAACAAATTCATTCCATCAATAGGATTTTTTTGCATATATTTTTTAGTAAACCTAATCGAACAAGCTTCTATTAAAATATCATGCGGTATTTGTTTAGTTGGAAAAGATACTACATAAATATCTCTATTCTTATAATGATCGCGAAATTTAGATAAATCATTTGCATTAATAATTTCTCTATCTGTATCTGAAGCTTCAACAGGTTTTTGATATGAACCATGATCTACTTTAACATGCGAACGACTAATTTTACCAGTACTATCCGTAACAAAAAGTATATAATCTTTCGGATTTCCATCCTTAAATCTTGCAGTTTCAGAATGAGTATGTATAATATCAAGTAAAGTATGTTTAAGTTCAGTAATAACAATCCGTTCTACATTTTTTTGTAATAGATGCATTTCTGAATCATATTTTACTAAAGCGCATTTTTTTGTGTCATTCTTATATGCACAATTTTCGTGCACACTATTATCCATTTGTGGACCTGCAATACTTGTATAATGTACTGCTGGACATGAATCAAGACCAACTATCGCGATATCATGGAGTGCATCATTACTACGCAAAAACATATTAATATCACCATGTAGTATTTCAAGTAAATTAATTCCTTCTTTAATATCATTTTGTTCCGAAGATAATCCTTGTTTAGCCTCTTCTAATCTATCATATAAGTTACCAAGCTGATCACTAAATGTATTTGACATATTGTAACTACTTCGAAGTATTTATAAAGCTTATCACTACCGAAAAGTATACTTCAACTAAAATAAACCAAATTATTTTACTTAAACCCTCTTTTAAAAAGCCTTAAAAACTTAAATTTTACCATAAAATATGGTCTTAGATAATTTATCTGAAAAACTAAAAGATAGTTTGCAACAAATAACTAAAATAGGTCTAGTTGATAAAAAATCAGTTATAGAATTATCTTCCGAAATCAAAAAAGCACTAATTAGTGCTGATGTTAATATTAAACTTGCTAAAGAACTTGCTCAAAAAATAAGAGACCGAGGAACTAAAGAAGCTCCTCCAAAAGGTCTGACGGCAAGAGAACATGTAGTAAACATTGTTTTTGATGAACTTACAAATTTTCTAGGTAAAGATTTTAAAGAAATTGAAATCAAAAATAAACCAACAAAAATACTCTTATGTGGTCTTTTTGGTTCTGGAAAAACCACCACTGCAGGTAAACTTAGTAGATATTATAAGAAAAAAGGTAAAAAAGTTGCAGTTATACAAACAGATACATGGCGACCTGCTGCTTATGCACAACTAAAACAACTTGCTTCAGCAATGAAAGTGGATTTTTTTGGTGATGCTTCAGCTAAAAAACCAAAAGATATAATCAAAAAATTTGAAAAGGATTTCAAAAAATATGATATTGTAATTGTTGATACTGCTGGTCGAGATGCACTAAATAAGGAGCTAACTAAAGAAATTAAATCATTAAATTCTGCAGTAAAACCTGATGAAGCACTTTTAGTTATTTCAGGTGATATTGGTCAGGGTGCCCAATCTCAAGCAGAATCTTTCCATAAAAATGTAGGAGTCACGGGCGTTATTGTAACAAAATTAGATGGAACTGCCAAAGGTGGTGGTGCCTTAACTGCTTGTGCAACAACCGGTGCGCAAGTTAAATTCATTGGAACTGGCGAAAAAATGGATGCTATTGAAGAATTTAAGCCAAAAAATTTCGTATCACGATTACTTGGAATGGGTGATCTTGAAACTCTGCTTAAAAAAGCTGAATCTGCTATAGACAAAGATAAAGCAGAAAAATTAGCAAAGAAAGTTACAAAAGGACAAGGTATGTCTTTACAAGATTTATATGACCAAATGGAAGCTATGCAGAAAATGGGTCCATTATCGCAAATTATGAACATGATGCCTGGAATGAGTGGAGCAATACCCAAAGATGCACTCAAAGGTCAAGAAAAGAAAATGACTGTTTGGAAATATTTAATGGATTCAATGACTCCACAAGAAAAAGAAAATCCCACCCTTATGAATGCTTCACGAATTGAGCGAGTAGCAGATGGCTCCGGCCGTAGCGAAAAAGAAGTACGTGGACTACTTAAACAATACAAACAAATGCAAAAAATGATGAAAATGGTTGGCTCGCCACAAAAAATGAAAAACTTAACTAAAATGTTCAAAGGTAAAGGCGGATTACCTACTGGTTTGATACCCGGAACGTAAAACTAAAACTTTAAAAACCCTAAAACTAGGTAAAACTATGACAACAAGAACAGGAAAATTCCGATTTAAGACAAGAAACAAGCTTAAGAAGAGAGCACGAGATCGAGGTAAACTTCCAATCACACGAATTTTAAAAACTTTCAAAATAGGTGAGAGAGTACGAATTATACATGAACCTAGCCAACATAAAGGTATGCCACATCCAAGATTCAAAAATGTAGTCGGTATGATTAAGAAAAAACAAGGTAACTCTTATTTAATTGAACTTCATGACTTAAATAAGGTAAAAAGAGTTCTTTCTACATCAGTACATTTACAGAAACTTTAATCAATATTTAGTTATATATAGATTACTTAAATTATTTACTGAAAAATTATATATTTCATCTAACACACAAAAATTATCGTAATTAAGTTGGGAATATAATAAACCTAGCTTAGAAAAATCACCGAAAAGTGGAGTTGTAAAAACAGGATCCCGACTTTGCTGTATTTCTTCAATACTTAAGTCGAACAGTGCATTACGTGCATCATCTTCTTTAAATGGATTATTGCTGTAAGTTTCTTTACGCATCATTAATTCAGATTTTTTAAGCCACTCGTAAGTATTTTTCCCAAGGAATTGGATAAAATTAATAACCTTACTATGTGTTATTCCCGCAGGTATTAACCCTCTTTGAGGATTATTGTCACGATTAAGTTTTCCATCAAAATATTCAACAACACTTCGAAGCAATTCCGAATCATTCACCCAACCTTCGGCAGAAATATCTGGAGATGATTTTGTTAAGGACATATATTCACCACCACCTAAGTGAATACGTGGATGAAAAAAACCATTAGAATACTTACGTCTAAAAATATTATTTCCATAAATAGAACAATGATATAAAGTTCTATCTAATTCCACAGGTACTTTTTGAAATAAACTAAAATCCGTTTCAAATGACAACTGAAAAACTGATTCATTAAACTGAGCTAGACTATCAGATAAATTCATTCACAAGCTAGTAAGAAAACCTTAAAAAGCCTCTTTTTCCTAAAAGACTATGACAGAATTAAAGATACTAAAATCAAGAATGTTAACCTTAGGTGAAATTGCAGAAGAATTAAAACCAAAAAATAAAAAAGAAGAAATAACACCTATCCGACAAAAAGTATTCGATCATTCAGTTAAGTTCAGCAAACTTAATAAATCTCAAGAGCTTAAACTAATTGAGGATCTTAAATCGCTTGAAGTTCCTCGAATGACAGAAGAACACATTGCTACCATGGTTAACCTTATGCCCAAAGCAGTTAGTGAGCTAAAGACAATCTTCGCAGGCTCCAAAACTACTATCGCACCAGAGAACTTAGATAACATCCAAAAAACATTGAACAAATATGAAAAATAGGACAACCGGAGAAGAAAATGAGAGCAAAAGAAGAATATGCAATCGTATTGGATTTTTTGAAAAATGGCTATCCGGCGGATTCTAGGCCACTCCACCAAAAAGAATCAATTATTCAAGCTCTAGGAAAAGATCATTTTACGCTTTTTGAATTAGTACCTAAACCAAGTGTACATTTAAAACCACATGATGAAGTATATGTTGGTGAAGGTGAGCGAGATCAAATTGCATGGATTAAAGGAATTCTTAGTTCAGAAAAATTAACTCAAACCGCTAAAAATGAGTTAAAATACATTGTTCAAACTCTTGTTGAAAATAATGAAGAGAAATTTGCGAATTTCTTTAATTATTCTGGACCAATATCGCTTAGAGCACATACTCTTGAATTACTTCCAGGTATTGGAAAAAGACACGCTAAAGAGTTACTTGAAGAACGAGAAGTCAGACCTTTTGTAAGTTTTGAAGATATTAAAAAAAGAGTTAGTTCAGTTCCAGACCCAAAGAAGTTAATTATACGCAGAATACTTGAAGAACTTGAAGAAAAAGATAGATTCAAGTTATTTGTGAGAGTTTAATTAATTCAATAAAAAAATAATATTAAATGATGCAGATAAATTAGTCATTCTTTTTTGTTTTTAATTTTCGCACGATTAACTAAATAAGATTTTCCACCGAAATATATAACTGGAATTAAAGCTACACCTGCTACAGATAAACACCCGTAGAAACAGAATGTTCGTGATTCTTGGCTCTCTTTTTCGTACTCTGCTTCTTTTTCTTCTTGTTCCTCAGCACTACGTATTCCCAATATTCTTTCAACTAACTGCGGTGATTCGGAATCTTTATCGTATTCTAATTTTACATAACCATCTTTTTCTAACTGTTCCATTAAATAAGGTAAATTATTTCCAGAATTATTTTCAATAGAAAATCTTGTATTTGATCCATACGTTCCATCACCCTTACTTTTTGAAACTTTCAAAAAAATATAATCATCTGCTGTATCCATAACTCCATCAAGACCTGCTTTTTGCTCTACATCTACAATTTTACCTTTATAGGTTACAGTACCTAAAGAACAACCACATGAAGAAACAAGGACTAAAGATGAAAAAAGTACAGCTCCAGCTTTTATAGCACGAGGATGTTTTTTATGAAAAGCGCCAAAAGAAGACAATGATTCTTTTAAACCAGAAACATTCTCATCAAGTGTTTCATCGATGCTTAATTCAGCTAAGTTGATATCTTCAAGCGGAGTTAAAATACCATCAGTTACTAGTTTTTCTGTGTACATACTCTGGCAATGATCCAAAAAACTAGCTTTAGTTTTACCAAACATACTTTACATGAGTAATAAAACTTAAAAATCTATTGATAATTAAACATACTAACGCAATATTTTTTTCACAGTCAAGAGATTGTTAGAGTATAATTTATATAGTTCTATATTAATATAGTTTAATGCCCATTGAAAATTTTAATAAATATGCTCGTGAACCCATTGGATTTGTAAAAATGCCATGGGGTGAAGATTTAGGAATTTTCAAACAAGTAACTACGATTGGTAGTGATTCTACTAATGATATTGTATTAAATCGCGCAACTGCATCTCGAAAGCACGGTAAGATTTTTTACGACATCAACCAGCATCATTTTATATATCAGGACTTCAGTGAGACGGGTACATATATTAATGGTCACTTAATACATAATAATTCAATTCCGCTAGAAGATGCACCTGCCAGAATTATGATAATACGTGGAGAACCGCACATTATAATGACCTTTGAGCCTTCTTTTGCCGAATTAATTGATCAATCAGGTCATTCACACATCATATCCACAAATAAAGAATTTGTTTTAGGTCGTAAAGGTACAATAATTCTGCCTGAAATCGCTAAAAACAAAAAGATTTCTAAAGAACATGCAACAATACGATTTCATCCAGAAGATATGCATTATGAATTTGAAGATCACAGTTTAAATGGAGCTATAATTAATGGTAAAAATGTTTCAAAACAAAAAGTAATTCTCAAAGATGGTGATTCGATTACCTTAGGAAATATTTCGGAGGGATATACGTTAAAATTTATGCATTTTGTTCCAGTCAATATAAATAATATAAAATCGAAGGTAATTGAGCCAAAATCTTTCGAAGAAGCTGATTGGCAAAAAATAATAACGAATTTACATAATAGAAAAGGAGTTTGGGCGGGAAACGACGGAAAACCCTCTAATCAGTATAGTTCTTGGAAATTCCATATATATGCAGATAATGATGAAGATTTATTTGCAATTGGCACATCAATCATCCCAATATTACTACTTAATAAAATTAAATTCAAAACAGTAAATTCAATCGAAGGTTGTAATCGATTGAATGCGAATAATTTACAAAGAGGTAAAGCATTTACAATATATATTTCGCTTCAAAAATACTCAGAATTACTCGCAATTAAAAGTGAAGCTAAAAAAATACTACGAATAATAGAACCAATATTAAACAGACCTGGATTAAAAGCCAAACGACAGTATCACTTGAGTGGAGATAAACATGTTCCAATAGATACAAGTGGAAGAGTATTCTATCGATATGATGGTGATATTCCGATATCTAGCCTCGGTGGATATAAGGGGTATCGAAATAATTCTGATTCTATTGGATATAATATTCCCGGAAATCCAGATATTTTTTAATTTAGTTTAAATCCAACATCTTCGCCGCAAGCGATTTCTTCTTGGATTTTGAAATGTTTTTCAAGTAAAGGTGTTATCTTAGAACTAAAACTTTTAAGAAAAGTACACACAAAAGTGCCTTTGGGTTTAAGCACTCTTTTTATTTCTTTTATTGCTTTTTCAGGATGTTCACAATTCATAAGAACTGAAAAACTAAATACAAAATCAAATTCAGTATCTTTGTATGGGAGATTTTCTATATCACACAAATCACCCGAACCGCGAATTTTAAGCATTTCTTCAGAATTATCGCAACCAATTATATCTGCTCTATCTAAAAATTCAGAAAGAAGCCCAGTCCCACAACCTACATCAATTATTTTACCTCGCAACTTTAATCCAGAAAGCATTATTCGATATTTATCACATTGAGTATCTTGATATCGCGCATTATATATTTTAGCGGTCCGGTTGTAATTTTCTTTTCTCGACATTATCTCACAATATTAGCTATTTCTTTACCGAATTTAAATATATTGAAAAGTTGATTAAGATTCTCAATATTCTCGATGGATTTTTCTTTAACGTATTGCTTTCTAGCCTTACGAAATTCGTTTCTAACTTCCACTTCATCTTGCCAAAGAGATGCTGCTTTTTCGAAATTCTTAGTAAAGTATGAATTAACTGCTTTGACATATTTATCAAAAACTAACTGCGCAAGTGGTTTGAGTTCCCGTTTCATTTTCTTACTTGATAGATATTTAATTATATCTCCGACTCGTTCAATTTTTTCTGAAATCATACGAATATCCACTGAACTAATGATGGATACTTCCGAATCATGTGTAAATTGACCTTCTTCTAAGAAACGTCTTATCTGCAGAATTAAAATATAATAGTACTTTGAAACAGAAACATCAATTTCATTTATCTTAGATGAGTCATTTGATTCTATAAGCTCATCAAACATATTCTTAGTCAAAAAGAACATGCGCTTTAAACATTGCTTTACAGAAAGTTCTGCTAATTTGAAACTTTGAAGCACTAATTTTTCCGAAGTTTCTTCGACAACGTGTACATTCATTAACTTATCTAAGAAATCAAAAATATTTTTTCGTTCTTTAGGTGATAATTTTTTCTTAAATAATATTGTAATAAAATCGTTTCCCTTAAGATAATCTCTGAAAAATCGACGATAGAAAGTTTGATCATAATTAATTGTGGATTTCCATACTTGTTTTTCTCTATGTAAACTTGGTGCAAGAATTATACGCCCATCCTTGGCTAATTCCATATCAACTTTAGAACCTTTATCTAGTTTATATTGATTTACCCAACTACGTGGTAAAGATACAAATAGTGATCCAGAAATACTTTGTAACTTTCTTTCGATTTGTTTCATGTCCATATTCTTGTTAATCATTTTTAAACTTTATTGTTTTTGTTTAAACTTGTTTAAACATTTAAAGAGAAGTTTAATATTAAGAAATCGCAATATATAATTGAAGAAATGAAAAAAATCGACATTCACTGCCATACGACGAATAGAAAACTTACCAATACTGTTTCCGAATCTGCTACGCTTGATACTATTTGGAACCTTATGAATAAATATCAGATTGAAAAAACGATCTTACTGGCTACATATTTCCCGCATAAAGAATCAGGAATTTCTAATTTTAGATTGTATGATTGGATAAATGACTCGTATAAGTTCAGAATGTTTGGTAGTCTTGACTTCGAGAATTATTTTTATCAAGGTATGAATGAATTATCTGAACTTGCAGAACGTGGAAGTATTGAAGGAATTAAAATATACACTTGTTATCAAAATATTGATTTGCATTCTAATCGATTTAAGCAAATAATCAACTTAACAAAAAGATATGATCTCAACTTAATGTTTCATACTGGTTATTCTTATTCAACCATGAGAACGCAAGGTAAACCTGCTGTAGCACAATTAGTTACTCCCAAAAATCTAGAATTTATCGCACAAGAAAATCCTGACTTAAATATTATAATGAGTCACATGGGAAAACCTTACATTAATGAAATCATTGAAGTTGTTCAAAACAATAAGAACGTATACACCGATACCAGTGGTTTGATTGATTCTAAACATGATCGGCTACAAATTAGGGATGAAATTAATAATATTAAGAAATTTTTAGCTGAATGTGGATCTGAACAGTTATTATTTGGTACAGATTTCCCGGTACAGACACATGAAGATTCTGTTTGGTTTGTAGAAAAAGCTATGCATAATTATACTCAAAAAGAAAAACAAAATGTTTACTATTACAACGCAAGGAGGTTGTTAAAATGAATGAAAATGAAGATACACGAGTTGATAAAATTGGAGATTATTTAGATAACAAGAGAATTGCTCTCTGTGTTACTGGCGGAATTGCTGCCATTGAAACGCCTAAAATTGCAAGAATGTTACGCAGATATGGTGCAGATGTTCACGCATATATGAGTCCTGAATCTCAAAAAATGATTACGCCCGTGCCTCTCGAATGGGCAACGGGAAACCGCGTTATTACTGAATTAACTGGCGACTCAGAACATATCAAAACATATGATGCAGTACTTATTGCGCCGGCTACACTTAATACAATTGGGCAAATTGCAAATGGATTGGCAGAAAATAACCTTACAAGTTTAGTTGCTAGCGCATTTGGTAGAGGTACTCCAATATATGTTACACCCACAATGCATGAATCTCTAGAAAAAAATCCGATGTATCAAAATAATTTAGAGAAGTTATGTCAATATGAAAATTTTCATGTTATTAATCCAAGAATAAGTGAAGGAAAAGCTAAAATTGAAAGAGCAAGTACGATCGCTGCAAGAATCTCGCACGATATAACTGACGATCCAATCAAAGGTAAAAAATTATTGATTACTGGCGGATCTACTCCCGTTATGATTGATGACGTGCGTATGATCACGAACAAGTTTAAGGGTGGTTTAAGTCGTCAAATAGCAATTGAAGCATATTTACGTGGTGCTGACGTAACGTTATTACTTGGAAATAGCGGAATAATTATTCCCAGTTATCTCCACACAATAAAGCACCGAACTTTTGATGAGTATCGAGCAAATGTGTTTTCAGAACTAGAAAATAATTACGATGCAGGTATTTTTGCTGCAGCGGTTGCAGATTACAAACCGGTTGAAACTTTTGAAGGAAAAATACCGTCAGGCGGTGAGTTAAAAGAAATAAAATTTACTGAAACTGAAAAAGTAATCAAAAAAGTTAGAGAAGCATTTCCTGATTTGTACATGGTAACTTTCAAATATGAACGAGGCAAGTCTACGAAACAATTGCTAAGTATTGCGAAAGATCGGATAGAAAATAAAGGTTTTCAACACGTTGTTGCTAATCGTGGAGAAGATATGTCTAAAACAACTTACTTAGCTTATATTGTTGATAAAAATAGTACGCATCAAGTTAACTCTAAAATCGAAGCTTCACAAACACTAATGGATATACTGGGAAAAAAGTTAAACTAAACACTTTTATTTGTTGCTGTTTAATATAAGTCACGGTTACATAAAATGAAAGAATTCATATTAGATGCGCTAAAGGCCAAAACTACACCTGATTTTAAATTAGAACATATCTTCAAAGCAGGTAAAATTGATATTGCATGTCAATTTGTAATAAGTTCGCTATGGATTGCAAAAGATGTTAGACGTGATGTAATTGTTCACTTATGTTTTAGTGGACCAAGTTTACCTCCAAAAACTATCAGTTTTTATGGTAAAGATATACAAGGTCTATTACCAACAGAGCAAAGTATCGCTCAAGCAATTAAAAATGCATTAACTGCTGGAATTAAATTAAACCTAGAAGAAGAAAAACAAGTTTCTCCTGGTGTGATTGTAGCTAAACGAAGTGTAGAAAAAGTTATGCGAAATCAGAAAAACTTATTTTATTTACATCAAAACGGAACACCTATTGATGGCTCCAAAATTCCTCAAAATTCAGGTTTTGTGATTGGTGATTATATTGGAGTTCCAAAAAATACTGAAAAACTTCTAAAGCGCATTGGTGCTAAATCCATCTCATTAGGACCTAAAATGATATTTGCAGCACACTGCCCAACAATAATAAATAATGAATTAGATAAAAATGAAAGTAATAATTGATACCAACGCATTAGTTTATGCTGTAAAGAAAAAACAAGACTTAAACCAAATTATTGATGGACAAATTCTTATACCTAATTTAGTAATTACTGAATTAAAAAAATTATCTAATGAAGCAAAAAAAGAGTCAGATAGATTGGCTTCAAAACTCGCACTAAATATTATTAAACACAATAATTGGAAGATAATTAAACTTGCAAAAGGTCATGCTGATGATCGAATTCAAGAATATGCAAAAATAAATAATTGCAAAATATACACTTTTGACAAAGAGTTAAAAAGGAGATAATATGTTTTCCAGAGTATTCTCCGGTATTCGGTGTTCAGGAAAAGCGCCAGAGCCGATATTTATGCAAATTGAACCAACATCTACTTGCAATTTAAATTGCAAAATGTGCCTAAGAAAAGAGCTACCCTATACCTTAAATAAAAATATGAGCTTTGAAACATTTAAAAAAATATTATCTACGTTTCCAAAATTAAAAGTAATTAATTTAACAGGGTTCGGTGAACCGCTTCTTAACCGTAATTTAGCAAAAATGATTGCGTATGCATCAAAAAAAGGTATATACGTCGATACAATCACAAACGGTACAACATTAAATAAAAATAATGTACGTCAGATATTCGAAGCTGGACTAAACCGATTAATCCTATCAATAGATGGTACTGATAAAATATATTATAACCTTCGCGGCATTTCAAATAAAAAAGTTATGCATGCTTTAGATATCGCATTGGATGTAAAAAAAGAATTAGGTGTAAAAACTGCCATCGTAGTAAATACTGTTCTTTTACCTGATAATGTAGATGATTTAATAAAATTAGGTAAATCACTGCCCTCAGATATTATATGGAATATAAAAACCATACGATCAACTAAAAAATATAATCGATTTTTTGCAGATAAGAAAATCTCTAAAATAAAAAAAGCAAATAAACACATTAAAAAAATACAGTACTCCCGATATATTCATACGCCTTTTTGTTTTAAAATACATTTTGGAGCGTATATAAATTACGCAGGTGAAATGTATCCTTGTTGTAATCTATTTGACAATATGAATTTCGGTAATATATTAAAAAAAGACGCTTGGAACTCTAAAAAATTCCAGATATTTAGAAAAACATTCAATTATCATTATCCCGAAAAGTGTAAAATATGTAATCTTACCTTTAATCAAAATATATACGCTACTACAAAGTTCCTTAGACGTAATCACAAGAAAGCCGAACACAAGCTTTAAAAAAGGGTCTTTCTCCTTAATATTATAATGTATGCTTTATCTGAAATCGAAGGTGTTGTTAGAATTGAACCACGTTTATTTAGCGAAGATCTAAAAGATTCTGTGGCTAAACAACTAGAAATAACTTATGTGGGTCAGATTAACAATGAATTAGGTAGAATAATTAAAATAATTGAGATTATTAAAATCGGTGAAGGCGTTTTAGTACCTGGTAACGGTGCTGCATTTTATAATGTTATATTCAAAGCAATTCACTTTGGACCTGAAATTAATGAATTAATTGAAGGTGAAATCAGAGACATTGCAAAATTTGGTGCATTTATTGACTTTGGATCTTTTGAAGGTATGGTGCACATATCCCAAACAATGGACGATTTTGTATCCATTAGTAAAGAAGGAACTTTACTTGGTAAAGATTCCAAAAAAGTATTGAAAAAGGGCGATAAAGTTCGTGCAAGAATTGTCGCAGTAAGTATTAAAGACACAAACGAGCCAAAAATTGGACTAACTATGAGACAAGAATACTTAGGAAAAATCGAATGGATTGCTGAACAAATAAAAAAAGAAAATAAGGAGACAGTTAAATTAGCAAAAGCTGCAAAATAAAATGGCAAAAAAAATGTGTAAAGAATGTAAAAGATTGGTAATAGGTGATAAATGTCCTGTTTGCCAAAGCACTAAACTTAATGAAACCTGGAAAGGTCGAGTAATAATTATTGATGCTTCTAAATCTGAAATTGCACAAAAAATGAAGCTTGATTCTGCAGGAGAATTTGCATTGAGGTAAAATGGAATTCAAAATTATTAAACAAGAAAAAAATAACTTATTTGATAGAGAAGATGTATCTTTCACAGCTACTCAAACCGGTTCAACACCAACGAGACAAGAAGTTAAAAATCTTATTTCAGCAAAAACTGGAAAAAAAACAGAAACAATTGCGGTTATAAATATTCATTCTGAATTTGGTAAAGCTGAAATTAAAGGCACTGCACATATTTACAAATCAAAAGAAGACCTTGAAAAAAAAGAATTAAAATATATCGTTAAAAGAAACGCACAAAAGCCAGCTAAAAAAATCGAAGAAGAAGCTCCCGTAGCAACTGAAAAAAAACCAGTTGAAGACGTTAAATCAGAAACTACTGAAGAAAAGAAAGAAGAGGCTAAAGAATAATGGGTATAAAAAAATCTAATGTAAAAGGTAAGAAACAAAGAAAACCATCTAAATCAACAAGAAAAGGAGATTATTATCCAAATGGACAAAAAAACAAGCGCGAATGTCCAAAATGTGGTGTAGCTGTTTTCATGGCTGAACACAAAAATAGATTCCATTGCGGAAAATGTGGTTTTACTGAATTTAAAAAGAGTTCTCCATAAAATTATGAAACAAATTAAAGATATTAGCGTTAGCTCGGAAACATCTGTAAAAGAACTAATCAAACAATTTTCCGAAGCAGGCGGATTTACGGCTAAGAAATTAGCTGAAGGTGCAGATATTTGGAAAGACACTCAAAAGAATTGTGACTTACGCATCTTAGCAACATATTCATGCTTATCTGCTGCAGGTTCAAGAGGAGTTATTCGCGATCTTCTAAAAGAAAAGAAAATTAATATGTGGCTAACATCTGTTGGCTCAATTGCACACGATATTATTCGATTACACAAAAACTATCTTCCCGGAAAATTTGAAGCAGATGATATTGAACTTCATCAAAAAGGACTTATGAGATTGGGAAATATTCTAGTTCCGAAAGATAGCTATGGACCGTTTATGGAAGATAAAGTTCAACCAATGTTAGAAAAATTCTACAAACAAAAAAAAGAGTGGAACATGAAAGATTTAATTTGGGCTATTGGTAAAGAAATTTCAAAGCTAAAAAACTGTGAAGAATCAACACTTTATTGGGCTTGGAAAAATCAAATTCCAGTTTATACTCCAGCTCCACTAGATGGTGTTCTTGGAACTCAAATGTGGATGTTCTGGCAAACTCACAAAGATTTCAAAATTAATTTATTTGAAGATGAACAAGATATTTTTATTCGGATGACTGATGCAAAGAAAGTTGGAGCACTTGTAGCGGCAGGTGGACCACAAAAACATCATATTATTTGGTGGTCTCAATTTCGAGGCGGACTTGATTATGCAATATACATTACAACGCATCCAGAACATGATGGAACTCTTTCAGGTGCTAGAACAAGAGAAGCAATTTCTTGGGGCAAGATGAAAGAACAAGCAAAACATGTTACAATCGAAGGCGATGCAACGATTATTCTCCCGCTTTTAGTAAATAGCTAGATAACTTTATATTAAATAATTAATTAAGTTATCTATGAAAAAATTAATATTTTTGATTTTACTTTTTTCAATATCGTTAGCTATTGCCGAAATTCCTGAAGAATGCAGCGATATAACTGAAGAGCAAATTAATGACATAATTGCATATGCTCCTGAAATATATGATGAAAATCAAATAAACATTTATACAGGTAAACACGCTTGCATATATGAACAAGACTTTAAATTACAATACGATATGGCTCAAGAAGGATACAGCATTATATCTACGCAAGATGGCACTGCAAGAGTAATGCCCAAAGGAGAAGTTATGGATAAAATAATCCAACAATCAGAGCAATATAAAAGCGATCCAGGTGTTAAATACAAAGGAAAAGGTGTTAGTTTATTATTTGTTGTAGGTTTAGGATTATTATATTTTGCAAGGAAGAAAAAATAAATCAGGTTACAATCGAAGGAGACACTACATTTACTAGTTAATTCTTAATTACATTTTAGTGAGGTATTGCTTTTTTACACTTACTTAGTGTAACATTAACAATTTCACAATCTTTATATATGGGGTTAGTGTTATAGATACATTAAGCCAAGTAAATACATGCGATTCAAACTGGATCGCTTTTTTTAGGTTGTGCTTAGTGTAAAAATAACAAGAAGGCGGAAAACAATGACAAACGAAACATATTATGTAATAGAAACATACAAAGACGGTGATTTCAGAGATACATGGAATGAATACTGCATAACTAAACAAGATTCAATTGAAAATGCGATGCGTGAATTTATAAAAGGTGGAAAACATCACGGAGAATTATCACTATGTGAACGTGTAAGAGTAAAAGATCTATTCGATGGAAGTGTAAAACAAAACTATGACTATCCAAAATATCTTCCAGGATATGGTTTACTTGAAGAGCATATTAACGAACAAAAAACAACACACAATCTACGCAAAAAAAACCACACAGTAGATTCCGTTAAAATAAATTTCTTAGACGGGCCTGGCCAATATGGTGCAAAACTTATGCCATTTATTGAGCTCAACGTACATTATCTATTAACGCAATATGATCTTGAAGATCTTGAAGCTCAAGAAGAATTTGATGACGAAATTGAATTTGAAGAAGAAGTAACTAATGAACATGTAATAAACGAATCTTTTAATCCTAAAGAAAAAGATAATTTCTTAGGAGATAACTATGCTCAATTCGCTAATATGTCTAGCAAATCGCCTGAACTAATCATAATCAATAATAGTGTGATTAATCGATCAACTATTGGAGGTAACGCACAATGAAACGAAAAACTGAATTTGAATTCCCAGTAAGTCACCGACCTGGAGCAGATAAGTACTTTCTTAGACTCTCCAAAATCCTTGAAGAAGAAGGTATCAATCCTCGCGTACGACAGCAAGTATTTATTCGAAAGCCAGGTATTGTCGGTGGAATTGATGAAGCTATAGCTGCTATTAATCATTTCAGTCCAAAATTCGCTGAGCATGGTGGTAAAATTTGGGCATTAAATGATGGTGATCGATTTGAATCATGTGAAACATTAATGTACATTGACGGTCAATCCCAAGATTTTGTTGAGCTTGAAACAGATTACCTTCAAAGAATATCTGGAAGAACAAGTAAAGCCAATGGACTGCCAGATCCCGATCCAGAAAAGGTTAAAGAAAATGCCAGTGCAATAACGGACATTCTTAGAAAGAGTAGCTTTGGTCCAAGAGCTTGTGGTTATTTTGGTGCTAGACATTTTGCACCAGAACAAGATGCAGAACTTGCAAGAGCAGCTTATGATGGTGGATTTAAATCTGCTTCAACCGATATTGGCGCAGGAACATATGGACAAAAAGGTGGTGGAACAACTCCTCATGCAGCCACACTCATCTTTGCTATGAAATATGGTATTAAAAACTATGCAGCCAAAGTTATGGAGGCATTTGACAAACATATTGACTCAAGTGTTCCAAGAGTTTTCTTAGCAGATACATTCAACAAAGAAATTACAGACACGCTTGCAGTTGCAGAAGCACTTGGAGAAAAATTCTGGGGTCCACGATTTGATACAAATGGTGCAAACGTAATGCAGGGTGGAGATTCAACTGAAAAGAAATATTTATCTGGAAAAGGTGTAACTGTTTTGGGAGTGTTAGCTGCTACAAAAACTTTCAAAGAAGCCGGTTATAAGTTAGAGAACGCACTAACAAGTGGATTTAGTAATCCTGCTAAAACACAAGCATTTGTCGATGTAGAAGAAAAATACAATATGAAGTTATTTGGATTTATTGGCGCAGGTTTCTCAACAGGATACCACACAGCAACTGCAGACATAATGGGTCATTGGGATGATGCAGGAATTTTCCATGAACTGCACAAAATTGGAAGACCAATTATACCAAATCAAAAATTGCAGGAGGTTGATTTAAGTGACTACTGAAAATCTTACTAAACGAGTAACACGTTTGTCCGGAGAATTGGCTGAGGCTGAGGCACGGATAATTGCTTGCAATCACATGTTTCCAGAATTTACACAAGTTGTACGACAAGTTTCTGATCCAATTTTACTAAGATATGAAGGTAAAGGATCTGATCCCGAAGCAATTTATGACCAGAATAATAAAAAAGATGAACATGGTTGGGAACGAACTTGTGAAAGATGTGGTAAATTGGAATATACAACTAAAACCCAACCCGTAACATTTGGTCCAGATTTTGGAGGTAGCCATCGATGAGAAAAGTAGCTTTTCTAGGATGTGGTGCAATTAATACAATTGTTGCTGAATATGTCACAAAAGAAGGTTTTGCAGAAATTATTGGAGCATATGATATTTATCCTGAAGCAATTGATAAGCTAAAAGAAAAAATCCAAAATCCAAACATTCAGGCAGTTACAAATATTGAAGAGCTTATTGCATTAAAACCCGACGTTATTGTAGAAGCTGCTTCACCAGATGCTGCTGCAAAATACGACCCAAGAATTCTTGAAAACGGTATTGATGTTGTTTCATTAGATACCGGAATTATGAGTCAACAATATGATCAACTTACAGAAATAACTAAACGAGTTGGAAGTAAAATTTATTTCCCAAGTGGTGCAATTGGGGGAATTGATATGATTCTATCTATGGCACAAGAAGGAATTGATGAGCTAACCATTACAACAACTAAAAAACCACAAAACTTGCAAGGTTATAATCATCTAACTAAAAAAACAGAAATATTTAATGGATTTGCTTCTGAAGCAATTAAAAAATTTCCAAAGAATGTTAATGTTGCAGTTACATTAAGTTTTGCTGCAAACAAAGAAGCTAAAGTAATAATTGTTGCAGATCCAAACATTCAACATAATCAACATGAAATTAATACAAAAAGTCAACATGTAGATTTCTATACTATAGTAAGAAATATTCCTTCA
>CAZGVA010000011.1:0-26890 GCA_964528765.1 Candidatus Woesearchaeota archaeon | reverse complement strand
TTGTTTTTACAGACTCTGCAATACAAATTTAGTAGTCTAGAATGTGTTCCTCGAGCATTTTTGTATTTGTCTATTCTGAATTCAAATTTCATATAACTCAAATAAGGTTTTAACATAAAAACTTTCGTATATCAAAACTCTTAAAAATTTTTACATATTAATGTAATATGTTACATTTTGCAACATCCAATCCAACAAAATTTGAAAGAACTAAAAAGAAATTTCTAGAATTTGGAATAGAAATTGAGCAAGTTAAATTAGATATTCCTGAAGTCAAAGGTGATACAGATGTATCAGATATTGCTCGGGAGAAAGTTAAAATGGCTTTCAATCTTTTGAAAAAACCGCTCTTTTGTAATGATTTTGGTTGTTCAATTATTACTTTGAAAGGTTTTCCTGGTATCAACACAGCTTTTGCTTTAGATACAATCGGCCTTGCTGGAATAATGAAATTAATGGAAAATAAAGAAAATCGACGTGCAGAAATGTGTTTTGCTGTTGCATTTACCGATGGTAAGATTTTGAAAATTTTCCCTGCGAAAGTTTCAGGCACAATTGCAAAAGAAATAAGTGAAAAAACTCAAGGAAAGTTTGGAATGAATCAAATTTTTATTCCTGAAGATTGTGACAAGCCAATTACAGAGTATTCTGAAGAAGATCAACATAAGTTATTTTTCGATAAGTTAGGAGAAACTAGCTATAAATCATTTGCAAACTGGTATAAAAAAGAATATTTATAATCGTAATCAAAACCCTTTAATTCCTTGTTTTCATGTAACTTTATGGTAAGACAACCCATTCAAGTTGAAGGAATTGTTTTCCGTAAAAATCATAATCAAACTGAATTCTTATTACTTAAACGGCTTCCAACTCGTGGAGGTTTTTGGCAGCCTGTAACAGGTGGTGTTGAAGAAGGTGAAACTATTTCAGAAGCACTAAATCGAGAGATTACTGAAGAAACAAGTATTTCTAAGTTTATTCAGATTATTGAAAAAGTACATTATTTTGAAATGCCTGCTAAATCAATTAGTCGAATAAAAGATTCGAAACCAATTAAAGAATATGTTTATGGTGTTGAAGTTTCAACAGACCAAGAAGTGCATATTGCGGCAAATGAACATACTGAATTTAAATGGTGTTGTTATGAAGATGCTTTAAAGCTACTTAAATGGGATAGTAATAAAACAGCATTTAAGAATTTACGCGATATGCTTTAATCAAAACGTATTTAAACCAAAGTTGTTACTATAAAGTAATATGGAAGAAACATTACTTATAGAGTTTAACTCAGCAATTAAATTAGAACAAACTATTGATAATTCTTTTAAAATATCCAATATATGTGAGCAAAAAGATTGGTATGAAAATGGTGACGCTGAATACCAAAACATAGCATTATTGAGCGCAACTAGAAAAATAATGGATAAAATTTGTGAAAAAGAATATATTCCAAAACATCGAGTTCAACCTATGTTTAGTAAAGATTGGCCATATTATCTTTTTGAAATGATTAAAAATGCAGAATATCATGGAAATCGCTGTAATGTTGTGAAAAACATCGATGTTTCTTACAAAATAATTGAAGAAACTAAAGAAAGTGAATCTTTAGCAAAGCACATATTCGCATACAAATATTTAGATTTAACAGTAACTGATGAAGGAAATGGTTTTGATTGGAAAGACGCTCAAGAGCATATACATACAAATATACCAAGTATAAAACCACAACAAAGAGAAGATTCAGAAGGACAGGGACGCGGTCTTGACTTTATTGTAAAAGGCAGTGATAAAACAAGTTGGAATAAAAAAGGAAATAGCATAACTACTCGATTTTATATTACTAGTAAATTAATCTTTGATGGTGAAGAATATTACAATTAATCAAAACTATTTAATCTCTAACTTTTCTATAAAAATATGATAACTGAACTTAGTAAGAAAGTTATGAATATGTTTGATAAAGCAGATTCTGATTATTCTGGTGAACCTTGGTTTTTTAAATTGCATATAAGACCTGTAATGAAACTCGCCTGGAAGCTTGCTGAAAAATACAATGCAGATAAAGATATTGTTGAAGCAGCTGCTTGTTTACATGATATTGGTTTAATCAATGTTGGGAAAAAAGACCATGCTAAACATGGAGCAGAACGCGCTAGAAAAATCCTTTCTGAAATGAATTATGATTCTAAATTTATTGATCGAGTTTGCGCATGTATTGAAACACATATGAGTAATGTAAAATTACCTGTCAGCAAAGAAGCAAAAATTGTTTCAACTGCAGATGGCTTATCGCATTTAACCACTAATTGGTTCAAAGTAAAAAGAAAGCATTCTAAATTAACTGATGAAAAATATAAGCAATGGTGCTTGAAAAAAATCAAAACTGATTTGAAAAAAATACATTTTTCTGATGAGAAAAAGTTAGCTGAAAAACATGCTAAAGAACTTCTTCAAAAACTGAAATATCTGTGAATAATATACTTTTATTCAACTTCTAGATCTCTTGAAAAATAACGTCCATTTTCTTGTTTATTAAAGACTTTTACGTCTTTAACTCGTGAGACGTCTAAGTTTTCAATTGAATCGCTTGAATCGCTGAGCACCCAAGATAATGTATTCATAATTTTTACAAGATATTCTCGAGTTATTTTGTTTCGAGTAGGTGCTTTAACGCCTAAATAGTTAGTTACTTCTTTATCTGTGAGTGGCAAAGTTGCTTTTAGCATATAGTTCATATTTTGTGATTCCATAGATTTAACAACTAATTTTAATTCCGGATCCTCGTCAGTATCTTTTTTAATCTGTTCGTGATCTAATCCAACCCTGAATTCCAAACCAAACTTCTTTGGCATTTTCAAATTCGCAGGCATATCTGGCAGTAACTCATTAATACTTTCAGGATCATCTTTGCAATAGAAAAATGCGTATGCTACTCCTTCAGGAAATTCACCACTAACATATTTCATTTCATCCATATTAACTATGGAGTAGTTTCTTTAAAAGGCTTTTGAAGCGAATTAAGCAACGCTAAAAACAAACCAAAACCTATCTGAACCAGCTTTCTTAATCTTCAAAAGAGTATATGGCGTTTTAGAATTATTAAACCAATTTATTGTTAGCAGACTGAGCGTCAGTATTGTAAACAACCATTAATACTTCTACTTCAAGTTCTTTACCGACTAGATCACTCGGCTTTTCCGCCTTAGGATCTAATTCGTTAGTTGCAAAAGTGGCTTTAAGATCAAGTTCATTTGTAATTACTAGTTGTATACCTGCTTCTCTTGCAAGATCTGAACTTCTTCGAAATGGCGAGCGACGGTCATACTTATCTGAAGCTTTGCTCGCATTTGACCAAGTTTTATCAAGATGATACTGTCTAATCCAACCATAATCAACTACGGGGGCCTTGCTTAGTTTCTCTTTCAAAAGATTTGAGATGGTTGTTTTTCCAGTTCCTGGCGAGCCAGCAATAAAGATGAAGTCTACCATATATTTCTTATAAGACAAGATACTAAAAAATCTTCGAAACGGCTCAGAAAATCAATCCTTAGCATCTGACATCTTCGAGAAGTACCTAAATATTTAAGAGTAATTAAATTACTCGTTCTGATCGCAACTCTAAACCTAACGCTATCCCTGCGTCAATTGCTCGAGAGGTTAATGGAATTTTAGATTTATGATTGATTAGAAAACGTCCATGTCTCACGTCCCAATTGTCATAGTGTGTTCCTTGAGAAAATTCTTGCCTTAAGAGAACAAGATAATCATCTAATGATGCTTCTACAAAACCGCGAGCAGCAATCAATCGCATATTAGGTAAAATTGTTGACGGATCACTTCTATCAAAGTCTCGCGTAAGTATAAAATCACTTCCATTTATGCGCGTTTCTCCAATTCCTCGCTCCAGTTTATCATCATAGTATTTAACCAACAGTGCGATCATACTTGCATGGGCTGCCTGAACCGAATCTGATGAAAAAGATTCAAAATGATACTTTGGACGTGGATCATAAAATCCTAACTCTTTTCCCTCACTACTATCACTACGATTAGCTACACATATCGCATCATTAATATATGGAGTTACAAACAACTCGTGGTTCCCCTCCTTAAAATATGCTAACGGTTCAATAACAAAACGAGAATCAATTGCCGCTAAACTTTGGAGGTTTTCAAACTCGGATTTCACTTTGCCCAACGGCGTTATTGGTTGATTAATTAACACAGTAAAACGTTCTATTCCCTCTAAGGTCGTTATACTAGCAAGATAAACAAGTTGCATAGCACCATAATTAATGAAATCTAATTCGATGGGCTTAGCTGTATTTCGCTCAAAACCTACTTTGTCAGCTAGCTGTTTAACAACTGAATTTGCGTTCGTATTGCTAAATGCATGTATTAAGGTCTGTTGAATATTCTTATGTGCTACGCGTGACGGGTTTGTCGAGATATCTGTTTTTATATAAAATTCTGGTCCTCCGGAAAACGTATGCGGACCATATTGAACTGATGATTTTCGCGTGCCAGATACCATGTTACTATTCTTAAATAAGACTTAAAAACTGCTCGAAACGACACATAAGATGTATTATGCGTAGTTTTATTTATTTCGAAGTGCAGCTAAACCTTTTTGTTTAACTTTTTCAAAGAAGAATGTATAATATACAATTGCAACAATAATGAATAAGATACTATTCAAATACTTGAAAAAACCTGTATATTCTCTAAACAGAGCGATATAATAAAGAACAATTGCACCGACAATAATAATAACTAATCTAAACCAAAGATGGCTTTGTAATTCAAACATTTTCTCTGAAACTGTTTTGTTTTTCATTTCTTTACAAATAAATAATTATAAGCAACAAAGTACGCAATCATTGAAACTGCAGATATTATAGACAGATACGTTTTAAGATCTTCTTTAGCAGTGCCAAGAACATAAATTCCTATAATAAAAAGCACAATCCAAACACTAAACCCTGTAGCTGCTGATTTTATAATATTTCCTTGAGTATTATCCATATTTTTATGAACCATACATGAATATAAATCTATCTCAGAAATTTAGAAAAATAAAGTCTAAACACAATTATTTGCTATAATGCTCCGGATTTCTTCTATGTGCTCAAATTGTGTATTATCTATACTAATTGGATAAATTAATATGCCCGAATCCAAAAATCCATTCGCTATTACTATGTCAATTTCAGGATTTACGTCTGTATACGCAATTATTTCTCCACCTTCAATATGTTCTCTAAAATAAGTTACATCCATTTCAACTATATCCGCAAAAAACTGCTCTTTATATGTTTCTAGATCTTCAGCATTATCAAAATGTGTCATCTGTAACATTGGACTTCCATATAATATATTTTGAGATTCAGATGGCCATTTTTCAGCAGAACCATCAGCTTTCATAAAACCAACATCTCTTGTTGGTTCCAATGCTTTTTCGAGTTCTTCACCAAATAAAGTATTTGGTGCACTACATTTAACTGTCGCAGTCTCTGGTTCAGTACACCCACTAACTAAAAATACACTAACACAAAGAATACACATAATTAACATATTTTGTAGTTTCATTAATAAATTATATACACTAAAACACTAAAAGCTTTCCGAAAACATTCTTTGCAATATTAACAATAATAGAAAAAGACAAGGAGGCTTTCAGTATAACGTTTTTCAGAGCAGGGATTCAATCAACAACTTAGAACTTTTGATCAATTGAAACTAAGTAAAGCGTTTTTTAGTAAATCAGAAACTACAAAAAGCTTGTTTTATGTATTGTATATACCTAAACTCCTAACAAAATCCAAATACTTATGTGACCTTCAGTGTGCCGGATACTTATGGGACTTGTTCCACAACCCAGATAAGATTCCAAAGCCAAACAAAGCACAACAATATACTTTTGATCAAGGAACAATTATTGGTAATCTTGCGAAAAATGTTTTTCCAAAACTTTATATCCTTAATTATTGACTGAAATGTATGACTAATAAAGATAATTTACTTAAATTCATCAAAAGTATTGACGATTTTGTTTTAGTTCCGCAGATAATGCAATAGGTCAAGGTTATAGACGCTAATTTATGCTAAATTTAGAATTTCTAAGAACAAAATATTTATAAATGAATATAGCTAACTACTTATAAGTAACAGTGTAATAAAATGCTAGTATTAGATAAAGAGCAATTAAAAAAAAGAGGTATTGAAACCAAAGAAGATTCAGAAGAATTTATACGTAATTTTACACAGTATTTTTTAGATCAAGCAAATGCTAAAATTAAAGAAGTAAATGAAATAAATTACACTCCGTTAGAAGTTAAAGTTCGTTTTGTTAAAGATATTGAGGATAAACACGATTTTGAACGAGAACTTAAACAGTTACTTGAAAAAAAAGATAAAATTTTTGCATATGAAACTAAAATAAAAAATATAGATGTCAATACGCTAGATAATATGTTTGATGATGCTGATCCAGATGAGCAAGAGGTTATTTTAAACCGAATTGAAATGATTTTAGATAAATCTGAAAGTGAAGAAAAAACAGTTATGATAAGTGATTTGGAATGTAAAATAAAAAATGTTAGAGAAACCATATCTCATTGTATAGGCGAAAATAACATTTCACCAGCATACTATTCAAAAGGAGCTATTACATTTAAAGAACGAGAATTTAATGAGGAAAAAATTAACATAGATTCTATCGCACATGAATGTTTGCATGCACTACGACACATATTTCAGCAAGATAACTTTTGTGGATATGCGACGTATAAGCAAAAGTTTGCTAATCGGTATGTTGAAAATATTTTTATTGCAACACCTGAACTGATAGAGTTTTTTTCAAAACAAAGTACTATTGTACTTAAAGATATTTTAAATTCAGAAAATACTCCAGAAAAGTACAAATCTTTATTGAAAATGATTGAAAATGATGAAGATCTTTCTATTTCAGGAGTACATAAGTTTAAAAAATATTATGCAGACATTGATTCAATTAAAAATATAACTTTATCTCCAATGATTAAATTATGTTCAGTTTTAGAAGAATTTATTCGAGGAGATGATGAAGAAATTGCAGTGAAATTAAGATATGCAAAGTTACCTAAATATATTATAGATAAAAATATTATTCAGTTAATTGGTGAATCAAATAATAATTTCATGATGGAATTTTTTACAGTTACTCAATATGCAAGTTTATTTAACGTTTATGAAAAAGTTAAAAATATTCTTTTAGATACAAATCATAATCTGCGATCTATTAGATCTGCGATAAATACATTATCTGATGAACAAAAAGAAAGTAAATTAAAAGTTGGTACAAAATATAATAACATTAAATATTATTTCCTAAATATTAAACATAAATTAGATCTACGAAATAAACCAATTAATAAAAATAGTTCTATATTTTATCATTATGGGGATTTATTAAACGAAATAAAAAATGAAAATTTTTCAGTACCGGAAGAGCTATCGGATAAAAAACCTTACACCTTATCTAAATTAGTAATTAATGAAAACAGATCAGATTTAGAGAAAAATTGGGCAAAAGTAATTACTTTACCTGCAGAAGAAGTTGATGCAAAATACATTCAGCCAATTAGAGCGCAGGTTGAAGAAATTGTAAATAGTAGTTAAACAAAAAATTTTAGTTCCGCAGATAATGCAATAAGTCAAGGTTATAGACGCTAATTTATGCTAAGTTTTTAATTTCTTGTCCAAGATAACTAGTCATCCATGCATCTGCCGGAATATCTTCCATACGACGAGCAACAAGATCAAGATTTAGTGGATTAAGAACTTGCTCTTTTAATGAATCATATAATTCATCACAACTACCTGAAGTTAAAGTTCCATATAGTTGATTTAAAATCATATTACCTACAAAGAAATCATTACCCATTATATGTAATAATCCAAACTTTTTTGTTTTTTCTGGATCGTTCTGTATATCTTCTAAAACTGCTTGTGCAGTTTCTTTTGGATCCAATTTACGTGTTTCTACCATATAATACTAAAAAAAAAGCTTTTTAACCCTTACGAATAATCAAAACCCTTTAATTTTTTACTTTTTTGCATTCAATCGGATAACTAAACTTCGTAAAAAATTTATGAATATGTTTGATTGAGTTATTCATCAGTTAATTCTAACAAAACATATCCATCTACAATATCTGTATTATATAATTGATAGGTATATTCATAATCATATATAACATCACAATTATCACATGTAAAGATGATTTCCCCGGCTTGAACGCTATTGCTATCAACAACTAAATAACCATTATATGCGTTTCCTATATTAATTTTTGTGTTAGTTATCGGTAAAACTTGGGTTATTGTTCCGGAAGGTTCAATGGACCCAGATCTTGCATAAATAAAGAATTCATAGGTATTTGAATCATTATCTGCATACGGCATAACACTAAAAAAGCCAATCATAACAGTTAAAATTATCATGATAATTGAGAGAATAACTGCGATTACAGATAGATTTATGGTCTTTTTGTACATTTTTTTCTCTGCTATTTTCTTAAGAGATATGATGGCGAATACCAAACCATATATTGGCGCTAAAAATGCATATATAATTGCAAGTTTAGACCAGATAAGATTACTTTTTTTAGTTTCTTCTAAATGAGTATAGGTATCTTTTACTCTTTTTGAATTAAATAGATAAATAATCCAGATAACGAAGTATATAAAACTAAATGATGTTGCCTCAAAAAATAAAATTGCGTATAATATATTTATTGCTAATGTTGTAATTAAATAAACTTTTGCCAACTCTAATGCATATGGTCTCCGTTTCCAAAGAGAAAATCCAACAAAAATCATTAAAATAATAGTGCCAATAGAATTGATTATGTCTAAAAATGTATAAAACATAATGTCCGCAAGAAGAGTAAATATATTTAACAATGGGCTAAATACTAGTAAAGTTATTATAAAAAATGCTAACCAACCACCAACTTTTCTTCCCTTGTGTTTTTTAGTCATAAAATTATTGTAACGTAAAATTTAAAAAACCTTTGAAATAATTATATGATGTTATCGGACTTAATTTTTGTTAATTTGTTAATCAAATATCAGATAGATTAATATTAAATACTATCAAATAAAATTTAAATTAGGGATATGAAATTTGATAATATAAATAAACTGATACTAATCGAATTTTTTACTAATTTGTTCTTCTATTCGCCAGTTATTGTATTTTTTTATATGTCGCATGATCTCAATCTTTTTCAAATACTGAGTTTAGAAGCCTGGCTCGCCATCGCAATTGCATTTTCAGAAATCCCTACAGGAATTATAGCAGATAAATTTGGCCGTAAGTTATCAGTTATTTTAGCTAGCATTTGTTTTATAACAAGTCTAATAATATTATTTTTCTCTACTTCATACTGGATGTTTGTGATTCAATTTTTATTTTTCGGTACAGGTTTAGCATTTAGTTCGGGTTGCACTGAAGCAATGATTTATGACTCACTGAAAGAAAAGAAAAAACAACATCAAATGAAGAAAGTTATCGGTATGTTTGTATTTGCAAGTTTAATTGGATTTGCTCTTGCAAACGTGTGTGGTAGTTATATTGCACATGATTTAACGGTATCTGGATTTAGAACCGTTATATTATTAGCAATTATTGGTAATATTATTGGTCTTTTAATATCATTAACTCTTGGAAAATCAGGAGAATCAAAATCAAAAGAAAAATCAGTTAAGTTATTCAAAGATGGTCTTAAATTAATTTACTACAATAAATCACTACAGCGAATTATATTGTTATTTATTGTTTCAGCACCATTTATTTATGTTATTCAATACTTATATCAACCATATTTACAAAATTCAGGTGTTCCAATTGCTTTATTTGGTACAATTTTCGCTATAGCAATAACTCTTGCAGCATTAGCTGGTAAATACATCTATAAACTTGAGAAAAAATTGGGAATGAAAACTGCAATGTTAGTTATAACTCTTCTGCCAGGTTTTTTATATTTAGGAATGTCTCAAATATTTTCATTTGGTGGTGCAATTCTTTTGTTCATAACAAATCGCGCAGTTATGGGTTTTAGAGACCCTTTGTTTTCAGATTATCAAAATCAACATATACCTTCAGAAAATCGCGCTACAATATTATCCACAATATCACTTATTTCTTCAATGTATTTCATAATCATGAAATTAGTTATTGGATACATCGCAGATATATCTCTAAGTTATGCTTTCATGTTTATTGGCGGAGTGATTATTTTTGGTTCAATACTATTGCAGATTAATGAAACGCATTTATGTAATGAATAATTCTATAATTTGTACTTATTTGAAAATACAATAAAACAAGTTAATGGATGGATTAAATTTTAATCTTTATTTTTTAATATAATTGCATTAGTCATGCCTCTACGACGTCTTTCAATAAGGTTTTTACCTTCAAGTTTATCAAGAAGTCGAGTTACTTTAACTTTATTTAAACCTAATTTTTCAACAAGTTCGCTTTGGAAAATCATACCATCTGCTTTAATAATTGAATCCATAATTTTTTTCTCTTCACTATCTAAATTATCTGGAAGAGTAATTTTTGTTTTAGTTGGTTTATCTTTTGATATAATTACATAGCTTACATAAAATAAAATGAAAATAATTCCAAAACCTATGTAAAATTGAAATGGTAATCTGTTTGCATATTCACATGTATCTCCACTACTGCATCCGCAATCTGATGCTTCAGCATTCTGTATTACGGGGATTAATGATATCATTAATGCTAGTAATAAAATGCCTATCGCAACAATGAGTAATCCGATGTGTTTATTTTTCATATTTTTGTAAAAATTTGTTTCAACTACTGTTTAAATAATTTAGGTAATATTCTTCCAGTGGTTTTCATATATTTTATGTAGTTTTTTCCGAATTTTTGTTTCAGCATTTTTTCTTCAGATGAAACTCGCAGTGGATAAATACACAGCCAAATGATTATACCAACTAAGCCCACAAACCAGTTTGATAATAAGAGGAATTGTCCAATTGCTCTAAGCCATATTGATGTATACATTGGATGTCTTACGTATTTGAATGGACCGATAGTTATTAACTTGTGATTTTTTATTAGGTCAACAGTTGGTGACCAATTTTTACCTAGAGTTTTATGTGTCCATTGTAATACAATTACACTAGTTAGTAATATGCCTATTCCAATTAATCTTACATATATTGGCAGATTAATATTATATCTTGTAGGCAGTCCTGTTATAATATAAATTATTGGAAATACATTAAATCCAAGACCCCACAATAATATTATCGTTTCTTCAGTTAAATTAAATTTAGATTTGTTTTTGAATTGTTCATATAATTTAACATAAGGAAAACGGATTATGATCATTATTAGCCAAAAGATAAAGAAAGTTAGATTCCAAATGTAATCAAGCATTTGTGATTTAAATTTTATTTAATTTAAACTTATCGAAGAATTAATAACGTTTAACATGTACTGTGCGTATGGCTACAATTTACAGTTATGGTGCAATTCAAGTAGAGTGGTTAGGTCATGCCAGTTTTAGAATTTCTTCGGGCGGTAAAGTAATTTATACAGACCCATTTAAATTAGATGAACAACCCTATCCTGCAGATATTATTATTATTACACATGAACATCATGATCATTGCGCAGTTGATAATATTAAAAAACTTATGAAGGCATCAACTGTTGTTATTGCACCACAAAATTGTTTAACAAAACTGGCTTTTGTCTCGCGCGAACATTTGCAACTTATTCCACCTGATACAAATATTGATGTTGGACGAGTGAATCTGAAAACAATTCCTGCATATAATATTAATAAATTTAGAGCACCTGACGTACCATTTCATCCAAAGGGATTTGGTTTTGGTATAGTGATTAATTTAGATGGTGTAAAAATTTATCATGCAGGCGATACTGATTTTGTTCCAGAAATGCGAGAACTTATAGAAGAACATTTAGATATTGCACTTGTACCTGTTGGTGGAAAATACACAATGGATGCGCGAGAAGCAGCTAATGCGATTAAAGTAATTAAACCAAAAGTAACTATTCCAATGCATTGGGGTACAGAAATTATTGGAACTCAAGAAGATGCAGATAAATTTAAAGAACTCGTTGAAGATGCTTGTAAAGTTGAAATTTTGTAATTAATCTTTGTATTCAGGTAGCATTTTAGAATACATTGGTTTTGTGAGATGGTGTGTTATTGCGTTTGGAATCCCAGATACTAATCCTGCGAGACAACCGACTATCGGGGGCGTTGCTATGATTTCAGGGTTATTTGTATAATAATCAAGATTACCTGTGACTGCAGCACCTCCAAGAATAATTAAATCCAATAATCCGCCGACACCAATACATACCAAAGTAGGTACAATTACATAGTTTCTGGACTTATTTTTATTAAATCGCATTAAATAAATTACTGAAGTAATATTTAAGGATGTATTTTAAAATTTAAACAAGTACCAAACTAAAATAGTCTACTGTGCTATCAATTTTGTTATTTTTGTTAAGAAATTATTATATACTTGTAGTGCTATATATTTTTACAATGAAGTTCTCAAAAGCTAAACGAGATAATCAGACTAATCTCAATGTAGGAGATGAAAAAAAGCTTGATAGATTTCTCAAGCACCTAGCTGTTTCGGATAGAAAGGAATATTTAAAACAATATATTAAGGCTCTGGAGAGAAAACTGTCTGGCGCTAAGAGACGAATGAGTTTTACAAAAAATACGGAACGTGAGCAAGTTAAGACTGCTAAGCGAAAAAAGAATTTTTCAATAAGACAACGTTCAAAAAATAAGAAACTAAGAAAAGAAGTTGCTAAAAGAAGAGGAATTTTTAGAAAGTAATTTAATAGAAGCATTATTAAGCTGACCGCGTTAAATGTTAGTATGAAATTAATACTTGTTGCAGAAAAAGAGATTGCTTCAGTTAATATTGTTAACGTTCTTCTTAAAAAACATCCTGCCCTGGAGCGTAATATTTTTCGAATACCTGATAGTGTTCTTGATATTGATAAATATTATGCCAAATTAAAGCAAAAAAGATGTGATTTTTTAATTGTTGCTTCAGATCATGCATCGGAATCTGGAATTCCTATGTTGACGTGTCATGCACCGGGTAATTGGACAGCCAATGATATGGGTGGTAAAAAGCGAGAGCTTTCAATTGCACCTGCTTTTTATCTTAGAGAGTGTATTTTAGAACTGAAACGGCAAAAAGAACGATTAGGTTTAAAAAATTATAAAGTAGGTTTAGAAGTTACACATCATTCACCTACAATAGATATGCCAGTTATATTTGTTGAAGTTGGTTCAACAGAGAAGCAATGGCGTGATATGAAAGCTTGTGAAGCAGCTGCTGAAACAATTTATAAATTATTTACTAAAAAAGCAACAAACGTACCTGTTTATGTTGGTTTTGGTGGTGGGCATTATGCTCCAACTTTTACACGTAGAGTATTTGATAAAGTGCTAGCATTTGGTCATATTTGTCCAAAATACCAATTAGATAAAGTTTCAGAACAAGTTATTTTAGAATCATTTGCTACAACAAAACCTAAACCTAATGCAGCAGTTATTGAATGGAACGGATGTACGGCAAGCCAAAGACAAAAACTAATACGTATTTTTGACGAAAATGATATTTCTTGGATAAAAGATAAAGAACTTAAATAATTTTTCTAATTGTTTGATAACTTGAATTGATAATATTATTTTTCTATTTCAGATAGAAACGAATATTTTTTAAGAAGATATTTTTAGTTTCTCAAAAGGATGAACTTCAAAAGGTATGGCGTGTCTTTTTAATTTAATTGGACCTGCTAAAAGATCTCCAGTAAGACTAATTATTTGATCTATATCTTTTAACACATCTTCTCCAGAATGTTTAGCAGAATCTTCAGCTTGTTTAACTTTTCTTAAAACGCGATAAGTGTCTTCTGGATTTATCGGACCTTCAATATGTATTGTTTCTCTTAAATTTTGTTCTTGATTAGTAATATCTATAATCGAGGGTATTGAGTTATTTTTGGAACTTTTATGCATAAGATTGTAAATTTGATGGAAAAATAATCTTAATTTGTCATTTTGTGGAATTTCTAATGAGTTTAGTTTTTTAGGTTGGTGTACTTTTGCGTGGATCATTGAAGCATTATCTCTGAACATATCAATATTTAAAGAATTTTCTCCATTTTCTTTAATATCCGTATTAAACCAACAGTCGATACTTATTGGAGAATATGGTGAATAAATTGATAAGTCATTTTCATAATTTGGTCTTGGACCTGTTCCAGGTATTTTACTAACTATCGGTAATCCTGATTTGTCAAAAATGTAAAAACCCAAAGATACAAAAGCATTGTATAATCTATCTTTGCGGCTTTCAGACGATAAATAAAAATGAGGGGTTATGACTAATGTACTTTCATCGTAATCTTTTTTTGAAAATGGTACAATCTTTGAAATAGGATATTTATTTATATTGTATCCGAATCTATCTTTAACTTGTTCGGGAGCTCTAATTGGAGAAAGGTTTAATTTGGAAGTCATACCCGCTGTTATTGTTTCTTTATAATTAATATTGATATCACCTATTTGTGGTATTGTGGTTGATTGTATTTTAAATAAATCTCCCTTTTCTAAATCCCCAAATATTACGTTTTCTAATTCATGTGTTTGACTCCAGTCAGCTATTTCTTTTTGACTTACTGGATAATATGAATCATATGATATCCGGAAATGATTATCATCCTTTTTTGCATTTGATGCCCATTCGGATAACGTTGGAAAAATTCTTCTAAGAACAAATTTTGTTTCAGACTCAATCTGCGGTATTTCAATACTCATATACTCTCATGTAGTGATTACTTTAAAAAGCTTCTGATAAACGTTAATTCTATAAAATAATTCCAAAACCAATTAAGTGCCATCTTGCTTTGATTTGTCTTGAGATCGCTACTTTGCTACCAATTTTTGCACATATTGGCCTTTTAAGATTAAGTTTAATTTTATTATCTGCTGTGTGTGTGGTTATTCCAAGAGTTGTGGCAGTTCCGGAATTTATCATAATTGGTTCATTCATTTTAATTGCTTCTACAGGTATATCTTCTTTTATACCTAGTATTTTTTCGAATAAAGTAACTTCTAATTCAAATTCATCATGTACTGGAGGCATTTTATCAGGTATTCCAATTACTGAACCGACAATACCATCTTTTTTTGTTACAAAAGGATCTAATTCTGTTTCAAATGCAATTGAACCACCAGGACCTTTTTCATCAATAAATGTAGAACCAACTACAATTGATTTAATTTTTGTTTTAATAGGTACCCAAGTAATTTGATTTTGTTTTTCAGTTTTTATACCCGGTAATATTTCAATTTCTTGACCGATTTTAAATATACCTTCAGTTATTGCACCACCAATAACTCCACCATTTAATTTTTGTATTTCAGTTCCAGGTTTATTGATGTCAAAACTTCTTGCAACTAAAAATTCAGGATTTTTGGATGAATCTCTTTCTGGCGCAGGCATAAGTTCTTCAATTGCTTCAGTAATATAGTCAATATTAACTTTTTTTTGAGCGCAAATTGGGATTATCGGAATTTCAAATCCAAGAGTTTCTTTGACAAATTCTTTTATTTGCGTATAATTTTCTTTAGCTTGTGTTTCAGTAACTAAATCAACTTTATTTTGAACTACAACTATATTTTTTATACCAAGAATTTTTAACGCAACTAAATGTTCAGTTGTTTGAGGTTGTGGGCATTGTTCATCTGCAGCAATCATAAGAATCGCTGCATCCATAATTGCTGCACCTGAAACCATTATTGCCATAAGCGTTTCATGTCCGGGAGCGTCAACAAGAGAAACTTTTCGTATAACATTACCTTTTTTATCTTTGATATCAATATCCGCATAACCTAATTTAATTGTAATTCCACGTTTTAGTTCTTCAGAATGAGTGTCTGTCCATTTTCCGGAAAGTGCTTTTGTAAGAGTGGTTTTACCATGATCAACATGACCGATTAGACCGATATTCATTGTTGGTAACATTTCCACTTTTTTAACCATACATAAATCAGAATACGTGCTTTATAAAAGTTGTTTTAATACTTTAGAATACAGTTTTTTACAAAGTAGAAGAATATGAATTTAAATCAATATAATTAAAAAATAGTTCTTATTTTAAGAATTTACTTTATTGTCTTCTTTTCCTTTTTCTTAGGTCTAAAGTTTTTACCATAGCATCTTTTACAAATAAGCTTTTTATCTCTAACTTTGGTTCCATCTGCTTTCATTACAGTTTTACACTTTTTGCAGACCCATTTTCTTCCAAACATTCTTGCAACAGCTTCAGGTATTTTTGACATAGTAAACTCTTTTTTGTTGGTTTATAAATATAACTATTTGATTGCTCGCATGATTTTTTGACCCATAATATTCCAATAAACTAGGTTTGCTCCATCAATAACTTTGTCTTTTAATTCATCGGGAATGGCTAAATCAAATGTTTCATACGTTTTCATATCCATTACTTGCGCAATTTTTCCAGATATGGAAAGAACTTGTGCATTTAATTTATCAATTATTGGCACACCTACACGGGCATGACCTGTCATCATAATAACTTTCTTATTTCCTGTAATAATATCTTGCGCATCGACACGATATTTTGCGTGGCCGTGTTTGCCTGGAGCAGACTTTTGCATTTTTTTGATAATACATGCTGCATTATCAATGACAATGTAACGACCTTCTTTTAATTTTCCAATTTCTTCTTGAATCATATCTGGGACCATAATACTCACCAATTCAAGAATATACGCCGAAGTTTATATAAGTCTTTTTGTATTAGCTGCATTTTCCACAATAATTGTTATTAAGACTAAACGGAGAATTATCTAGCATATTTTGTATTCCTTCTTGATAAGTTGGTTGTGGTTGGTTAAGATGCGATCTTAAACTCATTTCTTCTAATCCAAATGGTGCATATCTGTTTGGGTTATTATGTCCATTTTCATGTTCAATTACTTCCCACATGTATACTCCATGGATACTTGCATTAGTTTTTCCACCCACTTGCATTGGTATAAATACTTCATTATCATCTTTTGTTAATGTAGTAAATCCTAAAACATCTTTATTTGAATCATACCATAAAACTAATTTTACATTTTCTGGAAGATATCCTTTTTGATAATTACTGAGTGCTTCTTTGGAATCATCATCCATTGTTTGGTATAATTTGAAAATATATTGTGCTAAATCACCTTGATTTTTATATTCACCTTGTTCAACTAATTTTTCTTCAATTACATCAGATATTATATCATATTCATTTGGTTGTTTGATTAGTAAATCTTCAATAAAGGGTTTTGATTGAACTAAATCTGAGAGTGTTTCTTTTTTTAATAACTCATTTGATGAATCTTGTTGGGTTGGTTTGTTTAAATCATCAACATTATATTGTTCAATTGGAACGGGATCTAGTAAAGAATATTCTAAACTATCCACTGATAAATCTGATTTAATCATGTTTATGTTATGAAATTAGTTTTTTAAAGGTTTAGTTTAGAAGATTAAACATACTAAGGTAGCGGATATCGCAAGATTGCAGCAATTCCACTAAGATTTTTTAATTGAACACCTTCAGTAGTATCTGTTGAAATTACTAGCCATTCACCTTTGAATTTTTCGCATTTGTCTGCAAGCTCTTCAATTTTGTTCTCATCAATTTCTTCAGATAATAAAAGCATTTTTACTGCACCCATGTTTATACCTCTTCTAACTTCTTCTTCACCATATGCAACAAATTGCGTTTTTGTTGCTAAAAGATCTAAAAATCGTTTTACTGCAATTTTTTCTTTTATTATTTCTTCTTTAGATAAAATATCTTCACATTTAGTTACTAATTCTTCAAGTCCTTGCGCTCCAGTATATCCTGTATCCATGACGCCAATTACTTTTTCTTTAATTGGTGTTAGTAGAAAATTACCACTTAGAAACATTTCTTTATTTGGACCAGGACCACCTAGAAGAATTCCTTTAATTTCAGTATTTTCTAAAAATTGTTTATTAGCAGCGTCACCTACTTTTTTAAAGAAATCTTTAAGCATGTTATGTCGAACTCGTGAAAATCGTGCAGCAGACTGACCTCCTGCTCGAGTATCGCCAGGTACAACCGAATCAAAATTTTTTATAGGAATAATTGATTTGCCTTTTAACATAGCAATATTTCCTTCTTGTCGATCAATTACAATTAATCCATATGCTTCTCTTATAGATACGAATTCTTTAAGTGGATCTAAGTAAAATGTTTGATCGCATCGATATACTTTAGTTCTAAGTGGCACAGGTGGTTCAATTTCCCATAATTGAACATCTGATTGCCCTTCTCTTTCTGTAACATTTCCTGAAAAAATTGCTAGACCATTAGGAGGTGTTTGTTTGTATAATCCAAGATTACGAATCATTTTTTCTAATGCATCTTGAACATTCTTACGCGTACCACTTGATTTAATATTTCGAGCAGTTCCAGCTTCACTACTTAATTGTTGTTTTACTTTATTAATATCATAACCTGCAGGTATATATACAGAAATAAGTTCAGTATGCCTCGCTCGATATTTTCCTAAAGATGATAATATTTTGCGCAGTTTAAAGCGCTCTTTGGAAGTAATAGCCATATTTGATCTATAAAATATAGAATATAAAGTTTGCTTACGGATTTTTAGGAAGTAAATCAGTTATATTATTGGTATTTATTCTAAATCTACGACATTCATGTAGTACTTTTCCACCAATCTCTTTTGATAATTCAGTTTGACCTTCTTTGTATAATAAATTTGCAGAAATATTAAGTTGACGATAAACGAGACACTTGTTTAAAACATCTAGAAAATTTAATTCAGATAGTTGTTCACAAGCTCGTTTTATAATTTGAATATATTGCTGGTCTGTGGATGTGATATATTGTTTTGCTTGTGTCATATATTTATATTTTTAATTTCTTTATAAACTTTTAGGATAATTAATTTTATTGTTGAAGTGTTTGGTATTTTTTTTCACCATCAGGTGTGAGTGTTATTTTCTGAGAGCTACCTTTTTTAATTAATGAAATAAGTCCATTTTTTTTTAATTTATCAATTCTTGATTTTATTGTGGGTTTAGTTATTTTAATTTCTGCAGATATTTTAGATTGAGTTGTACCTGGATTATCTCCAATATTCTCTATGATTGAATCAATTTTTTTATCAATAAGTATAATTTTTGTACCTGCTTTGTAAAAACAACGTGTCCCCATATATCTAATTGATTTAATGTATTGTCTTCTTTCTAATTCATTTAAATGATAAGATACTAAACCATTTGCTAAGTTGAGTTCTCTTTTTAAATCTGCAAAAGTTATACCTGGTGTTTCAGTTATATTCTTTAAAAGTTCTAATCTATTTTCATTTTCCATGAATTTTTTTCGACCCATTTTAGTATACATTATTGGAAAAAGCATACTTAGTGTTGTAAAAAACATTTAAAAACCGTTTGATTTAGTAAATAAATAATTAATAAGTGTAATTTTATGGTCTATAATGGTAATCTCTGAAATTTTATTGGAAGCGGTGAGATCTGATGCAAAAAGAGAAGGATTAACTATTTTATTTGAAGGTGAATTTAAACAAAAGGGACAGCCTTTAGACGCATTTCCTTTTGTAATTGGTCAAACTTCAAAAGAGCTTGTTGCATTAGAGGTGTATTTATTACAAGGTAAAATTTTTGATTCTATGGGTGTATCAACTATTTCGGAAGGTACTATTAATGAGCGTGAGATTAAATTTGTAAAAACCTATGAAGGTGGAGCTATTCCGATTGGTTACAGTGGTTTAGCAATTTCTCCAGATCAATATGAAGGTAGTTGGCAATTTGGTTCAAAACAAGTCGTAAATCCTGCAGTTGCGAGAGAAGACTCATTTAGTATTCGAAAAGTAATTTAGTTAGATAAATTCTTTAATTCTCATAGTTCCTTGGATTGTGTCTTTGATTTTCTTCCAATCTTTTGGTTTCTTTTTTATTTTATATTTATCTAGTTCTTTGCCAAGGCTCATATTATTATCTTGTTTGTGTTTGCGAATTTCTGAAATTAAGTTACATGCTTGTTTACCTAATGCAATTGCATTTTTATCAATTTGTAAATCTGTTGAGAATTTTGTTAAATGAATGCTTTTTGTTTTAATACTTTTTTTGTAAAGTGTTTGATATATTTCTTCTGTTGCGTGTGGTATAAATGGTGCGAACATTTGGAGAATATCAAAAAGTGTTTTATTTAAGGTCCATTGAGCAGCTTCTTTGCTTTTTTTATCTTCACCATAAATTCGGTATTTAATCATTTCAAGATAAAAATCACAAAATTCGCTGTAAAAGAAATCTTCAACTTCTCTTCTTGCTTGACTTATTTCATACTTATCAAAATATTTGAGGTAATTTTTAGTTGTTTCAGCTAGTCGTGATAAAATCCATTTATCTGCCAATTCAAGTTTTGGTTTTTCAGTTATGTTCTTTAAATTCATGGAAATAAATCTTGAAGAATTCCATAATTTAATTAATATTTTTGAACCACGTATAATATCTTTTTCTTTAAATGGCATATCTTTACCTAATGAAACTGTTGCAACCCAATATCTGATTGAATCTGCGTTATATGTTTTAAGTAAATCATCTAGCCAAATAGCATTATTTTTTGATTTAGACATTCCCTTACCTTTTGGGTCTAGAACATAATTACTGATAACTAATTCTTTCCAAGGAATATCTTTGAAATGTAAGTGCGATTTTAATATTGTGTAAAATGCCCAAGTTCTAATTATATCATGACTTTGCGGTCTTAAACTCATTGGCATAATTTTGTTGAATTGCTTTGGTTTTGTTAACCATCTACTTGCAATTTCAGGAGACATACTAGAAGTCATCCATGTGTCAAAAACATCTTTTTCTGGGTCAAATTGTGTTGAACCACATGAACATTTTTTATCAGGTTTAACTTCAAATGGATCAATGGGCAATATAGATTTATCTGCAACATATTCTTTGCTACATTTTTTACAATACCAAATTGGCATTGGAACACCATAATATCTTTGCCGAGATATAATCCAATCCCATCCAAGATTATTTGTCCAATCCTCAAATCGTTTTCTGTAAAATGCAGGATACCATTTAATTTTCTTTCCTTGTTTAATTAATTCTTTTTTGAAAGCAAGAGTTTTGATAAACCATTGTTTTGTTGGTAAAAATTCAATAGGTCGATTACATCTCCAACATACACCAACTGTTTGTTCAATGTCATCTTGTTTGATAAGTAGTCCAAATCCATCTAAATCTTCAATAATTGCTTTTTTTGCTTGATTTAAATAAAGTCCCTCATATTTACCTGCATTTTTATTTAATTTACCATCTTTATTTAAGCAGATTTTAAGAGGCAATTTATATTTTCTCCATTTTTCAAGATCAGCATTATCGCCAAAAGTACAAACCATCATTGCACCAGAACCAAATTCCATATCAACTTCTTTGTCAGTCATAATTGGAACCCAATAATTGAATAAAGGAACTTTAATTTTTTTACCAATTAAATGTTCAAATCTTTTATCTGCAGGGTTAACAAAAACAGCTACGCACGAAGGTAAAAATTCAGGTCGAGTTGTTGCAATTTCAATTTTTTTACCATTTTCTAATTCAAAATAAACCCAATTAAGTTTAGTTTTTCTTTTAGCATCTTCAACTTCTGCTTGAGCTAATGCAGTTTGGTGAAAGGTACACCATAAAACCGGTTCTTTTGCACGGTATGCGTAACCTTTTTCGTATAAATCAACAAAAGAAGTTTGCGCAACTTTTTGAGCTTCAGGTCCAATTGTTGTATAAAGTAAATCCCAATCATAAGCATGGCCCAATGCTTTGAAAAATTGTTTAATGTATTTTTCTTCAACTTTTGATGCTTCTTTTCTACAAAGTTTTCGGAATTTTGCTCGACTCATGTCTGTTTTTGATATTTTATATTTTTCTTCAACATATTTTTCAGTAGGTAAACCATTATTATCAAAACAAGGCGGAAAATAAACATTGAAATTACGCATTCTTTTGTATCTAGAAATAATTTCAAATTGAGTGTAATTTAATGCATGACCCATGTGCATATGATCTGCAGAAGCATAAGGTGGTGGCGTATCTATTGAATAAATTTCAGATTTAGATTTGGGATTAAACTTGTAAATTTTTTCTTTTTCCCACCATTTTTGCCATTTTTCTTCAATTTTCTTGAAATCAGGCTTACGTTCTAATTCCATATTATACCAACTACCAAAAGTTTAAAAGAATTTAGTATAGATTGCGTTATCAAACCCTTTTTATATTTTACTATATAGGAGTGGTATGAAAAAAATAATGTTAATCTTATTTTCTATGCTTTTTTTAGCTATTAGCTTTAATTCAGCGCAAGGAATTTGTTCAGGCGATAAACTCAGCTTAGAAATGACTTCACCTTTAAATGAGGCACAATGGTCAGGTATTGAAACAATAACTTGGGATGTAGCTGATTTAATTTGTGAACCAAATGATACTTTTAACCTAATTTTATATCAAGACGGTCATATCTATGACCCTATTGGTAGATTTGCAATAGTTGTATGGGATGCTGAAGAATATACTTTTGATTTGACTGATATTTATATGGATGATACTAATATTCGGCCTGAAAATGGCGGTGATTATCATATTATAATGCAAACTACTGAACAATATAGTACGATATATTTATCCGAGGTATTTTCTATTGATAATATTGAACTTGAAGAAAATTTACTTTTTGTTGATATTGATTTAGATCGTACTGTTTATCGTATGGAAGAATTTGACATTGAAATTGAAATTGAAACTGGAACGCAAAATATGGAAAATATTGAAATACAAGTTATTTGTGAAAGTTTAGATCTTAATAAAACAATGATTATAGATTACATTGAAGAAAATGATGATGATGATTTAGATTTTGAGATAGATATTCCTGCAAATATTGCAGAAGGTGAACATGAATTACATGTGATTGTAACCGGTCAAGATGAATTAGGAGAATTTGTAACTGTTGAAGAAAGTGTAATTTTTGAAGTTATTGTTTCAGATTATCATATTTATACCCATAAAATTATTTTATACGAAGATGAATATACTGCAGGAGATACAATTATCGGACATGTTGAAATATTTAATGTAGGTGAATATGATGCAACAGATATTTTGTTGCGTATATATAGTTTGGATTTGAATTATACGGAAGAATATTCTTTACCGAATATTTCTGCAGGAGAACAATATACATTTGATTTAGAATTACCTTTGTCAGATATTTTAACGACAGATGCGTATATAATAAGTGCAGATATTACTTTTTCAAATAAGGCTGAGCAAGAAATTTCTGGACTCGGATATACTTTGAGTAGATCTCAAGTGGTTCATATTAATGAATTAATTAAAGAAACTCCCGTCCCTGTTGAAGATGATATTGTTGAAGAAGATGATCAGTCACCTGATCCCGTTACTGAAAAAAAACGTAGACGAAGTAGATCGCATGGTGGTGGAAATATGCAAGATAGTTTTGTTCGAATAAATACAATATTAAATAATATCGATAATGTAAATAATGGTTTTGTTTTTGAAGATTTAAGTAAAGTTGTAGAAACGGGCATTATATTTATTGATGAATCTGTGCAAAGACAATCCGCGCAAAACCTTGATGCGCAAATAATGGCATATGCGCAAGATCAACAAGTATGTGAAAATAGCATACGTGGTTTTTTAGAATGTTTTTTTGATTGGCTGAGAAGCTAATCATTTTTTAGAAATTTATATAATCTCCTGCTGTTTTGATTATTTGATATGAAAAAGATAATTTTAGTAGGTATGATTTGTTTATTATTTGGATTTACTTACGCCGATGCAAGTGACAATTCTGTTGGTGACGGAGGCGGAAGCGTTGTTTCTTCGATTCCTATAAACAATCTGATTGATGTTGATGAACCTGTAGCGATTATAGACGAAAATATAATTGATGCAGGCGATGGGTGTACAAAATATTATATTTGTTCAGATGGATCCCAAGTTGAAAAATGTGGTTATTCCAGTAGTAGTTCTTCAAGTGGAGCTTCTGCAACTGGTGGTGGAGGCGGATGTGGTTGTAAATCAAATCCTGAGGAACTTTGTGTAGTTGCTATAGATACAGAAAATGTTCAACAGCAAGTTCAGACAAGGGTTCGCGAATTAGCACAAAGTGAAGCTGCAAATGCAATTAAGACACAAGTTAAAGAGCAATTTAAAGCACAATTACAATCGATAGATCGTGAGCAATTAATGTCTCAAATACGTGAAACTGCAGAAGAAAAAGGTGTTAAAATCATGCCTGATTCGGCTTCAGAAAAAGCAATAGAAGCTCTTGGCACGGTATTTGATACAATTGAACTTGTTGAGCCTCAAAATGTTGGCGAAGCACATAAATATGTTGTACAAGCACATCGGTCAGGAAAATTTTTAGGAATTGTACCAGTTGATTTGAATTTAGAAGCTGAAGTTGATGCTGAAACAGGAACTGTACAAGTAACTAAGCGACCATGGTGGAGTTTTTTAGCTTTTGGTCAACAAGAAAAAATCTCAGACAACGTGTCTGAGTAGTTTATTTTTAAATTAGTTAACTTTTTAAATTAGTATTTAATAGTGATAAATGATTGAAAACGTTGTTACAGAAGGCATTCCGTCAATTTATGATACAGAACTTGGCGATATTTTTGAGATAGGCGACCCTCTCGTAAAACAAAAAGCATTATCTTTATTTTCTAGATCATTTCAAAGACATGTTGTTGATCCTATTTTAAAAGATAATTTTATGTATGAACGTATTATTGATCAATTAATTGATGTTTTACCTACTTTAGCACATACAGGCGTTAAGGGTGACGCAATTGATTTGGATATTTTTCCCAATGATTCTGCTAAAGTTTTGAGATATGTTGCAGATGAATTTGATGCATTATCTGCTGAATCGAAACAACAGCATAGGTTGGAAGCCATATACATTAAAATCGATAAAGCCAGACATATTGCAGATGCACTGGATAACGTTGAAAATCGTGATGATTCAAGAAGTTTTTTGTTGCAGGATGATTATGCTATTGAAAAGGCAACTACGCTTCTTGCACATTTTAGATATACTAAAAAAGTTGGAGATAAGCGACATCAAGTACATCTCGAAGAATCATTTATTGATTCAGATAGAGATTTTTATAGAAAAAGTCCGATTAATTGGGTAGAACCAAGAAATATTTATTTGTTTGGTGCTTCTGAATTACTTGCCAAGGTTGTTGATGAAGGTCATTCTCATGAATTAGGATTTGTTGCAAATTTTGAATTTAATAAAAACAATGATTATGGTATTTATGCGGGTAACGAAGGTGTTGGAAATATAAGTTCAGCTAAGGTTCAATGTTTAATTACAAAACCAGATAGTTTTCAGAAAAAACATTCAAAAGGTTTAGGTCATACGCACCCAGTAAATACTACATTGAACATGCTTTCAGGTAGTGATATGTCTTTTATTAGTGGTGGGTTTGCATTAAGACCACATTTATTAGTTACGCCACAAAATGCTATTTTATATTTGCCAAATAAAGGATTTTATAGCATACCTAAAAATAAGATTCTTGTAGATAGTAAAAGTATTGTTGAAAAAGATTTGATCGATATTCGTGGCTAAAATTAATTATAATGTTGTTTGAACACCGTGGCCTTGTGATAATCCTTCGAGATTAATTTCTAGACCGTCTTGTGCAGCTATTGTTCGAACACCCGTTCTTTTTTGTATTTCTCGTGCTTCAACTAAGGGATTTGCGTTTAACATTTTTTGTCCAAAATGTGTGATTATTGCTAATTCAGGTTTAACTTCTTCAACTAGCTTAATTGCATCTTCAGTGCACATGTGTGTTTTCCATTTATCTTTGCTTGGTCTTAATGTATTGATTATAAGCACAGCAACATCTTTGAATTCTTGATGTAATTCTTTAAAATAAATTGTATCTGATGTGTAACCCAGAGATATTTCTGGCCCATCTATTTTTATTCCAATACAATCTTCAACATCATGTTTTGTTTTTGTTGCAGTTATGGTTAAATCATTCATTTTAACTTTATCACCTACCGCAACGGTGAATATTTCATTTAAATTGTTCTTACAATCATTTCGAACCCAAGGAATTTCATTGTCAGTACCTTCTATAACTGATTTAACAGATACTAATACTCCTTTTTTATTTATACCACCTAAAGTTATAGCTTCAATAAGAGCATTAATATCATTTGCATGATCTGTGTGCTCATGTGTTGAAATAATTACATTTGTTCTTGCAGGTCTAACTTTTGTTTTAGCTGTACCTGATAATGCACCGGGTCCTGGATCAATATGCATTTGAAAATTACCTGATTTAAGAACAAAACCACCTGCTGATCGTATTTGGTTAGACATAACAACTCTGCCACCACCTGTTCCGATAAATATTAATTTATTATCTGGTTCTTTCATATTATTTACCTCTATCTAGAGCTTTTATGATAAAAACTAGGAAAGTATATTTATAACGTTTTGTTCTAGAAAGCAAATGGACCAGATGAGATTTGAACTCATAAACACTGCCCTTGCTCGGCAGCGGCTTTATTTAGCCTACTCCGGGATAATGATAAAAATGGCGGAAGGGACAGGACTCGAACCTGCAAACCCGAAGGCACATGCTTTCCA
>CAZGVA010000010.1:8049-27214 GCA_964528765.1 Candidatus Woesearchaeota archaeon | reverse complement strand
GAATATTACTGTATATGATACTGCACCACCGGTTTGGAATGATGTAATTCCAAATGATACTGCTGTTGAAAATGATTGGACATATAATGTTAGCCAATATATAGATAATCTGGATAATGATACTTTAACATATATAATAAGTAATAATACATTTAATTTTGAAAATGGCGTTATTTACAAAAATTTTGATTGTGATTCTGCAGGAGATTATCTTTTAGAACTTAATTTATCTGATGGAAATACTGTTGCTACAACTGAATTTTTCTTAGAAGTAACTGAAACTTGTTCAAATGATGACAATGATGATGACGATGATGATGATGACGATGACGATGGGGCAGGTAGTTCTGATGGTGGTGATGACGATGATGATGACGATGATTCAGATTTATTTAATGAAGGTGTAAGTAGTACTGCTACAACTACGACTAGCCCAGATGTTGTTGTTTCTAATAATACGGTTGCTATTGATACAACATCAAATGATGAATTGGAAGAAGATGTTATTGGTCAATCTGTTTCGGAGTTTAGTGTAGACAATCCTCGATATAATGAAGCGGTTTCTGCAATTATTATTACAGGTGTTAGTGTGATTTATTTGAGAAATCATATGCGTAAAGGCAAAGGACACAAATTTAATATGAAAAATATTACTACACGTTCTAAGTCAAAAAAACCTAAAGAATAGTTTAATTTTTTAAAATTTAGTACTTTTAAGTGTTCAATTATAACTATATATCATTAACGGTATTTTTACACATAAGTTAGGAAACTAGCATGAGCATAATGAAAATTATAACCCCGAAAATAATATCCCTTTTTGTTTTTAGTAGCATCCTTATTGGATTTTTAGCCATAAGTGTTTCAGCAGCAGGTTGTTGGGACTATGGTAGTCAAGTTAATTGTGAGGCTACCTCAGATTCATTGAGTTGTGTTTGGTTTGATGCTGGTGAATCTTGGTGTGCAGTAGATTCAGGCGGATGCTGTGATACACAAGGTTGCTGGAGTTATGATGGGGATAAATCTACGTGTGAAGCTCAAACTACATTAGGTTGTACTTGGGTAAGTAATGAGTTCTATGAAAATGGTTGGTGTTATATTAATCCTTCAGCCGCTTATTTATCAAATGGTACTTCTGTGAGCGGAGAAGATATTGGATGTTGTTCTCAACCCGGTTGCTGGGATCGGAATGGAATAAATGAAACTTATTGCGAAGATAATAGTTTTATGGAGGGAATTTGTACGTGGAAAACGCAAGCAGAAGATCCATACTGTCCAGATCCTACAGGTTGTTGTATGATGGATTTTTGCAGTGATATGACTAACGAAAGTGATTGTAATTATCTTGCTACAGTAGGTCCACCATGTTCTTGGTCAGGTTCTTGTACTGATGCAGGATTTAGTGGTATTTCTGGTGCAGATTCATGTATTGATTCTGACGGATATTGGGACCCCGATACAAGTACTTGCTCGATGGCAACATTTGGCGGAGAAGTTCACTGTTGGTTTGCAGATTATAATGAAAATGTCTGTACGAATATAACGGGATGTAGTTATTGTAATGCTACAAAAATTTTGAATGATACAAGTGCTTGTTATAATAATAATGAAGGTTGGTGCCAAGGTCACGAATCTCCTTGGACAAATTCAGGAGCTGTTGAGGCAGTACAAGATATTGCAAGCGATATCATGGAATGTAGCGATATTCAAATTCAAAGTGCGTGTGATTGCGGACCTCTTCCAGGATGTAATTGGAATGATAGTACTGCAATAACTGGAGAATACTGTGCTTCAGGTGTATCGCAATGTAATTTGAACTATGAGGAGATAACTTACGCTCAATGTGATGATGCGCCTAATGAAACTGAATGTGATAGTTTAAAGAATAGTTATTTTATGCCTTGTGTCTGGAATTTAACTGGCACAGGAATTTGTGATTTTGATTATGTTGGTGGTGGTGGTTTTGGAGATACTAAAGGAACTGGCGAATTTGAGTTTGGAGATTTGATGGATGAACAGTCTTGTCAATTTGCAGGAGGAATTTGGAATACTGTTGAAATTGATGTATATGGTAATTCTGAAGGATGGTGCGAATTTGGATTTGGAGTGGGATTCGAACAGTGTAATGATTCTTGCTGGGCTTGTGAATTCCAAGATAATGGTACTTCTTGGGATACTGCTTTAGCTGCTGAGACATATTGTAATGATTCTACTGCTGGCGGAAGTACATGTAATTTTATTTCTTTCGGAGGAGTACAAGATAGTATGAATCGATGGGGATGGTGTGATTTCCCAATGGCTATGGATTTCTTTGGCGGAGGAAATTGTGAGAGTAGTTGTTATGATTGTTTTGAGAGTGGTATGTGTAATACTAGTGCAAATAATTGTACATGGGTAGATGACCCAATGAATTGGGGTCCAGGTTGGTGTGATCCAACAGGTGTTGCAGAAGCTATGACCTGTGATGCGAGTAATGCTATACCTTGTATCGGTGAAACTAATTGTGATAATAATGGACATAATTGGACCAATGAATATGCAATAGATCCAATGAGTAGCGAAGCAATATGGATTTGTATACCAAATGGTACTGCACCAAGTGCGCTAGAATTATGTACTGTTCCAGGTGATGAAGATGGAAATGGTTTTGCAGATTGTGCTGATGCTACTTGTCTTCAATATCCAAGTTGTGGATTTGGAATGGGATCAATGGCTCCACCTTCTGACGGAGGCGGAGGCTCTTCTGCAGGTGGTTTAATGCTTCCTCCTGGAATGGAGTGGGATATCTGTTATCAATTTGATGATTCTAATCAATCAGCATGTGAAGCAGAAATTGTTATAGATGAAGGAGCATTTATTAACAGTACTTCTAGAGGCAATGCTTCGTATTCAGATTTACCTGAGCATCTTAATGAAACACAACTTTGCTTTTATCATGCAGCGCCAGCTGGTGCATCAACAACAAACTGGTGCGATCCACTATTTGAGCAGCAGATGATGGGTGGAATGAGTATGGGTAAACCTCCAACGTCAATTGGTGAAGATGTTGCGGGAGACGCAGATGGTTTAGATCACTTAGATATTATTCAAGTAGGTATTATGGATGATCCACAAACAATGGATATTGGAATACCTGTATATAATATAACCGATTGGGCAGGTTGTTATGACCAATTATCTGGTGAAATTAATGGAACTTTCTATAGATATATTGATAGTGATGGTGATTCTGCTGTAGGATGTACTGCAACAGATGGTACTTATGATGGTTTTGATTATAAATTAGTTTTATCTGTAACTTTTAATGGAACGGATAATGAAATACAGAAAATGACTTATCGTTGTGTTCATGCAGATAATAATGTCTGGAGTCCAGATAGTACAAGTTTAACGTTTATGGATGATGGTTGTTTTGCTTCACCACCTATTGAAGCTCCTGAATATGGAATTTTCAATGGTGTAAATATCTTGATGTTCCAGAAAAGCGATTTCGGTGTTTCGACTAATGATTTAAGAGTAATGGTTGCTACTGCGGGTCAAGGATATAATGAGACAAATGTAACGGATGAAGCAGGACCTTTCTATTATACACCAGGCGCAATTGACTTTAAGATGGAAGATTGTTTTGGATTTATTGATATGGATAACGATGGACTTACTCCAAGTCAAGATCCAGATTGTATGTTTATTAAGAATATAGGATTTATCCCATTTGAAGACTGCGGCGATGGTATCGATAATAATGCTGATGGTGTAACTGATTGTGATGATCCAATGTGTACATATAAACCAATGTGTGCATCAGGAACCGCATTTAATTATATTGATGACGCAAGCGATACAACATCACCAAGTGTTATTTTCCACGTGGTAGATGCATTCAACGATAGCGCATTTATTAAATTCGATACAAATGAACCGGCTAATGGAACGGTATTTTTCTACGCAGAAGATTCCACTTGTCAGGCAATTAATTATACTTTGTATGATACAGGAGATCCTTATTGTTCCGGTGATTGGTGTAGTTATGATGATTATAAGTTATGGCACGGTATGCCAATAGATAATTATCTAGGTAATTATTATGCAATGGGATATGATTTAGCAAATGGAACAACTTATTATTATAAATATAATGTATGTGATCCAAGTGATAACTGTGCTACAAGTGCATGTTCTAATTTTACTACAGAGGCTGGAACAACAACATTTTATTTTGATATGAATCCACCAAATGGATTTACGGTTAAAACGCCATGGGCAACCGGTGGACAAATATATTCACAACAAGTGGATCAGACACAGACAAAAGATATTAACATTACAATTGAATGTAGTACTGCAGGATATTCTATGGTGTTAGTTGGTGCAGATGTTAAAGCAGCGCAGGATATTGACTTTACTGATTTTATTTGTAGTGATTCTACAAATCTAATTGGAATGCCTTCAACTAAATGGGATTCATTATTGTTTGAGTTGAGTGTTGATCGGGTTGAAATAACTTGGGCAACAGGTGGAGACTCTGCCGTAATATACCACTGCGAGACAGATGGAACGAGTTGTACCGCAGTTACAGATTATCTGGATTGTACTGTTGGAGCGAGTTCTGTAACTTGTAAGATTCCTACAACAATGGGTTTCTCCGCGTATAAGGTTATTACAACAACTGATGAAGAAGAAACCGAAACACCTGCAAGTCCAGGCGGTGGCGGTGGAGATACAGGTACTCCTGCTGCAAATGAAACCATAAATGAAACCACAACAAATACTACAAATACTGACGATGATGAAGACATAACTGTTATTGATTCTACTGAGGAAGATACTGCGCCTACAGGCGATTTTGGAGCAGCAATATCGGATAAGATAAAAGCGACGAATTGGAAAACTAATGGAACGCAGTTTATCGTTATATCTGTAATAATTATACTTGTTATCTTCTTATTAATGAAGAAAAGGTCTTCTGGAAAGGTTAAGAAGCCATATAAACCAGTTCATACAGCAATAAGTCGACGTCGAAGAGCTAATAAAACACGAGCGGGCGATATTTCAAATTACGGATTTAAAGTAAAGAAAAAATAATCTTTACTTTTATTTTATTTATTTATTTAATTAATAATTAGAAAAAAATAAAGAAATAAGGACTTAATCAGTAGCTCCGATTGCAGCAATTATTAGACCAACAGACATAACCGCTAAGCCAAATCCGCCTTTTATAAGGTCAACAAGTGCATGCCACCAAGGAGTGCCACCAAACCATGTTAATGTATAACTATATACACCTACAGTAATTATAAAAAGTCCTAGAACCATTTTCAAGTATTTACCTGCGTTGAATTTTTCACCCATTTATAACACCTATGTTGATTATTCTATAACAAAAAGCTTTTTAATGGTTGTTATACATCAGTATATAATTGATGTACGGGGTGGAAATTATGTACAAATATATACAAAAACTGTGGAAAAAACCAAAGAAAAACCTAGGTATAGTCTATAAAGAGCATTTAATTCAATGGCGATCTGAACCAGCAGCATTGCGAGTCAGTAAACCTACGCGATTAGATCGTGCTAGACGATTAGGTTATAAGGCAAAACAAGGTATTGTTATTGTTAGAGCACGAATTAAAAAAGGAGTAACTAAACGACCTGTTGTAAATCATGCTCGAAGACCAAAAAGACATGTTATGCTTAATCTTCCAGTAAGAAAAAGCAAGCAACGTATTGCTGAAGAACGAGCTAATAGAAAATATCCAAATCTTGAAGTATTGAATTCCTATTGGGTAGGAGATGATTCAAAGAGCGAATGGTATGAGATTATTATGGTGGACCCAAATCATCCTTCAATTTTTAAAGATAAGACTCTAAACTGGATTTGCAAAAAAGTTCATACAAATAGGGCTTCTCGCGGATTAACTAGTGCCGGAAATAAAGGTCGAGGACTACGTAAGTAGCTTGTTCAGATTAATAATCTTTTAATGTTATTGTTTTTTTTAATATAAATGAGTCAATTTAACGGCAGTTACCGGTTTTTGGATGAAATGCACGATAGATTTAGTCATGTTGTTATTTTTGAGATTACTCGCGCAAATAAGCACGTATTTAATAAATTAGGCCAACTTGATTCAAGTCGTAGGGTTTATGAGGCACTTTTTTCCGGATATGTTGCTGCAGTTAATCATAGATTTAATCAAAGTAGAATGCCACTAAAAATAAAAACTGCTTTTGTATCGTGTAATGGTGCAGGATGTACTATCCCTCCACCAGATACTGAACAGCATCAGGGTTTAATTGATCAGACTAATTTAATGTATTGCACTAAGCCAGTAAGAAACATTGCTCGAGTATTAAAAAGTAATATAAAAGCCAATAGAACGACTAATGATCTTAGTCGTAAGCTTCATCATATCCCTCGTGCAAAGTTATTTGATGAAGTGGGTGCTAATGGTTGTCTCGCTGAAGAATATGTTATTGAAGCTATTAGATATGGTTTTGAACACTTTTTACCTGAAGATGTTGAATATAGATTATTTGCGAGAGTTCCATATGTTGAGCGAACAATTACTTATTTTTTCAATGGTAATAAGGCTTGTTCGATGTTAGCAAATACGGGCGGCGGTGAGTCAGATGTATTGCTTTTTATGCAAAGTCTAAATAATGTAAAATCACTTTTAGAAGCACTTGTTGATCATGCAATCGGATTTAGGGATATTCACCCAAATCACAAACAATAAAAGACATAATTTATAGATATTTAATGCAAGATATAGTTTTACCTCAGAATAATGAGGCGATATTGAAAAAACAAGCCCATGAGTTTGATTCAGACCTAAATTTTGTCTATCAATTAGATTCAATAAAATCAGGATGTGGTTTGATTATTCATGCAATTAATGTTCGAGACATTAATCGAGCTCGGCAAAAGGCTCGAAATGCTCGCTTTGTTATTGCAAATGCTAGTGATGAGAGTGTTATTCGAGCGATAATGGAAGCTAAGTGGATTAAATTCTTCACCGATATTGAAACCTCAACAGGTCGAGACCATACACACTACCGTAGAAGTAATTTTAACCAAGTTTTAGCTAAGTTAGCTAGAGATACAAATAAATCTTATATTGTTAATTTTTCTAGTTTGTTGAAAGTGCAAGGTAAGAAGCGATCTTTATTAATTGGTCGGATTATGCAAAATATTCGAATCTGCCAAAAGTTTAAGGTTCCAATTTCAATTGCTACATTTGCGAGTAATCCGTATGAGCTCAGAAACCCAAAAGATCTGCAAGCAGTTCTAAGAGCATTTAAGACCAAAAAGATAGCCGATGTTGAGAAATTATTATCTGTAAGTTAGGTATTTTCATCATTCATCTAAATAATCATATTCGTTTGATGATTGCTCGTTCTCCATCTGCTTCTATATGTAATCTGATATTTGCATTGTGTCCTTTTTTGGCTTCATCATAAAAAGAAAATACATCTGGCGAATCATCTTTATCTGAACAAAAAACTTCGTTGTCTTTGAAAAGAATATCATTTGGAAGTACAATTGAAATTTCAGGTTTAAATGCTAGTGATCGTTTTCTATGTCCAAGTGTGAAGTCAATCATGGGATATTCTTTTGATTCATCTAATCCAATAATTTGTAATTTTCGATTTCTAACATTTATTTCTCCAAATAATACATCAACGCGATAATCAATTGCGCCATCTTCTTCATTATCTGATCCATAATATATTGTGATTGTGAGATCTAATCCTTCTTTTGGTGTTGCTCCGCGCACTAATTGTGCCTCGATTTCACCTTCTTCTAATTTTCTATCTAGTGTGAATGTTGCTGGTGAAAAATCTCTAGTTCTATGATATTGTAAGAAATATGTTTTTTCTCCATCTATTGTTGTTTGGAATTCCATAATTGGACAATGGTTTGGATTAAAATTATCGAGATTCCTAACTTTTTCATATAAACTAATTAGTTTTTGATGATCACTTAATTCTTTAGAAAGTGGTTTTAGAAATTCCGTAACTTCATTATTATCGATAATAACATAACTGTGGTTATTTAATTTAGATTCAGCTCCAGCTAATGCCGGACTTCTTGTCATTATATGATATCGACCTGCAACTGCTGAATCTGCAATTATTGTTTGATTAGCACCTTTTATCTTTTCCCACATAGAAAATGAAGTTTGCTCAATAAATTCCTTTACATCTAATCCAGTATGTTGACAAAATGATTCGTAATCTCTTGTAAAATAAAAAGCCCATTTAACAAAATATCTTCTTTTTACTTCATCAATATTTTTGGCACCTTTGATACTTTTTTCGAACGAAGCGGTGTCATTCAGATCGAGACTATCTAATATTCCTGAAACACCATCATATTCCTGTGGGTGTTCACTTCTAAAAATAACATTTTTGCCAGATTCAAGTGCTTCTTCTAATGTATTAAAAATTTGAGGAACAAGAATTCCTTGTGATCGTGCATATTCTCCAATTGTTAGTTTTGGCTGACCTTTTAGTCTTTCTGGATTCTCTAAATAATAATCAACCATATTAACTAAGGAGGGATAATAATAAAAAAGTTACTTTTTAGCTAAAAAATTCTAAGTAGTTCTACGAGTATGTAAGACTAAAAAGATAGCAGATGTTGAGAAATTATTTTAGATTGTTGATGGTGGAAATGCATTGTATATTTTATCTAATAATTTTTTAGCTTGTCCATCTTTTTTAGCATGTTTTTCTAAATCAGGTATTACTTCTTTATTTTGATCGGCTAGTATTCTAGCTTCATATAGAAATTCCGGAGATTCAGGTAATCGGTTACGGAGTGCAGTTACGTCACGCATAAGTTTTTTAGCGTCGTTAATATATTGCGGTATTTCGTCATCACGCGATAAATGTTCGTTTCCCATAATGTTAGAATTTTTTTTAGTTATTAAAGTTTTAGATTATCCCATAAATTTTGTATGCAACATAAGCAACATAAGCCAATATCAAAAATGCTCCTTCAGATTTATGTAATTTATGACCTCTTTGGAAAAATAATAATGCTAGTGCAGAAATTCCAAACCAAAATGGAATGTCAAACCAAGTTATTGAGCTAGCAATTTTATAACCAGAAATTGCTGCGCCTATTCCAAGTGCTAACATTGGATTTGTTATGTTTGAACCAATCAAAACTCCAAGAGACATGCTTTTAGCGCCTTTCATAATTCCATGAATTGCAGTTGTTAGTTCAGGTAAAGCTGTGCTTATACCAATTATTATTAATCCAATAAATGTTTGTTCAATACCAAATTTATTAGCAAAGAAGAGTGTATTTTCCACAACCCATTGTGATGAAATTCCAAGCATCATAATTCCAATGGTTATGTGACTCAAATCAACTGCAATATGTTTTTTAGGCTTTTTATTCAAAAGTTTATGATGTGGATTAATAAATTCTTTAATTGATTTTTCATCCCGCATAATCCAAATTAAATATACGATATACAATGCAGCAAGAAGTATACCTTCAAAACGCGATATATGGCCATTTAATCCAAATAACCATAGAAGTGCAATTGAACCAAGCATGACAAGACCATCTCGTTTTTGAATTTTTTTAGAAGATTTGATAACTGCGAACAAACCAAGCATACCCATTATGAACGTAATTTGAATTATATTAGAACCAATATTTGTGCCAACTGCAACGCCAGATGCTTCGATTCCATTTAGTATTTTCCAGCTAGATGCAATGTGTGTGAAAATCTCAGGTAAGGAAGTTCCAAGAGATAGGACCGTTAATCCAATAAAAAGATGAGATATGTGCATCTTGCGAGCAATAGCAGTTGCACCTTTGATTGTTGTACTAGCACCTAACCATAGACCAATAATTCCGAGAACAAACAAGACAAATTCCATTTGCATGAACTATTTATTCAAAGAGATATAAAAATCTATTTGATTTCAGGAGAGAAATCAAGTTGATAAATAGGTATTCCTAATTTTGCACCGTATTTTGTTATTTAGACATAGCCTTCTTTTGTTCGATCAATGTGGAAAACTTTGTTTTTGAAAATTACATAATGTTTATCTTCTGATTTGAAATCAGCATACCAATTATGATCTGGATCTAAAGACTTACTAACCTTTTCTGCAATTTCTTTTCCTTTGTTTTCTGGAATGGAAACTATGTGCATAGTCCATTGTTTTATCCAAGGAGTTTTATGATGCAGAGTAACTTTAGAAATTGAAGTTTTAATTATTTTAAAATACTCTTATCATTTAAACTTTCTTTAATTATTGTACCTTGGTAGGTTTTCATAATGTCAAAACTTCGCCAGGTTTTGGTGCAATACCTTCAATATTAAATCTGCCTTTTAATTCTGTTGCAAATCTTTGGCACTGATCACCGTGCATACAAACAACTTGCTTTGGGCGAATTTTCTGCACAAATCTTAATAGCTCGTTTCGGTCTGCATGTCCTGAAAAACTAAGTTTGTGAAGTGGCATCCCTAACTTTAGATCAAATTCTTCTGTTACATATCGTCCAGTTTCTACTAAATAGCTTCCAGCTGATTTTGGAAATTGGAATCCTGTTAAAATTAATGCACAATCTTTTCTAGCATATAGCTGTTTTAGATAATGAACAATTGGTCCACCATCCAGAGTACCGCCAGTTGTTACAATTACACAGGGCTTATCTAATATCCTTGTGCGTTCCTCATGCCTTTGAATTTTTCTAACTTTTACCATAATTTTCTTAAGTGCTAAGGAGTTTCTTAAAAACTGTGGGTGTCTTAATACAATATCTGTTGCAGCTTTTGCCATACCATCTAAATAAATTGGAACTCGAACATTACTTTGGTTTAATGCGAGAAGAATCTCTGGTGCTCTAAGTGCAAAACTTGGTAACAGTACAATACCATTTTTCAAAATAGTTTGATCAATAATATCTTTGAGCTGTTTTTCTGTTTTGTCTCGAGGAGTTTGTGCTCTAGCTGAATAGGTTGTTTCCATTAATACAATGTCAATTTTTCCTACATCTATTTTTGCACCATCGACCATTCGTGTAGCGTCAAGTTTGAAATCTCCCGTGTATAGAATTCTTTTGCCATCCATGTTTAGAACATACATTGCAGATCCCGCGATATGTCCTGCATCATATACTTCAACTGTTGAGTTTCCTACTTTTATTTTTTGATTATATCTGACACTTCGCCAATTTCCCATCATTTTAGTTACATGTCCGGATGTAAATTCGCGAGGAGTTTTATTTATTCTAGCAATTTCCAAGCTATCTTTCAATAGCATCTCTGCATCATCTTTTGTTGGTGCTGTTCCATAAATTGGAAAATTCCATTTTTTATATAAAATTGGAATTGAACCTAAATGATCTAAATGACCATGTGTTAGAAACATTGCATCAGGTTTGATGTTTAGCGGAAGCGGTGATAAATTACCGTCAATTTTAAAACCATATTCAAAAAGAATTTTTTCTGTTTTTCCTTCAATTAGTACCGCATTTCTTCCTACTTCACGAAATCCGCCAAGGCAGTGTATTTTTACCATTTAAAGTTTATCATCTAATTTGCTTGCAGTCTTTGTTGTTATATCGACACCTAATTTTTTTAGTTCTTCAATATGCATTTTAGCTAATTGCTCTACAATTGAAGCCATTTTTGTTAATTCTTGATGTTCTTTTAACAAAGTTGTTAGCGCTCCTTTATGGAACCCTATTTTCTCATTTTTATCTTCTTTTACCATAGTTTACTTAATAAGTCAGTTTAAAAGATTTACTTATGCATATGAATTGGTTTGGTGAAGAATTCATGCAAGCACTTTCTGAAATATGTTCCAATTACAAATATACCTAGACTTTGTATAATATCTGCATAAGGATATAATTTTCCAAAGGAACTAAGTGCAAAAGCGCCAACGGTTATAAAAATACCCATTGTAAGTGTGCTAATGTATTTAGTCATAACTTGACCTAGCGCTTTATATCTTCTATGAAGGAATAATACATCATAACTATAAATCATTGTATATAATGATACAATAATTTTAATAATTAGAATAGTCCCAATTAGCCCTTCGAACTCGACCATTAAACTATTGTCTTTCACACTATATAAATATTGGTATGAACTGTGGGGTATCGTTATCTTTTTATTGTACTTAACTAACTAATAATATGGTTTGGTGTCAACGTTGTGGTGTAAAATGTGTTGAGCATAGTAATTATTGTCATCATTGTGGTGCTCCAATGAAAGCGGAAATTTTACAATTAGTTAGAGATTCTTATGAAAAAAAGCGTCAAAACGCAGTGCATTCAGTTTTAAGTGTTTTAATTAAGCAAGATTGTATAAAAAAAGAAAAACTCGATATGCTAATGCAGAAATTAAGTAAAATGTTTTAATTTTAAAATGTAAATCTGTCTCCAATTGAAACGGGTTTATCATTTAAAATTCCTTTAGGTAGCTCAATAATATATCTAGCAAATTTTTTAGGAGTCTTGATTGTATTTGGATTAACATCTTTAGCAGAATCAACGACGCGTTTTTCAGAATTTAACCAAACAATGTCAATTGGGAAATTGACAAAAAACATATGAATACCTGCTTTTGTGTCTTTTTTTAAATCAATTAGCAAACCTTCACCTTTTTTTAGCTCTTTCCGAAACATTAAGCCACGCATTGATGACCAAAGAGTATCACACATAATAATATCCTTTGCTAGAACTTTTACTGTAGTTTCATTTGTTATCATAAAATAAGAATAAAGGTATAAAATAAAAGTGTTTAGATATTTTATTCATCAAAACTTTCTGGCTCTGCATTAATTGTTTTGGTTTTTGGTAATTCGCCAGTTTCATGTAAAAATTCATTGGCAAGAATCCAGTAAATAAGTGCTAATGATTTTGCACCTTTGTTATTACATGGAACTACAATATCAATTGCACGAGTAGTATTGTTAGAATCACATAGAGCAACAATTGGAATACCTATTTTTAATGCATCATTAATTGCATTTTTATCTGGCCATGGATCAGTAACTAAAATAACTTTTGGTTCAATAAATGTTTCTAATTGTGGATTAGTCATAACGCCTGCCGGATATCTACCAATTGCATATTTAATGTTTGTATATTTAGCAAACTGTTTAATTGCTTTCCAACTATTTTCTCTTCGACCGACAACAAGAATGTCTTTTGGATTGTATTTTGCTAAGAATTTCGCTGCAACCTTAAGTTTTTCATCTATTTTTTGAACGTCTAAAATTGTGAGACCTGCCGGATTTATTTTGTAAATATAAGGGTCCATGCTTTTAGTTTTTACTTTTGTCCCAATATGAACTCCTGCAGACAAGTACTTATCAATTTCCGTAAGATTTTTAGATTCCATTTTATAATTTAATGTCAAATTTAACCGGTTTTGGACGTTTGATGGTTATTGGTAAAACACCTTTATCCAGTTCCATAATTGCGATTTCTACTGTGTCAAAAAGATCTTTTGGCCTTTTAATTAAAATCGGTGCACCCATGGCTATCTGTAGTGCTCTTGCACCAATAATTCTGGCTTCTTCATATTTTGTGTATCGCATTTTATTGAACCTTTTTTACGATTTAAAAAGGTTTGGTTCTGGTTAAATGTATTTCCTCAGCGTTTTACTTAAAGTCTGTGATTGTTTAATACAATCCATTATTTCTTGCTGAGTAAATGTTCCTTCACCACCTTTTTGCATAGCACACACATTACCTGATTTGCTTATTCCTACAGATAATCTGCTTTCAGCTACTTTTTCTTCTCTATTTGTTTGATCAACAAAGATAATATCCTTTATTTTACCAAAAGTACACATAAGTGGCTCATCATTTAGAGGTATTTTTTCATTAGTAAGCTCTCTATGGTCTACTTTTTCTTCTTTTTTATCATATTTAGGGAATCTTGCAGATTTAAGAGCAGCTATTGCACCTAATAATCCTGCATCAAATAGATTACCACCATCATTTACTGGATATATATCAACAAAAACCATCCATACCTTTTCTTTAGGTGTTATACATAGTTTTTCAGTATCAATTGTGTTTGACTCTCTAATTGCTCGATCAATAACTCTGGCTAATTCAATTGCTGCAGGACTTGGCGGTCCTATATCAAAATTTCTTGATGATAATGGATTTAATTCAGCATTTACCATTAAGACACCGTCGTTAGGTGTATCTGGGAAAGGTGTACCTACTCCCAATTTTACGCCAACAAATACTTCAGTATCACCAAGTTTAACTCTTGCTGAGCCATTTGCTTGGGATAAAGTATTTGTTTTGATTTCGATTTTACGATAATCAAGTAATTTTCTACCATCTTCTCGTATGTTCTTTTTCATTAATTTAGATAAAAAATCTACTAAACTTATTTCTTCTTTATTTGTCATTTTTTGTCTCCATATCATCTTGTTTATATTTAGTGATTATTGCTTGACGTTGTAGTTTAGCAATGTCTTTGCAAGATTTTATACTAATTTCAATTGCTTTATCTACTTCTTCGGGAGTCATATCACCATCCATTTGCAAAAGAGTTATTTCTTTTGTTCTTGGCATTATTGCAATTGGTAAATCTGCTTGACCAAAGTTATCTTCGTCTTGGAAAAGATCCAGTACAACTTTATTTTCAATTTTACCTGCTGCTACAGAGGTTACAATATCTTTCATTTCAATACCTGCATCAACTAATGCTACAGATGCAGCATTTATTGCAGCAGTTCGAGTACCTGCATTTGCGTTTGTAATTTGAATAAATATACTGATATTTGTTTGAGGATATTTTTCCAAATGTATTGCAGGTGCTAATGAATCTTTAATAACCTTAGATATTTCTTTGCTACGTCTACTTGGTCCAGGTCTGTTTCTTTCAGATGTTGAAAATGCAGCCATATAATAATATACGCTTAAATAAGCTTTATCACTTTTTTCAAGATGTTTTGGTAAAACTTTTTTTGGTCCATAAACTGCAGCTAAAACTTTAGTTTCGCCAAATTCAAGTTCACATGAACCATCAGCTTGTTTTATTACTCCTGCTTTAATTTTGATTGGTCGTAATTCATCGAATGCACGTCCATCAAGCCGTTGTCCTTTATTTAGCAGAGGTTTATCAGATTTTCCACCCATTTTAGTTTTCCACCTCCATAGGTGTAATAATTAAATTTAGTAAGTCTCTAATTTTTATCATTTTTATCTCCTTGAACGTTAATATTTAACATACTTTTAATTTTGTCAGTAAGTCCTTTTGTATGACTTTCAGTTTCAATTTTTTTAATTGCATTGATTAATGCTAGTTGTTTTTCTGGATCTTCGTTTTTAATCCAAACCCAACCGTTTTGACCAACTAAAATATCGCAACCAGATGTTTCCTTAAGCATTTTAATCATGCTACCTTGTTTTCCAATTATTCGAGGTATTTTAGTAGGCGAAACTTCTATAATAATCCCACCATATAGCTTTCGATATGGTCTATGTTTTGTTGATAGTTTAATGTATCTTTGTTCAGATATATCAAATACATGTGCAAAGATAAAATCACCAATATCAAAAAATTTACTCATAGGATTTCGATTAGTATCTAAATAAGATGACGAAGCTTCAGAAATTGGTAAATCTGCATCAAATGGACAGTCAATATTTACTCTCCACGCACTTCTGCCGATTCCAACTATTTTACCTACAACGGCATCGCCTCTTTTTGGAACATATCTTCCAGCAAGAGGTATGACTTTTATTACGCGTCCTTTTACGCTAACTAAACCTAAGGAAATCGCGACTATATTTTCACCATCACGAATAGCTTTACCACTTGGCAAAAAACTTATTCCTTCTGCTAATATATCTCCAGGTGTAACTATTTCCCTGTCAGATACATGTAATTTTTCTACTGTTTTTTTCATTTTATTTTAATTCCTCTATTTGTACTTCACCATTTGTTAATTTATTGGCTAATGAGAATAAATTTGTTCTTTCTCCGGCTACGATTTCAATATCAACTTGAACTGAGCCATCTGTTATCCATTTTTCATTATATGGACGATATTTGCTTTTTATTACACTATATGCCTGACCTGCTGATGATGCAGGTATGATTAAGCGTAATTTGGCGTGTTCAAAAGACATTGCTAAAATTGGGCGTAGCTTTGAAATTATTTTTTCAATTTGGTAATCAATTTTATCTGTAGGGTCGACATGAATCTTTGCTTCTTTCATAGCCAATTCAATTCTTTGTCCTGGAATTGGCAATTTTGTTTTTGCATCACACGCATTTTTTTGTATATAATTGAGAACTTGTTGTGTTTTATGTTCAAGTATTCTTTTTCGTTGTTCGCCGGAAAGTTGAATTTCTCCAGTTTTAATAATTTGTTTAGCAACTTCAAAATGATTTTCACTACCAAATATTTCTTTCATTTTGTGCTCAGATGCTTTTTCCGCACTTCTTGCATCTTTGAAAACTAAATCACCGTTTATTGCGTCAGTAATATCTATGTCGGTACCGTGTCTTAATTCTAATGCTTTGTCAATATCTTCTAAAATTACTTCAAAATTTTCCCCACCTTTTTTTAGACGGGCAATATTAAGATGTATTTTTTCTCGATCATATGTTTGTTGCATTTTTATTTTATTTTATTTAGATTTTCTGATTCGATTTCTTCTGTACCTTTGTCAGTTACGACAGCAGTTTCTAAACGATTGAAATTAAATTCTTTACCAAGTATTTTCTTAAAAACAGATATTGCTAGTTTTATTGCAGTTTTTTCATCGAGTTTATCTTTGTAGCCTTTTTCTAGTAACTTATCTGCTTCTTCTGAACCCATTCCTACTGCTTTAGCTTTATATTTAAAGTAAATTCCACTAGGTTCTATAAGGAATAATGCAGGGCCGTTTTTAGCTTCCACACCATTAAGTAGTAGAGATACTCCAAAAGGTCGTGTACCGCCGTATTGTGTGTAGGCTTGTTCAAGATCTGCAATATATTTAACTAATCCTTCAATATCCATTGGTTCGCCATAAGTTATTTTATGTTGTTGTGCGCGCATTCTAGATCTTTTAACAATTACTCTAGCGTCAGATATAAAACCTGCAGAAGTCATATTAATGTGATTTTCAATAGTAAAAACTTTTTTTACAGATTTTGGTATTAGTAATTTATCAGTTCTATGACGATCAGCCATCAAAAGTACACCGTTTTTAAATACGATTCCTAGGGCTAATGAGCCTAAACTAACAGCTTTTTTAGCGTATTCTACTTGTAATAGTCGTCCGTCTGGTGAGAAGACCGTAATTGCTCGGTCATATCCCATTACTTGATTTGGCATAAATTGCATTTTCTTTTTCTCCTTTTAATTATGATTTATAGTAAATCTCCTAATCCTTTAGGTAAAAATACTGATTGTGAATGTTTTTCTCTTAGTAAGCCAGTAGTTATTTGCTTCAGACTGTGTCCACCAAATGTTTTTCTTACGATTTGTGAACCACGTCTTTGAGGCAAAATTCCAACGCCGTCTAATAAATTTTTATTTGAAATGACCATTATTTTTGAACCATTTCTACAGTATAAATTAACTTCCATTGGATATTCATCTCCACGTTCTACCTTAACAATTGTTCTATCTCTACGTTTCTGCAAGTATCTCCCAACAATTGGAATTTGATATATTATTTTTTCTGCCATTTTATTTTGATTTGAGCTTATCTATTGCTCCTGATGTTTTGATAGTTGAAACCGTAACTTTTTGCCCAGAGATTTCAGTTATTAGTGTCAGAGCAGTTTTTGTTTCATCAACCCATTTATGACCTGTTTTTATTATACCGGTTTGTGTTTGTTTATTCCATGTCTCGGGTAACATTTGAACGCCTGCCTCTGCGCAGCCGAATTCTCCTAGAAACTTTAAGCAAGCGTCAGTGCATTGCTTTGCAATAGTTTCTTTGTCTATCTTCTTGTCTGAAAGTATTTTGAACAGTATATAACGTTTACGTTCTTTTAAAGTTGGACTAATTACTTTCATATGCTTTATTTAATATATAGAACCTTAAATTATTTAAACTCGTCGGTTAGAAGAAATATAAACTAAATAATTTGGTTTATTTAAAAAATAAAATTATTTCTTAACTATTTGTTTAAGTTTAGAAGCCCATTTGAATTTGGCAGGGTTTCTTTTTAAGATAAGCATGTTTTTCTCACATTTTCGTGAGCAAAACCATAATACTTTACCACTATTTTTAGCTAGCATCTTGCCCGTTCCTGGGTCAATATCTATTTTACAAAAAGAACAGTTTGGCATTATTTTTTGCCTCCAAGAGTAGTTTCTAATGCGGCTAAAGTTATACCTGTTTCAGTACTAATGCTTTCTAAAATAAATTGTCTTTCTTCAGGTAACTTACTTTCATCGAGTTTAATTACATATCTTACAGATGGATCTTTAAATTCTGAATTATCAAATGTATTTACAATTCTTGCAATAGCTAGTAATTCTTCTTTTAAATATGAGTTTGCTCTTTCAACTTGTATTATTCTAGAACCATTTAAATCTGTCCAGGGAATAATGTCAGCTAATTCTTTTAACTCATCTAGAGAATGTGTAGAATAGTCTTGATCAGGTCTAGAATTTGCTTCAGTCATTTTCGACCTCCTTTAAGTGGTTGTGCCTCAATTTCAGTTTGTTTAAGCATTAAAATATCACCAATTCTTATTGGACCATAAACGTTTCGTCTCATAATTTTACCAATTTCACGCCCGTCTATGACTTTACAGCGAACTTGTTTTCCACCTTGTCTTGTTCCAAGACCGCCAATTATTTCAACAATTTCAGCAGGTGTTGCGGTTGCAGATTCTTCAACTGCAGAAAATCCGGTTTTACCTTCTTTTGTCTTGTTTCCTTGTTTTTTTGACATTTTATTTAAAATTACTTTTCTTTTTTAACTTCAGGTTTAACGTCTTCTTTAACTTCCGGTTTAGTTTCTTCCTTCGTTTCAGCTACTTTTTCTTTTTTAACTTCAGGTTTAACTTCTTCCTTAGTTTCAGGTTTCTTTTCTTCAACTTTAGGTTTAGCTTCTTCTGTAGTTTCAGGTTTCTTTTCTTTAACTTTAGGTTTAACTTCTTCCTTAGTTTCAGGTTTCTTTTCTTCAACTTTAGGTTTAGCT